>JAZKJB010000274.1:8481-21980 GCA_040384505.1 Bdellovibrionota bacterium | reverse complement strand
GAAGCGCCAGTCCGAGGAGGGGCTTCAATTCGAAGAGCGTTCTCGAGACCGGATAATCGCGGTCGATGTGAAGGTCGTGAGGCCAAAAGAAAAGCGAAATGTAATCCGGAAGCGTCGCCAGAAAGGTGAAGAGCCGCAGTGAGACGTCTTGCGCGTACTCACTATCGAACTTGTACATCGTGAAATCGGAATCGAAGTTGAGAACGGTCGCTCGAAGGCCGAGATAACCGAAAGCGACGAGCCAGAAGGGAACCGAGGGTAAATACGTTTTCCAATTCCACCGCTCCTCACGAGTGAGGAAGAGAATGGTCATGACGAGTCCGGGAAAGACGATCGCGGCCTCTTTACTCAGCATCGCGAAGCCGAAGAGGACGAGTCCGACGGCGATACGCGGAAGGGTCCATCCCGCAGTCATGATCAAAAGGGCGATCAAGATCCAGAATGCCGACAATGGATCTGCGGTTCCGCTTTTATATGTGATCGCCTCCGTGTGAATCGGATGGACGGCCCACAATATAGCGGGAAGGAACGCCGCCCAGCGCGCCAGCCCGAGTCTGCGACCGAGCGCGAAAAACAGACACGCATTCGCCGCGTGTAGGCCGACGTTCAAGAGATGAAAGCTGCGAGGAGCCGATCCGAAGATCTGCTCGGCGAAGAGATAGGCGACGACTTGGAGAGGCCGGTAGAAAGAATCCGTGAAGCCAGCGCCACCCGTCGACGAACGACCGAAGACTTCGAAGAAGGTCGCGAATGACCGGAGATACGTATTCTTCACGATCAGAAATTCGTCGTCGTAAACGAAGGCGAAGGACCAAACGTTCCCGTAGGAGAGGAAAACGGCCGCGATCATGACGGCAAGCAGGAGGAGCGTTATGCGTTTCACGTTTATACGGTAACAGTTTGAGACTTTCGTGTCGATGAGGTACCGATGAAGTCATCGAACTCATTCCTCACGAAGGACATTACGATGAAGACGGTTTTCACGATCCTCGGTTTTCTGACCTCGGTTTTCGCGTCCGTGACGGTTCAAGCGGCGGCGGCGAAAGTCGGCGACACGGCGCCTTCGTTCACTGCCAAGACGCACGCAGGTGAGGATTTCTCCCTGGAAGCGCGAAAAGGAAAGTGGACCGTCCTTTATTTTTATCCGAAGGCCGAGACGCCGGGCTGCACGACCCAGGCTTGTGCCTTCCGGGACAATCTGAAAAAGATCACGGCACAGGACGCCGAAGTTTACGGCATCAGCACCGACACCGTCGAGACTCAGAAGAAATTCCACGAGCACCACAAGCTCAACTTCACGCTGCTCGCCGACCCCGATGCGGCCATCACCGAGAAGTTCGGCGCGAAGATGCTGGCATTGAAGATGTCCAAGCGTTGGACCTACATCATCGGACCCGATCTGAAGATCAAGTCGATCGATCAGGACGTCGATCCCGCGATGGACGCGACCAAAGTGGCCGCGAAAATCGCGGATCTCAAGAAACAGTGAAGATCAATTCGGAGCGCGAAGCACGTGATGCAAAACGGCTTTGCTCTTCTTCGTGTTCCATTTCCCGAGATCTTCGAGTCTGAGCTCTTCGAGTTTTTCCGACATTTCGCGCGGCGTGAGCGGGAAGCCCGTCGCCTTCATCTGTTTTTCGTCTTCGCTGATCAATCGATTTTGCAAGATCGCTGAAACGCGGTTCAACGTGGTGACGGTCCCGATCACGTTCTTGCCCATGTTCTTCGGGAACTTTTCCTTGAGAAGCGACGAGAAGAGCGGCCAGCGGCGAACGGTCCAAAGAACTTGTTTTTTGATCTTCGTCCAACCCGAGTCGAGAGCTGATACGCATAGCGATCCATCCAGTCGTACATCGTGACGAGAATCGCGTCGTGGATGTGGCTTTCGCTCATGCGGCTATAGTCGCGCCACTCGGCGATCATCTCGAAGCGGCCTTCGAGCTCCACGTCTCCCGGCAAAAAGGTCTCGCCGGTCTGAACGCCCAAGCGTTCGATGAACTTGGTGTTCTTCGGATTCACGTTCGACGTGAGGCGGGGAAGGATTTCTTTTCCGTCGCTCGCCAGCTCGAAAGCTCTTCTGATGAGTTCGCTACAGAAAATTTCCTTCGCGTTTTGCTCTTCCATCTTGAAGTCGTAGGGATAGTTGTCCTTGTGCTTCGCCTTGTAGGCGAGGATTTCTTCGCGCATGAGCTTCGCCGCACGGACGGCGAGAGCCGCATCTTGATGACGAAAGAGGACCGAACGCGTTTTGCCGTCCTCGAGATATTTTTCCAATGGCGCGACGACGGAGCCGATTTCGATGTGAGCTTCCATCGTCTCCACTTGCCCGGTCTTGTCGTCGACGTAGATGAGCGCGGCGTGGGAGAACTGCGCGTCGGCATCCGCGATGCGTGCGATCGCCGCACTCGTGAAAGCGCTTCCGCGTGAAATGAGGACGTCACCGGTCTTGAGCTCGAACTTTCCGAACTTCGGGTTCACGAGGAGCCAAGGTGCTTCGCCTTTCAGGACCGGCGGCATATTCTTCGGATCGTTCTTCGGAAAGTCGAGCTGTAGCTGGCCGAGGACGTCCTCGAGAAACCGGCCGGCCCGTAACACCGAACGAGCAGCATCGGTGCACTCGCGAGTCGCTTGGCCCTTGTCCGCGAGTTGGTTGATCCGTTGGCGAACGAGCAATCGAGTTTGAAAGAGGTCTTGGATGAGCCGCGGGGCTTTGGCCTTCAAGACTTCTTTCGAAGCGGCGTCGGGCGCGTAATCGCTCGGCGACGAGCTCCAAAGCCGCTCGTAAGTCTCCTCGAAGAGCTTCGTGCAACCGGCTCCGTCGAGATTCTGATTTTCGACTTGCTTGCGCAGCAGTTGGATTTCGGCTTCGAGATCGACGACGCTCGCGATCTTCCGTTTTGGCGATGTTTGAGTTTCGCTAGAAGAAGCGAACGAGGGAAAAGCGGCGAGCGTGACGAGTGCGGCGACGACCAAATACGACATGCTCAAAGCCTCATCGATGGAAGTTTAAGAACACTTCCTTTTCGGCTTTTCGTCCTTCTCGCGTGAGCTTGGCGAGGCGCGTGAGGACGTAAGTCGAGACCGACTTACGTCCTGGGAATCAGTGCTCAGTAGGGATAATTCGGAAGATTGCGGATCTGGCTCTTGAGAGCCTTCAAAAGCTTCGGCCATTTCGGATCCGACTTCTGCCAGAACTTGAACCCGTGGGGTCCCCAGACGTGGAGCTCGTTCGTGATGTCGGCGCAAGCGGTCGAATACGGCTGGTCTTTGAACGATTGCCCGGTCACGCAGTACTTCGTGTAGTTCTTGTTCTCGATGTCTTCCCACTTCTCGTAGGCCTTCACGCTCATGCTCGGGTCGAACGCTTGTTCGGTGATCCGAACGGAAGTGCTCAAGATGAACTCGAGATAGTCAGCCCGCTTCGCCGTGCTGATGTCTTTGTTCGGGTTCTGGATCTCGGTGTAGATCCGCACGTAGCCTTTCGAAGGATCGGTCGCGTGGAACTTCACGGAACCCGCGGGAACGTTTTGCCGAACGCAGTAACTCGACATCAAGAGGACTTTCGAATTCTTGAAAAGACAGTTCGGATACTTTTGCGACTCACTGTACTTCGGCATGTAGTAGCCGACGAACGTGAGAGGCTCCGAAAGAGCATCGGTGAGAGCCTCTTGTGGCGTGTAGAGTGCGAACGAGACCGAAGATAAAAGCGTCAGAGAAAAAATCAGTGCAATAGCCGATAAATTCCGTTTCATGGGCCCCCCTTCCATCAGGGGAGCACAATTAACGGTGCTCGTAAATCATCTCTGGCGGGGCTGCGTCGTGAGAAGTGATGACCCGGACGCCAATTCGACCGACTTCGCGCCCGTCGCTGGTTTCGACGCGCACGCGCCAATCGCCAGGCTGATAATTTTCCTTCACGGTGAAGCCCCGGAATCCCTCGGCGCGGCCACCGACGACGGAAAGTGGAATCGCATCAGAATTCGTCCAACCGGTTCGCTCGTCTTTGTACTGCCAGCGAACGAAGAGCTGTTCGCGAAAGTTCGTCGGTGAGAACACTTGGACGAAGCAGTGGATCTTGTCGCCCGGTCTCGCCTCGAATGTCTGATCTCCGGATTCCCAGAATCTCCAGAGCGGGCGAGTGTAGCCGAGTCGATACGTCCCCTCGGCTTTCGTGATCTCGTGATAAATCCCGATGTGCTTCATCGAGAGCGGCACCGGCGGAAGGATCTTCAAGAAGTAGAGCGACGAGTAGAGAACGGCGATACCCACGAACGGGAGACGAATTTCCCGCCAGATCGTCTGCGAATCGAGCCGCGACTTCAGAAGCCCCGTGTAGCCGACATGAATCAACGAGGCGGCCGCGATGGCGACCGAGAACACGATCACACCGATCGCACCGACGACGATCGGCACGATGATGTTCATGTACGAGATCAGACAGAGACCGAAGAGCGCATTTCTCAAAGCGTGTTTCGGAATCTTCGTCGGCCGGACTTCGTTCAAGAAGAGAAGTCCGCCGAGGAGCGCGAGAAAGACGACCGAGTTCAAGATCGTTCCACTCTTGAAATAGAAGATCGTATACACGTTGAGCAAGGTGCCGAGGATGAAGTGGAGAAAACCTTCTCGGTAAGACCAAATTTTCGTGAGCTTCGCGGGGATGGTCGCGCGCCCGGCTTCGAAGAAGTGATCCCAGGCGATGAGGAAGGCCGCGATCGTCAGATAGACCGCTTGATGTGCGAGCATGAGCGGATCGTCGATCCTGTGGAGCAAGAAGGCATCGAAGGTGAAGCCCGCGACGAAAAAGACGGCGGGCTCCCACTTCTTGTATTTGTGCAGTGTCTGCTTAAACTCGTCGATCCACTTCATCGCGGACGATGATACCACGCGAGCGAACGGTCGCGAGAGCGAAGTCGAGCGAATAGCGTCCAGGTCCTGCGAGCAATATCGCGATCGACGCGAAGAGATAGACGGCAGCGAGCTCGTAGCCCCCGACGAACCCATCTCCTTTGCTCAAGTGAAAGTTGACCGCGACGATCATCGTGGAGATCAGACCCAAGGACGCCAGGGGCGTGAGAAGCCCGATGACCAGCGCAATTCCGCCTCCGAATTCGGCCAAGGCCGCTAGCGCTTGAAAGAGTCCCGGAACCGGAGCGTCAGGACCCATCCACGAAAATGGCGCGGCGATCTTCGAAGCACCGTGCGCCACCATCGCGATACCGATAATGACTCGAAGCGCGAGAAGTGCCGTCGAGATTCTTTTGTCGAGAGTGCTTTGTTCGAGCTTCGGGAAGAAGAGGGCTTTCATGGTCATGACCTTTCGTCGGTTTGTTCAATCGTGCGACTCCTTAAGAATCGTCGATTCACCCGCTTCTGATTAGATGGGAAAATGTAGAATTACTTTCTCGCCTGTGGAACAATGAATCCATGACAGATCTCAATGAGATAGCCGTATTCACCCGTGTCGCGAGCCTCGGTAGTTTCTCCAAAGCGGCGGCGTCGCTCGAAATGCCCGTCTCGACTGTCAGTCGAAAAGTTTCCGATCTCGAGAGTCGGCTCGGGGTCACTCTGATCCAGAGAACGACACGAAAATTGAACCTCACGAAGAGTGGCGAAGAATTCTTCAAGCGCTGCAGCGACGTCCTCGAAGGAATCGAAGAGGCCGAAGCTCGCCTGTCGCAAAATGGAGGCGCTCCCGAAGGAGTCTTGAGAGTTTCGGTGCCTGTCGGAATGTCGACCGGTCGCTTCCCGGAGTTCATCGCCGACTTTCTCCAGAAGTATTCGAAGGTCGAAATCGAACTTCTCGTGACCAATCAGTACGTCGATTTGATCGCAGAAAAAGTCGACGTCGCGATTCGCTTCGGCAATCTCTCGGACTCGAGCCTCGTGGCGAAGAAACTCGGAGCCGATCGACGTCTCCTCGTCGCGTCACCGAGTTACTTGAAAGCGCGCGGAACGCCGAAACATCCGCGCGAGCTCGCGACACACGATTGCTTGGTCTTTCAAGGGCGGAGCTCACCGACCTGGGTCCTCATCAAAGATCGCTCACAGATCGAGGTCGAGGTCCACGGTCCCGCGCGCGCGACCGACATGCAGGCTCTGCGTGAGCTCGCCATTCGCGGTCTCGGCATCACTTTGATTCCCGAGATGAGTTGCATCGACGCGATCGCGAGCGGAGAGCTCAAAGCCATCATGCCCGAATGGAAAACCGAATCGAGCGGAGCCTATGCGGTGTATCCGTCTCGAAAGTTCGTTCCAGCCCGTCTTCAGGTCTTTCTTCGAGAGCTCGAAGCATGGAAAGCGCCGAGCTGGTCGCGTTGACCATGAGTTCTCGCAACAGGTAAACTGGCCCTATGAGTGCTGATGTCGATTGGGTCGTGATAGGGGCGGGTGTCGTCGGAGCTGCATGTGCCCACGCTCTGAGCCGTGCCGGAGCGTCCGTTCTCGTGCTCGATCGCGAAGCGGGACCGGGTCACGGGACCACGAGCCGCAACAGCGGTGTCATCCACGCCGGCATCTATTATCCGAAGGCTTCACTGAAGACCGAGCTCTGCATCCGCGGTCAGCATCTCTTGTACGAGTGGTGCGCGAAGCATTCCGTCCCGCACATGAAGTGCGGGAAAATCATCACGGCTTTCGACGAGAGTGAAGTTCCACTTCTCGAGAAACTCCATCGCTCCGCGACCGAGTGCGGAGCGAGAGAGCTCCAGCTCGTCGATGGCGTCAAGATGCGCGAGCTCGAGCCCGCGAGTCTGGGCGTCGCGGCGATCTGGTCTCCGACGACGGGAATCGTCGACGGCGAGGCGCTCACGAAATCCCTCCTCGCGTCATGTGTCGAAGCCGATTCCGGTTTCGACGTGATCTACAAAGCCGACGTCGTCGCGATCGCGCGTGCGCCCGATCACTGGGTCGTCGAGACGACTCGTGGCCCGCTTCGAACTTCCGGTGTCGTGAATTCCGCCGGGCTCTACAGCGACGACATCGCACGCATGGCTGGGGCGGGTGACTACAAGATCCATCCGTGCCGCGGAGACTACTTCAAATTGAAAAGTGCCCACAGGTTCAAACGCCTCGTCTACCCGATGAAGAAGCCGGGGGCGGCGGGACTGGGGATTCACGTGACACTCGATCTCGCGGGCGGTGTTCGTCTCGGGCCCGACGCGGAGTTCGTCGACAGCAAAACCGACTTCTCGCCACGCGAGGGCAAGCTCGAGAAGTTTCACACTTCCGCGAGCAAGCTGATCCCCGGTCTCAAGAAAGAAGATTTGTTTTACGACATGGTCGGCATCCGACCGAAACTTCGCGCTCCTCACGAGAGCGAAGAAAAAGACTTCATCATTTCCGAAGATGCCGCTCGCTTCATCAACTTGATCGGAATCGAATCGCCGGGTCTCACGGCCTCGCTCGCGATCGCAGAAAAAGTCGCGGCCCTCGCTCGAGGCTGAGCCGTTAGGCCATACTTCGGTTTTTCCTTCGACGTTATGAAATCAGCTTTCTCATCGAACTTTCAATTCGAGGTGAACGACGTCGATTCCGACGGATTTCATGATGTCGATCGAGTCCGTGTAGCGATAACTCGTACGATAGAAAACCTTCTTCACGCCGCCGAGATTGATGAGTCTCTTCGCGCACGCGACACAAGGAAGGTGTGTGACGAAGACGTGCTTTTCCGTGGAGCGGGGAGAGTCGCAGTTGATCACCGCGTTTTCCTCAGAGTGGAGGCAGCCGCAGTTTCCCGGTTCGTTTCTGTCGCAAGTGTTCGGAAGACCAGCGGCATTGCCGTTGTAACCGATGGCGAGGACCTTTCGGTAGTCGGTCGACGTGATGACGGTTCCGACGTTCATGCGGGCGCAGGTCGAGCGAGCCGCGAGCACGTGCGCGAGATCCATGTAGATCTCCGGAAACGTGGGGCGAGGGTTCTTTTCATCGGTTTCGCTCATGGCTAGCGTTGTAGAGGCTTACGGCCCCCGTTATCAAGCGTTGATTTCCCGTCTCGGTTTGCTAACGTGGCCTCAAATCCAAAGGGGGGTCCCATATGCGTTCGCTCGCAGTTTTCGCAATCACGCTCATGCTTTCGGCTTCGGCGTCGGCGTCGGTTTTGGCAGCCGGCAACACCTGCTTCTACGGTCGCAGCGTCGACTCGTTCGAAGTCAAAGGCCGCGACACTCTGGTCGTGCGTGACATGGGTCGCGAGTACCAAGTCCGCCTGAACTTCTGCTCGGGTCTCCGTTGGGCCGATCGCATCGGTTTCGAGTCGTTCTCGTCGTGGGTTTGCCGCGGTGACAAAGTCTTGTTGATCGATGCTTGGGGTCGCGTTCAGGACCGCTGCTGGATCGACGACATCACGCAGATCCGCTAAAGCTCTTTCCCCGATCCAGTGATCGACGGGATAAAAAAAGGCCGCCCTCGGGCGGCCTTTTTCATTTGCGGGGAGAGTAGCCGCGAGGAGAGCTCTTCTTCGCTCCGCCGCCGCTTCCGCCACCACCACCACCGGGCCTACGCCTGCGGCGTCTGTTTCCGCCACCACCGCCGCCGGGTCTGTTGTCCCGCGATTCGATCGCCGCTTTCGCTTTGCCTTTCGACATCATCGGCGCCGATGCGACCGAGTGCGAATGGAAAGGATGGTCGGTGACGACCGGGATCGTCTGGCCCGTGAGCTTCTCGATGTCGCGCAAGTAAGCGCGCTCTTCCGCTTCGCAGAACGAGATCGCGATGCCTTCCGCTCCCGCTCGCGCCGTCCGGCCGATGCGGTGGACGTAGCTCTCGGAAACGTTCGGTAACTCGAAGTTGATCACGTGCGTGATGCCATCGACGTCGATGCCCCGCGCGGCGATGTCGGTCGCGACGAGAACTCGAATGCGGCCGGCCTTGAAGTCGTCGAGCGCGCGTTGTCGGGCATTTTGCGATTTGTTCCCGTGGATCGGTGCGCTCGAGATTCGATTCTTCTCGAGAACTTCGGCGACCTGGTTCGCGCCGCGTTTCGTGCGGGTGAAGACGATCACGCGTTTGAGCGCTTTGTCCTGCATCAAGTGGCGAAGGAGATCTTTTTTCTTCGCCTTGTCGACGAACATCACCCATTGGCTGATCTTCTCGGCGGTCGACGCGATCGGAGTGACTTCCACGCGAACGGGATCGTGCAAGAGCGATGACGAGAGAGACTGGATCTCGGGTGGCATCGTCGCGGAGAAGAACAAGTTGTGTCTCTTCGCAGGCAGCATCTTGATGATCTTGCGAATGTCGTTGATGAAACCCATGTCGAGCATTCGGTCGGCTTCGTCGAGAACGAAGACTTCGAGATTCCCGAGATTGACGTGGCGTTGATTGATGAGATCGAGCAGACGTCCCGGCGTCGCGACCAAGACGTCGATTCCGCGCGAAAGCGCATCCACCTGGGGGTTCTGTCCCACGCCACCGAAGATGACGGCATACTTCAACGGAAGATGTTTACCGTAGGTACGGAAGCTCTCGTGGATTTGGATCGCGAGCTCGCGAGTCGGCGTCAGCACCAGCACGCGAGTGTGGCGGGGGGCGGCCCGTCGCGGATTTTCCATGAGGCGTTGGAGGATCGGCAGAGAAAAAGCAGCGGTCTTCCCGGTTCCCGTTTGAGCGCAACCGAGGAGGTCTCGCCCTTCGAGCAAGTGCGGAATCGCCGCGGCTTGGATCGGGGTGGGTGTGGTGTAACCGGTGTCTTTGACGGCCCGCTGGAGCGGTTCGATGAGTCGGAGATCTGTGAAATTCATGTGACGAAGGTGTACCAGGCTCTGCTCGGTTATCCAACCGAGATTCCCCTAGCGTGGGTCGGTCAGTAGTGCGGTGGCTTCTCGTTGGTCGGAGCAGGGCCCTGCGAGCCCTCGCCACGGTCTTTGAGGAACTTCATCAGCTTCTCGACCTTCTCGAGGCGATCATGGTGTCCCACGAGGGCCGAGCGCAGGTCTTCGATCAAGACCTCTTGATGTGCGATCTTGATCTCGAGTTCCGTGATTCTCTGTTCGTTCGTATCCGACATGGGAAACTCGATACCACAGATCTCAATCCGCGTCGAAGTGAACTCGATATGAGCCGAGAGGCCCAGGAGCGACGAGCTCGCGGACCGTCGTACCGTCGGGTGCGACTTCGGTTGCGAGTGTCCGTGGCAGAGTCGGATTCAGGTTTTCGAACTGCGGCAGGCCCCAGCCGATCAAGGTGTTGCCGTTGGCGAGACGTTGAACCGAACCGCCGTAGAGGCTCGGCAGATTTCGTTTGTCGGCCCGATGCTCCCAAACCAATCTCGCGATTTTTTTTCGTTCGTCGATTTCGTATTCCGCTGCCCGAGCGGGTCGTCCGTCGTGTCCGTCGCCGTTGTCGAAAAGCAAGAGGTGGCCATTGGGAAGGAGGCGGACGGAGTGTTGGAACCTGAAGCCGCCGAACTCGTCATTTTCGAACTTCCAATCGCGAAACGACAATCTCCAGATCACGTCTCCGCTCGGATAGGCGATTTTCACGATTTCGCTTTCGCTTCGCATACTCAGGAGCAGGGAGTCTTTTGCGATTTCGATAGTATTGACCTGGAACGGCTCTTCCGTCGAACCCACGTCTGGCGGAGAGACCAAGTGTCCTTTGGTGCGCCAGTTGAACACGACCTCACCCTTCAGGTTCCACTCTTGGAGCTCTTGAGAAAGGTGGGCACGTCTCGCGTCTCGTCTGTAAAAGACGAAAATCATATTTCCGTTCTCACGGCGCGCGACATCGTGCATGTCGAGGTGAGCTTCGTCGTTCGGGACCGGACGTGGGAACGAATCGACGAACTCGTCGGTCAAAAAATGGAGTGTCGCCGGCGACTCGATTCCAGGACTGGGTAAGGTGAGAAAATAACTGTAGTGGCTGTCGTCGATTCGTTTGAAGTCCACTGGCGCCATCGACCGGAAATTATTTTCGAACGCTCTCGAGAAAACCAAGCGACCGGACTGATCGATGACCACGAGCTCGCTTCGAGCGGGCAGTTTTCTGAGCTGGCTGAAGTCGATCAGACCCAGGAGAAATCGGCCGGGTAACGAAGGTCTATGGTTTCTCAACTCGAGCTCGAAGAACTTTCCTTTTGCGGTGACTCTCGAGTCCCCGCGTGGAGCTTTCGTCGACACGCAGGCCGTGAACGTGATCGCGATGATGGCGAGAACCGCACCTGTGTACTTCTTCATATGGAGGTCGTAGGTTCTGAGGCGCGCGGACCTTGCAGTTTGCGCCAATGGTCGATCACGGGCAGAAACGGACCGATCTTGTGTTGCTCGAGCGGAAATTCATCGGCGTACGGGCCGAACGGATAATCGAAGGGCTTGTCGCCGAGAGACGAGAACACTTTCTTGCCGTTCCACTTCGGTCGCCCGTGAGAGAGAACGAAGGCGGAGACGTCCCAAGCTTCTTCGTTCGACAATTCCGGTTTATCGGCCGTCACTCCGAAGGGCATGTTCGCTTTCACGAAGCGAGCCATCATGCTCAAGCGACTCATGCTCGATCCGTCGACGAAACTTTCTTTGCCCCAAAGCGGCGGATACAAATAGGCGACGCCGTCAGCGCGAAGTTGGCCCTCGCCGTTCGATCCATGACAACGCATGCACTTGGCTCCGAAAATTTTCTCGCCGGCTGCGACATCGGCTGCGCGCGACAACAACTCCAGGGGCGGAAGGCGATTGTCCGGATCCTTCAGGAGAGCTGGCCGTCCGCGCCCGAGCCAACGATAGTAGCGTAGGATCGCATTCATTTCGGGCCCATCGACCGGTAGCGGTTTCGACTGCAAATTGTGTTTGAAACAGGCATTCGTGCGATCGGCGAGCGTTTGCACGCGACCTTCGCGCGCTCGATATTGCGGGTACAAGCCGTGCGCATCCAACCATGAGTTTCCCGAAGGCCTTGCCCCGACATCGAGATGACAGTTGCGACACGCGAGCCTCGACGACGTTAGCTTTTTGATTTTTCCTTTCGAACCGAGATACTCCGGCGTGTTCGCGAGGAGCTCGTAACCGTAACGAACCGTCGTTCCATCTTTTCCGTCGGGCAAGTCGACGAGCGGGAGCTGGGTCTGAGATTGGGCGCGCGCGCTCGAGGCGGAGATGAGTATCGTCAGAATCGAAAAGATCAGAACTTGCATAATTTGAATCGGACTCCCGCTTCGTCGTTTGCGAACGCGAGGTTTAATGGCGGAGCCTGTGAGATTCGAACTCACGGTAGGTGTTACCCTACACACGCTTTCCAAGCGTGCGCCTTAAGCCACTCGGCCAAAGCTCCGTTTGAGGAATGAACGAGTTAGAAAGTTACCATGGGGCCCGAAAAGAACGCAAACGATTGCGCGAAATTTAGGCGACGTCTTCCGCGCCGGGGGCTTTCGCGAAGGTGGGGCGGTCGTTCACGAGCGTCGGCGTCGTCGGAATTTCGGGCGACAGTTTCGTCGCGCCGGCGAAACCGGTGGTTGCGCCGAGGACCTGACGAGCCTTTTCTTCCGCACGCAGTTTCACTGCGAAGCTGGTCGCGATGACCAAGCAGATCGCGAGTGGATCGAAGACCACGACGAACATGAGGATCAACCACTTCGAGATTTGATCGGGCTCACGTCCCGTGACTTGCGCCAGATAGACGAGGGGACCGATTTCCGTTTGAAGCGCGAGTTGCTGCATCTGGAGATCGCGTTGCTCGGTCTTCAACGCGGAAACTTTCGCGTTCAATTCGTTGATGCGCGGCTCGAGCTCTTTTTGCGTTTCGAGTCGTTTGCCCACGCGTTCCGCGGGAACCATGTTGATGATCGTCTGAAGGCGCGCGAGTTCCTTCTGAACGTCTTGGCCTTGGCCGTCGACCGAAACCATCTTCACTTCGACTCGTTTCAAAGCTTCCGATGTCGCCTGATAGGCGTGCGAGAGATATCCGAAGATACCCATCGACGTGATCGTCACGAGGACGACGATCGCACCACTCAAGTAGTAGCGAAGGAGGACCGGAAGCTGCGCCCATGATCGATGGACGAAAGCGGCCGCGACGATTTTCGCGAACTCGAGCGAGCCGGCCATCGCCATGACGGCGATCGGTGCACCCGCGAAGAGCTTCGCGAGACCGGTGATTGAGAAAAAGGCGCCGACGGTGGAGACCGAGAGAGCCGCTAATGCTAGGAGGGCGATATAAGCGAATGGCATCGAGGAACTTATCGGAAGCGTCTTCGAAAAATGAACGGACCTGGACTCCGTGTTGCAGTCGATAGGTCCACCGCGCTTTCGGGTCTCCGGTGCTCGTTCTATTCGTTCTCCGGCGAGACGCGTGAAAATTCTAACTGGTCATAGGTCGAGGAGCGTCAGTTGAAAAATCGGGTTTCTCTCATCATTCTCTCGGTCGCGAGCATCGCCCTTTTCGCCGCCTGCAATGCCAAGAAGGACGACAAGACGTACACCTATGAATACGAATACAACGGCTGCAACACCGGACGACAAGAATACGGCTCGGTGGAAGACATGTGCGCCGGCCTCAAGGACGACGCCCGCAACAAG
>JAZKJB010000274.1:0-8471 GCA_040384505.1 Bdellovibrionota bacterium | reverse complement strand
GAGCCTCAGAGCGGAAGCTTATCAATTGAACTGCACGGCAGGTTTCACCGGTGACTTGGTCGACTCACTCGAAGGCTCGGAAGAGGGCGATTTCTAGATCGCTTTATCGTGCTTCGGGCTGGATGCCGGGCGGGAGGAAGAACACTCCGGTCTGATACATCAGCTCGATCGTCTTCTGCGCGGTCTTTCGAAGATCGCGACCCTGTGGCGCTCCGTTGTCGACGATGATTCGACCGTCGTCACCCGCCGCCAAGAACGTATGTCCCGGGCTGTTGCCCGCGCCATTCATCAAGAAGGCCCCGACGGGCGCTTTGAATTTCAAATTGTCCCATGGGATCCAACCCGCATCGTAGAGCGACTTCGAGAACGTCACGACCGCCGCGGTTCTCGTCCAGATCAACTCGTTTCCTCGCGCAGCGCTGAAGTCGTCGGTCACGCGGTAGCCGGCACGTTGATACGCTTGGCGCAAGACTTCAGACATGAACTCGGCGCACGGAACGTTCTCGAAGCCGTGGCGAAGTGCCGTTCCATTCACTGCGATCGACCAAGCCCCGTTCATCGCGATCGTTCGTGAGTTCTCGTATTCGATCGAGAGCTTCGTCGCGAGAGCGTTGTCGATCAAGAGAGTCGACTTCGGCGTTTCCGCCTTGCGATTGCCGACCGTTACGAGCTCGGCAAACACGCGTCGATAACGTTCACGATCTCCTGCGGTCATCTGATCGGCGGGAATGCCCTTGTTCAGACGGGGGCCGAAGCGCTTCACGATGGAGGTCGTGTAGTTGAACTTCGGTTTTCCATCCGGATCGTACTGAGTGAGGTAACCGGCATCGGGAGTCGTCGCCGGAAGGGGCGCGAAGTTTCCGCTGACGCCTTCGATCGCGCCCACGATTCTCGCGGAGACGAAGAGTCCGCCCATCGTGAGATTGATTTGATCGATCTTGCTCTGGGGCCAGTTGCTCGCGGCAGGAACCGAAACGAGAACGACGGGGGAGACGAACCCGGTGCTCGACCGCGCCGTCGTTCCGTCCTTTTCGCGGTAGTCGAAGTTCACGATGGAATACGGAGTCGGAACGCCGACGACGGAGCCAGCGGGAATGTCCACGACGAGCTCGAGGATCGGATTCAAAAATTTCCGGAGAGTCATCGTTTGATCGATCGTCACGTTTTGGAAGGACCCGGGCTTGGGGTTCGTCTCGCCCGTATCCTTGTTCCCGTCCTTCGAGGGAGGAGTCGCGCCAGGCGACTCGCCACCATCGCGATTGAACACCGGTCCACAACCGACGAACGCGGCAATCGATAGCGCTGCCGTCAATAGACGGAGACGAAAACGGAACGTGTGTGTCATCACGTCCCATTATCCGCTAAACAAATCTTGCTGGATCGGTCCTAGGACGTCTTCAGTTCGGAAGTCGAGCGCCTCGACTGGACGAGTGTCTCAGCCTCAACCGACGTTGGTGAAGGTCAAGGAGTCGCGGATCGCTTTGATGGTGGCTGGAATCGTCTTCAAGTTCGCAGGCGCAACGAAGATCGTGTCGTCACCGGCGATCGTTCCGATCACGCTCGAAAGGCGCGACAAATCCAAATGGCGTGCGACCAGCGACGCACAATCAGGTGCCGTGAGCATGACGATGAGCGCACCGTTCGTTCGCACGTCGAGAACCATGTCCGCGAGGTTCGTCGGAGGCAGTCTCAAAGAGATCATCTCTTCCGGCAGGCGATACACGGTTTCGCCGTGGGCATCGACGGCTTTCACCGCGCCGATGCGGCGAAGATCTCGAGATATCGTGCTCTGGGTCACGTTGAAGTTCTGACGTTCGAGCTCGCCACGCAGTTCGTCTTGCGTCGTCACTCCTCCTTGACCGAGAAGGCGGCGAAGGGCGGCTTGGCGTTTGTTGGTTTCCGTCGTCGAGACTGGGCGTTTGTTCATTTTTTTGCTCCGTTGGCGACACAGAGAGTTCCGATTTTCTTACCGGTGAGCACGTCGAGAAGTGAGTTCGGTTTGCGAGCGTTCGCGATTTGCACACCCTCGACACCATGATCGAGTGCGAAGAGGATCGTTCGAACTTTCGCGAGCATTCCGCCTGCGACCACGCCGATTTCGATCAGTCGTTCGAGTGCGGCGGCGGACGCCTCCGGAATCAAAACTTTATTCTGATCGAGGATTCCATCTTGATCCGTCAAATAGACGAGTCGGTTCACCCGCAAGGAACATGCGATCTGCGCTGCGGCCCAATCCGCATTCACATTCAACGCCCGTCCCTGTCCACCCCAACCGACGGGCGCCATGACGGCCACGCGATTCGTCGCGGTCATCCACGATTTGAAGATCGACGGATCAACTGAATCGACGACGCCCACCAGGCCCATACGTTCGTCGCTCACGCGGCATTGAAGCGTTCGACCGTCGACACCGGAGAATCCTAGGGCTTCGACACGATTCGCATTCAATTCCCGGACGATCTTGCGATTCACTTGTCCGCACAAGACCATCTCGATGACGTCCATCATTTCGGGGGTCGTGATTCTCTGACCTTCGAAGAACGTCCACGTGATTCCACGGCGGGTGAGCTCTTCGTTGATCGCGGGTCCTCCGCCATGAACGATCGCGACCGAAGCACCGGCTTCCGTCGCCGACGCGACGTCACGTGCGACCTGCTGGATGACCGTTTCATCCTGCAATGTCGCCCCGCCCAGCTTCAACAGCACGCGCTGTCCTTCGAGCGGTCGCGCGCTCACGAGTACTCCGTATTGATGTCGACGTATTTCTTCGTGAGATCGCAACCCCAAGCGACGGCTTCATGAAAGCCCGACTTGAGATCGATCTCGATGACGATCTTTCCGACTTTCATCGATGCACGAACCGCATCGCGGTCGAACGTGACGGGCTGACCTTTTTCGAAGAGCTGTGTTCCTTGAAGGACGAGAGTCATTCGGTCGAGCGCGGAGGTGGGGACTTGCTCGGCGCCGAGGCGCGCGAGAATGCGGCCCCAGTTCGGATCTTCGCCGTGGATCGCGGTTTTGATCAGCGGGCTCAGCGTCACGCCTCGAGCCGCGCGGCGTGCCAGCGCGAGATCGGGTGAGCCCTTCAAGCGAACTTCGATCAGTTTCGTCGCACCTTCGCCGTCGATCGCGATCGATTGAGCCAAGACTTTCGCGACTTCATGGAGAGCCGCTTTGAATTTCAAGAGATCGCTTTCGGTTTTGAGCGAAACGCCGGAGGCCCCGTTCGCCATCAAGAAACAGCAATCGTTCGTCGACATGTCGCCATCGACCGAGATCATGTTGAACGATTCGTTCACGGCATCGCTCAAAAGCGCTTGCGCCTGGGCCGTCGAAACTTGGACGTCGCTCAAGAGGTAACCGAGCATCGTCGCCATGTTGGGATGGATCATCCCGGAGCCTTTGCAGATGCCGGTGATCCGAACTTCACCACCGGAGAGCGTGACCGTCGTCGTCACCGACTTCGGAACGAGATCGGTCGTGAGAATCGCGAGCGCGAAGCTCTCCGCGGTCTCGACCGCGCGATGCGCGAGCTCGGGCATCGCCGTTTCGATCTTCTCGATGTCCATCTGCTGGCCGATCACGCCGGTCGAGGCCGTCAAGACTTGCTCTGGTTTGCAGTCGAGCGCGCGAGCGGCCGACGCGACCATTCGAGAGTTGTTCTCGATTCCGAGAGCGCCCGTGGCGGCGTTGGCTTGTCCACTGTTGGTGACGATCGCGCGAATCCGAGAGGAAGGAAGAAGGCTCTGGCAGTAGAGAACCGGCGCCGCCTTACACTGATTCAACGTGAAGGTTCCGACGGCGACGGCATCTCGATCGGAGATGAGAATTCCGAGATCGGGGCGATAGCGACGCACGCCACAGTTCACGCCCGAAGCGCTGAAACCCATCGGAAGAGTCGTTCTCTGGAGTCCCGGTCCCGGTGTCATAGCACTCCTTCCACGCCGACGAGTCCCGTGGTCGCGGGCTCGTCGTTGAGACGGTTGAAGTTCTCGACGGCTTGCGAAGCCGCGCCTTTCACGAGGTTGTCGATCAATGAAAACAGATGGAGCTTGTCGCCTTCGGCCTTCCACGTGACGTGTGTACGTGCGGTACCGACGACACGCTTGAGCGAAAGTAGCGCGTCCGTTTCCGGTTTGCCCAAGGCGCCGAAGCGAGCGAGCGGATAGTTCGAGTAAGCTTCTTGAAAGAGAGCTTCGATTTTCAGGTCGGTTTCGGCGTCGGTTCCCGCAATGAAAGAAGGAGCGAGACGCGCGTAGATCGACGAAATGATCCCGCGCCTGACGTTCAGGAGATGTGTCGTGAAAAACGGCGCGATGTCCGCACCCGAATGAGCCGCCGCCTGCTGAACGATCTCCGGCCAATGTTGGTGGCGCGCGACTTTGTACGGGAGGCACTCGCCTTCGACTTCCGTGAACGACGTCGCTTCGCTGGCTTTCCGTCCCGCGCCTGTCGTTCCCGATTTCGCATCGACGACGAGAGTGTCTTTCACGATCGCGTTCGCGCGAAGCAGGGGAAGGATCGCCATCAAAACCGAAGTCGCGTAGCAACCGGGATTCGCGACGAGCGTCGGCTTCTTCGCGGACAAGCGGCCCGCCCACGGAACGAGTCCGTTCTCGGCCGCGAGCAACTGCTCGGGAGCCGAGTGATCGAAACCGTACCAGCGTTTGTACGTCGAAGCTCTCTCTTCGAGCGTTCCGCGCTTGAGACGGAAGGCCCCGCTCAAATCCACGACATGGGCGCCGGCTTTCAACGCGCGAGGAGCGAGCTCGAGCGAAACTTCAGCGGGCGTCGCGAGAAAAACCGTTTGAACCGACTTCACAGACAAGTCGAAATCGTCCATCGACCACGTCGGCACTTCTTCAGCGCCGGCGTCGATCAAAAGTTGGGAAAGCTTGAAGCTGGAATCGGTCGCGAAGCAGCCCGCGAGCTCGGCGTGGGGGTGGCGAAGGAGCAAACGCGCGAGCTCGAGACCCGAGTAGCCCCGGGCTCCGACGATCGCAACGGGGCGACGAGATTTTCCAGTCACAGGACAACCCCCTTCGGCGTGAGGACCAAGCGCGCAACTTTATGCGCCCATTCCTTTACCTATGCATATATATTCATGCGCGAGTTTTCGCCACCCTTTCGGCATTCTCCTAACGAAACGCTGTAAAAAGGGAGCCCCGCAGAAATCGCCACGGCGCATACTCATGCAGCCCGACCGGCGGAACGCATTAAAATCCTTGAGTTTTCGGGCCCGCTTTGGTGATTTGGAGCTTCTCTCGCATCCGGAGGCCTCATGCTCGATCTCAAGTTCATCCGCGATAACGTCGACGCCGTGAAAAAAGCCATCGAGCTCAAACGCGTTTCGCTGAAACTCGACGATCTCTTGAGCGCGGACCAAGAGCTCCTCACGCTCAAGAAAAAGAGCCAGTCTCTCAACGAAGAAAAGAACGCGAACGCCGCGAAAATGAAAGGCGCCGCCCCCGCCGACAGAGATGCGATCATCGCACGCGGCCGAGAGCTCAATAAAGAAATCGAAGCGCTGAAGCCTGCCGTCGAAGCCGCGGAACAGAAGCTTCAAGGTTTTTTGTATCTCGTCCCGATGATCCCTTCGACCGAAGCGCCGATCGGCCCCGACGAGTCGGGCAACGTCGACGTGAAGCAGTGGGGGAAGAAACCCGAGTTCGCATTCAAACCGAAAGATCACGTCGAGATCTTGAACCTGCATGGCTGGGCCGATCTCGAGCGCATCTCGAAAGTTTCCGGCTCGCGAAGCTACGCACTCAAGGGCGAGCTCGTGCTTCTCGAGAACGCGCTTCTCCGTTACGGGCTCGATAAGCTCCACGCCAAAGGCTTCACGCTGATTTCGGTTCCCGCGATGGCGCGCGAATTCGCGTTCGTCGGCACCGGCCATTTTCCCACGGGGAAAGACCAAGTCTATTATCTGCCCGACGACGACATCTATCTCGCGGGTACGGCCGAAGTTCCGGTGAATGCGCTTCACTCAGGGGAAATCTTGAACGAATCGGATCTCCCGATTCGCTACGGCGCCATAAGTCCTTGCTTCCGCCGCGAAGCGGGGAGCGCGGGCCGCGACGTTCGCGGACTCATCCGCGTTCACCAATTCAACAAGGTCGAGCAGTACATTCTCTGCAAGAACGATCCGGCGGAATCGGAGAAGTGGCACAAGATTCTTCTCGAGACCTCGGAAGAAATTCTTCAAGACCTCGGTCTTCATTACCGCGTCGTCGCCGTTTGCACGGGCGACATGGGCGCCGGCAAATTCAAGATGTTCGACATCGAGACGTGGGTTCCGAGCGAAAACGTTTTCCGCGAAACGCACTCGTGCTCGAACCTCCACGACTGGCAGGCTCGCCGAACGAACATTCGCTATCGCGATTCCGAAGGTAACGTGAAGTTCACGCACACTTTGAACAACACGGCCGTCGCGACTCCGCGGCTCCTCGTTCCGCTCCTCGAGCAGCTCCAGCAAGCCGACGGCACGGTGAAAATCCCTACGAAGCTTCAGCCCTACTTGTTGGGGCAAGCGGTGATCGGCAAAAAGTCGTGAGCACCCTGGGTTGGGTCGCGATCGCAGTTTTGTCGTTGCTCGTACTTCGACTGATGACGAAACCGCGCGATTGATCGGATCGCTCGTCAGGTTTTCGGTTTCGCTCGCAAGTTGCGGAAGAAGTCCTTGAGGAGCGCACTCGATTCTTCCGCCAAAACTCCCTCGGTCATTTCGGGGGAGTGATTCAGGCGGGCATCGCCCAAAATCTGATAAAGTGAGTGAACCGCGCCGGCCTTCGGGTCCCTCGCGCCGTAAACGACGCGGTCGACGCGAGCATGAACGATGGCGCCTGCGCACATCGTGCAGGGTTCGAGGGTCACGTAGAGAGTGCAGCCGGAAAGTCGCCATCGACCTAGCTTCTCGGCGGCCGCGCGAATCGCGAGGACCTCGGCGTGACCGAGCGGATCCCCCGACTTTTCCTTGTGATTACCGGCCTCTCCGACGACCGCACCGTCGTGCACGATGACCGCTCCGATCGGGGTTTCACCCCGCAAACCGGCTTCTGAAGCGAGTTCCAGGGCTCGCTTCATCCATCGCTGGTCGATCGTTTCGCTCGTTTCCGTAGGCAAACAGACTCCTGGCCCTTAAGGCTAATGCGGTGCATATGGGCCTTAAGAGCGACCTTCGAGTTTGTCAAGAGGAGGGCCCCTTGCTATACCATCCTTCGGCTGAGCGTCGAAAGACGCCGGTACTCGTAGCCTCGCGAACCTATAAAAGGCGCGCGATGAGCTGAAGGGCAGGTGATTTTAAATGGCACTCGTAAAATTGCGCGACAACGAAAGCTTCGAACAAGCTTTCCGTCGATTCAAAAAATCGTGCGAGAAGTCCGGCATCTTGTCGGAAGTCAAAAAGCGCGAACACTATGAAAAGCCCAGCGTCCGCCTGAAAAAGAAATCGATTTCGGCACGGAAGCGACTCATCAAGAAACTGAAGAAGCAGATGACGGATTGATCCCTCGGGATCTTCGTTCCAGATGCTGAAGTAAAGAGCCGGTCATCGCACCGGCTCTTTCGTTTAATCCTTCCGGAGGTTTTCGAATGTCTTTGCGCGAACAAATCTCGAACGACATCAAAACGGCGATGAAAGAAAAGAACGCGGACAAACTCAATGCGCTTCGCATGGTTCAAAGCGCGTTCAAGAACCGCGAGATCGAGCTCCGCCCGAATCCGATGCCCGAAGAAGAGTGCGTCACGGTCATCAAGAAACTCGTGAAGCAACGCAAAGAATCCATCGAGCAATTCGGCCAAGCCGGCCGCCAAGATCTCGTCGACAACGAGACGAAGGAAATGAAACTCCTCGAAACGTATTTGCCTGCGCAAATGGGCCGCGACCAAATCGAGAAGATCGTAACGGAAGCGATCGCTGCCTCTGGCGCGACCAGCGTTAAGGACATGGGTAAGGTCATGAAGGAAGCGCAGGCGAAAGCCGGCGGCCTCGCCGACAACAAACTCATGAGCGAAATCATCAAGTCGAAACTCCAGTAGTAAAACCGAGAACGGAAAACCGTGCGGAAACGGAAACCGAAACCGAAACGCCAAACGGAAACGGGACTGGCAGTTGAGATTTTCTCAAGACTTCATCGAGAAGGTTCGTGAAGCGAACAACATCGCCGAGATCATCGGGCAGCACACGGAGCTGAAAGGCTCCGGGCACCGCTTGATGGGCCGTTGTCCGTTTCCGGATCATTCCGACAAGTCCCCGAGCTTCTCGGTCACCGAAGACAATCAACTTTACTTTTGTTACGGCTGCAAAAAAGGCGGGAACGTCTTCACGTTCCTCGAGACTTATAACGGGATGTCGTTCCCGGAGTCCGTCGAATTCCTCGCGCGCCGTGCTTCGATCCCGCTACCAGAGCCGGAGCCGGGTCAGCCGAAACGCACGGGGCTTTCGAGCGATCAGAAAGATCTCTATCTCA
>JAZKJB010000273.1:0-12047 GCA_040384505.1 Bdellovibrionota bacterium | reverse complement strand
CAACCGGTTCCGCTGCACGCAAGCGAAGCGTGAGACTTGCGGATTCGGGGACGTCTCTCATGGCGCTCGATCCCTGCCGTCGTACGGTTCCGACGAATTTCGCATCGTCGATCGATGCGATGGCGATCCAGGAGCTCGGAGCGCGCGTTGCGGAACTCCTCGAAGAAAAAGCAGAGTCGAGTCAGACGCAAATCCTCTCCGACCGCATGCCCGCGCGAAATCGGCCGTGGATGAAACCGATCGCGGCCTCACTTCTCGCCGTCGTTTCGACGTTGAGCATTTCCGTTCGCGCCGAGGCGCCTCTCGAAATCGAATCCGAGCGTTCCCGACTCGAAGTCCGCACGAATCGGTGGGTGGAGCTCGAAATCAACGGTCACCCCGCGGGTTTTTCACCCATCTCGATCCACGGCTTACGCCCGGGCCTTCATCGCATAAAATGGTCGGGCGCGGGTGGCACGGGAGAGACTCGCGTGGAGCTTTTTGCGGGGCGCACATTGAAGCTCAACGAGGCGGATCTGGCGCGGATTTCGGTCGCCGTTAAACGTTGAACGGAGTCAATGCTCTACGGTAGAGTCGCCCCACCTGAATGCTTAGGGGGTCCGCCGTGAAATCCCAGAGAACCAGTTTGCTCGAAACCGGAACGCGCCTCGACCATCTCGAGGAACTCGTCGACGAGCTCATCAAATCGAAACCGGAACCCCAACTCGTCAAGAGCCACATGAAAGCCGCCGGTCTCGCGTACTCCGCGGATCCGATCGACTGCATGAACAAAGTCCTCGCGGCCCTCGACGCGGCTCGCTCCTCCAAAGGCAAAGATCATGAGCAAGAGATTTAAGAACGTCATCGACGCCATCGGCGACACGCCGATGATCGAACTTCATTCGAGCGTTCCCAAGAACGGTCACCGTTTCTACGGAAAAATGGAGTACTTCAATCCGGGCGGCAGCGTGAAAGATCGCATCGCCCTCGCGATCATCGAAGACGCCGAACGACGCGGTCTCTTGAAGCCCGGCGGAACGCTGGTCGAAGCAACGTCCGGAAACACCGGGGTCGGTCTCGGAATGGTCGCGGCTCTCAAGGGTTACAAGTGCGTCTTCGTGATGCCCGACAAGATCAGCGAAGAAAAACGCGCGACGCTTCGAGCGTACGGCGCGAAGGTGGTCATTACTCCGACTGGAAAAGCGCCCGAAGATCCGGAAAGCCACTACTCGGTCGCCAAACGCATCGTCGACGAAACGCCGGGCGCCTACCTGACGAATCAGTATCACAATCCGGCGAACTCCGACGTCCACTACCGAGTCACGGGACCTGAAATCTGGGAACAGATGGAAGGAAAGATCGACGTTTTCGTCGCGGGGATCGGAACGGGTGGAACGCTCTCCGGTGTCGGTCGATATCTCAAAGAGAAAAACCCGAACGTGAAGATCGTCTGCGCCGACCCCATCGGCAGCATTTTGTACGATCTCTTCTATCATAAGGAAGTCCGCGAGAAGCCGGCTCCGTATCTCGTCGAGGGAATCGGCGAGGACATGCTCCCGGACAACGTCCACTTCCGCTACATGGACGCCTTCATCCGGATCAGCGACGCGGAGACGATGAAGAAGACGCGCGAAATCGCACGCGGCGACGGCCTGCTCGTCGGTCCATCCTGTGGAACCGCACTCGCGGCGGCGATCAAGTTTTCCGAGACCGCGGAGCTCAAAAAGCCCGCGAACATCGTCACACTTTTCCCCGATGGCGGACGGAGCTACCTGAGCAAGGTCTTCGACGACACGTGGATGAAAACGAACGGCTTCGAAATATGAAACACGACTGGAACGTTAAAGACTTCGGCTTCGAAACGCGCGCGATCCATGCCGGGCAAGAGCCAGATCCCACGACGGGCGCGATCATGACTCCCGTTTATCTGACGTCGACCTACGTTCAGGCCTCACCGGGCGTTCACAAGGGTTACGAGTACAGCCGAACGGGAAATCCAACGCGCACGGCTTACGAAGCGTGCCTCGCGAATCTCGAGTCGGGTCGCTTCGGCTTCGCTTTCGCGAGCGGATGCGCGGCTTCGACGACGGCTCTCCATATGTTGAAGGCCGGCGACCACGTGATCGCGTCGGACGACATGTACGGCGGTTCGTTCCGTCTCATGGACAAAGTCATCCGTCACAACGGGATCGAATTCTCGTTCGTCGATCTTACGAAGGTCGACACGTTCAAGGGCGCGATCAAGCCGAATACGAAAATGGTTTGGATCGAGACGCCGACGAACCCCACGATGAAACTCGTCGACATCAAGAAGGTGTCGGAGGCGGCGCGGGCGAAAAACATCCTCTCGCTCGTCGACAACACGTTCATGAGCCCGTATTTCCAGCGCCCGCTCGAGCTCGGCGCCGACATCGTGCTTCACTCGACGACGAAGTACGTCGGCGGCCACAGCGACATGGTCGGAGGTGCGCTGATCGTGAACGACGAGGAGCTGGCGAAAAAAATCGCGTTCCTCTCGAACTCGATGGGCGGCATCGGTTCTCCCTTCGACGCGTTCATCGCGATGCGAAGCTTGAAAACGCTGGCTCTTCGCATGCGCCAACACGAAACGAGCGCGAAAGAGATCGCCGTTTACCTCGAGAAACATCCGAAAGTGGCGAAGGTCGTTTACCCCGGGCTCGCTTCGCATCCGCAGTTCGCTCTCGCACGCGAACAGATGTCGGGCTTCGGCGGAATGATCACGTTCTTCCTCAAAGGTGGAATGACGGAGTCTCGCCGGTTCCTCGAATCGGTCCGCGTCTTCGCTCTCGCCGAGAGCTTGGGCGGAGTCGAATCGTTGATCGAACATCCGGCGATCATGACCCACGCGAGTATCCCGCCCGAGCAGCGCAAAGTCCTCGGCATCGACGACGCGATGATTCGACTCAGCGTCGGCGTCGAGAACCTCGAAGACCTCATGCGCGATCTCTCGAGCGCCCTCGAAAAAGCGTAACTCCCTGGTATTCGGCCGGTTCCGCCGGCCCAAGCTTCAGCCAGGGGGCTTTTTCTTTGACAGGTGATGGGCCCCCGGGTAACTCCTTACTTCTCATCCGATGGTCGGGTAGCTCAGTCGGTAGAGCAATGGATTGAAAATCCATGTGTCGGCGGTTCAATTCCGTCCCCGACCACCATCTTCTTCTTCCGTTAAAATCCAGGTAGAGTCGACGCAGATGGGCCGCATTTTTTCTTCCTTCTTCGTCACTCTCATCATCGCGATCAACATCGCGGTTTTTCTCGCGTGGCACGGCTACGCGGACCCCGAGTTCATGGCGACGAACTTTCTCGTGAGTTACGACGCTCTCCTCGCTGGCCGCTGGTGGGTGCTGATCACCTCGGTCTTCTCGCACAACTTGTTCCTGCACTTCTTGATCAACATGATGGTGCTCTCGAATTTCGGCCGAATGATCGAGCCCATGCTCGGGCACGTGACGTTCCTCATTTTCTATCTCGTCGCCGGAGCCGTGAGCTCGCTTTCGCACGCGCTCGTTTCGGCGTACGTCGTTCATGAGCCGGGGATGGCGGCGCTCGGAGCTTCGGGTGCGATCTCGGGATTGGTTTTGCTGTTCTCGCTGATTTTCCGAAAAGAAAAAATCTATCTGCTCGGCTTCATCCCGATGCCGGCGCTCGTCGGAGCACTCGTGTTCGTCGGTCTCGACATCTGGGGCTTAACCGCGCAGGCCAAAGGCGGCGGACTTCCGATTGGTCACGGAGCGCATCTCGGTGGAGCATTCGCGGGAGCGATTTTCTATTTCGTCTACGTTCGCCCGAGAATGGAGCGAGCACGGATCGCAGCTTCCATGCGCGGCGATTTCATCGCCTAAGCGAAGATCTTCGAGATCGCCCAAGCGATCGGGAACAAGACCAACTGATGAGTCATGTAGAAGACTAGCGAGTGGTGCCCGAGTTTGCTCAAGCTAAGCACTTCGAACGTCGCCAAGTGCGAGAATCTTTTTCGCGCGAGAAAACCCACGAAAACCCCGAGCATCACGACGCCGAGCCACGGAGCGAACGGTGAGAAATCTTCGGTCGCCGGCCTCATGGGTGAAAGACCCGTGAGAATCCAAATCGGCTGCGAGAAGAATGCATTTTGGTAAAGCGAGGGTAGCGCCACGATCGCGGAGCCGACGACAGCGCAGGCGATCGGGATTCGAATCAAGAGTGGGCCGAGCAGAGTCGCGATGACGATGAAGTGCAAAGCTCCGAAAAACGTCCACCGGGAACCGAACAAGAAGTAAGTCGCGACCGAGATCACGACGGCACAGGCCGCGACACGCGCGAGTCTCAGCCAGAATTTGGTCGAAGAATATCGGGCCGAGCTGAGAAAAAGCCCGACGCCGACGAGACCCATGAACGACGTCATGATGACCGCGCGAAAAATCAGCCAGAACTCATCGCGACTCATGTTCACGTCGATGATGCCGAAATGATCGAGATCGAAGCAGAAATGATAAATGGCCATGAGGACCATGGCCATTCCGCGAAGCGTATCGAAGAGCGGGAGTCGTGCTCCCGCGGTCGTTGCATTCATCGGACGGGGGCGGAGAGAAGCTCGTCTTTGTAGAGGTCGAGAAGGATCCCACCGTCTTGCGCGTAAGCCGAAAAAGAATAGAGAGTCGTGTGGCTGTAGCACGATCGCGCGTGCTCGGAGACGACGTCGTTCGTCGTGATCGTCGTCGATTGCGAGAGGCCTTTGCCCAGATCACGTTCCGGCTCGCTCCCGCGCGTGCATTTGATCGAGACCGGGATCGTGCGCGTCACTCGAAGAGCTTGAGTCGTCACTCCGGATTGCATTTTGAAAGTGCCGCGCTCGGCGAGGCCGACCCACGTCGCGGGATCGTTGTCCCAGGTGTACGAACAGTTGTCGGAAGTCGACGGACCTCCTCCACCGGGAGGAGTGCTCGAGAGTTCGATTTTGCAGTCGGGGTATTCGCCAGGAACTGCTTGAGTGCATGTCGTCTTGTAACTGAAAGTCGCGTTCGGCGGAAAACCCATGTTCGGACTCAACGTGATGTCCGAAAGAACCGAGTTCGAAACGATCGTCGTTGCGGATCTAGATTCGATCGCCGTCGTACTCTTGACCTTGCTACCCGTGCTTCCGTTCGTGCTGCCGAAGGCATGGACGAAGACGTCGCCGACCCCGAGACGATCGTCGAATGAAAATTTACTCCGTTCTTCGACGGGAAGTGTCGCGCACGCGGCCGATAACGGCAGCTCGAGGGCGGTGGGTGTCGATCCGTTTTCGAGAGGTGCGGACTGAAGGGTCGTGAAGGTCCCGTCCGTTTCGTCTTTCAAGCTCAATGCGTTTCCGCCGCCCGCTGCAGGTGTATCGACATCCTTCATGCATCCGACGAGAGCGGCGAAACTTGCGATGAGGAGAGAGACTTTCAAAAAGCGATCGACGTGAGTCATGGGCGTCCTTCCCTAGGGTATGGCACCCTCAATGGTGGTTCGCCCTAGGGAGTGGGTCAACTCGACCGGTTTGCCTTCTGGCTATTGGTTGAGTCTTGGCAGTCTTGCGGCACCGACGACACCGGCCTTCGTGCCGAGTTTCGCGATGGTGATCTTGGTCAGGAACGCTGGATTGTTAGCTTTCATGGCTTTGCGATAGAGATCGATCGCCGTCGGAAGAAAGTGTTCGCGGATCGCGAGCATACCACCGGAAATCGCGAAGACTTCCGGATTGAAGCCGAGAGACAAACTGTAGAAGAGACCCGCGAGTGCTTCAGCCGCACCATCGAAAAGTTCTTTCGCGCGAGCATCGCCACTCGTCGCGGCTTTGGCGAGATCGGCGGCGCTCTCGAACGGAAGTCCCATCGCGCGTGCGCGCTTCGCGAGTCCCGTTCCCGAGGCGATGCCTTCGACTTCGCGTTCGCGGAAACTCATCGGATCTTTCAGGAATCCGGGCGACATCGTCATCATGTGTCCCCATTCGCATCCCATTCCGCGCGACTGTGCGGGACGACCGTTGAAGATCACACCCGTTCCGATTCCGGTTCCGACCGTGATGACCGCGTAGGTTTCACAACCTTTCGCGACGCCGGTCCAACCTTCACCGAGCGCTGCCGCGATCGCATCGTTCTGAAAATGAACTTTCGATTTCAAGCCGTTCGATTTCAGTTCATCGGTCAGAAGCGAAACCAGAGGAACCGTTTTCCATCCGGCGAAGTTCGATGGCTGGATGATGATTCCCTTTTCGAGGTCCATCGGACCCGCCGAGGCGAGCCCGACGCCCGCGATTTTCTTTTTCGCAGGCAGAGCGCTCACGCAATCCATCGCGGCTTCGGCCATGGCCTGAACGACGTACTCGACGTGGCGCTTGACGTCTTTGGCCGATGGTTTTTCGAGCGAGCGGGGGTCGGAGCTCTTCATCCACGGCGGAACGGTGTCCCGCCGGGCTTCCTCCACGATGCGACCCTGGCCATCGACCAATGCGGCCGCGACTTTGGTTCCACCGAGGTCGATGCCGACCGTGTAGTCCTTGTAAAACTGGGGCGATTTCGAGGGTTTCCGCACCGGTCGATTCTGCAATGGCTCTTGCGGCGAGGCAAGGAGGCGGCTACAACTCACCTCGTCGTGGCGGTCGATCTCATCTCCTATCTCAAGACGAATCCTTTCGTGCTCGCACCCATGGCGGGCATCACGGATTCGTGTTTCCGAAGCTTCATGCGGGACCTCGGTTGCGGGGTCGTGATCACGGAGCTCGTGAGCGCGCACGGTATCGAACACAAGAGCCAACGCACGATGCAGCTCATGCAGTTCGAGCCTGTACAGCGACCGGTCGGCATTCAACTCTTCGGAGAAACGCCCGAAGTCCTCGCTTTCGGCGCGAAGGTCGTCGAGCAGTCGGGTGCGGACTTCGTCGATCTCAATTTCGGATGCCCAGTCCCGAAGGTCGTCAACAAAGGCGCTGGCTCCGCGATTCTCAAAGATCTTCCTGCGGTGGAGCGTGTTTTCCGAGCGGTGAAGGGGGCCTCGTCGCTTCCTGTTACGGTCAAGATCCGCACCGGGTGGGACCAGCCCACGCGAAACGCCGAGAAAGTCGCCGAGATCGCCTACAACGAAGGGCTCACGTGGGTCGCGATCCACGGTCGAACTCGCGCCGCTGGGTACTCGGGAATCGCCGATTGGGACTACATCGCGGAAGTGAAGGCGAAGTCGAAGATCCCGATCATCGGCAACGGCGACGTCAATTCGGCCGAAACGGCGATTCGACGTCTCCGTGATACGGGGTGCGATGCCGTCATGATCGGCCGCGGTTGCCTGAAGAATCCTTGGATTTTCCGCGAGTCGATGGAGCTTTTACGCTCGGGCGCCGACGTCGGAGCCGGGGAAGAACAGCTCATTGCCGCGGGCCGAGCGAGTTTCGGAGGGTCGAGTGCGGTCACGGCCCTCACGGAGAGCCGGCCTAGCCTCGCTTACGAGAAGGATTTCGTGGCTCTCTTCCAGCAGCTTCACGCGGCGTTCACGAAAGTCGTGGATTCGCGTATTACCACGCTCCAGATCAAGAAGTTTGCGTCCTGGTACTCGTCCGGCTATCCTGGCGCTTCAAATTTCCGGAAAGCCATCTTTCAAACGCAATCGCTCGAAGACGCGATGGCGATGACGTTGGGTTACTTCGCGGGGCTACGCGAAATCGGCCAAGCGGACACGAGCCAAGAAGCGTTCTTGATGGGTGGACACGGTTAAACGTACTGACCTCAATCGAAAGCAGTTCTCATGAGCACGACGATCATCCCTCCCGATAAAATCCGTAACATCGCCATCATCGCGCACGTCGATCACGGCAAGACGACGCTCGTCGACCATTTGATGAAGCAGAGCGGGATGTTCCGTTCCAACGAAAACGTCGCCGAGCGGATGATGGATTCGATGGATCTCGAGCGCGAACGCGGGATCACGATCCAGGCGAAGAACGCTTCGTTCGTTTACAAAGATCACCGGATCAACATCGTCGATACCCCGGGACACGCGGACTTCGGTGGAGAAGTCGAACGTGCGCTCACGATGGTCGACGGCTGCATTCTTCTCTGCGATGCCTCGGAAGGACCGCTCCCGCAAACTCGCTTCGTCTTGAAGAAGGCGCTCGAGCTCGGTTTGAAAGTCGTCGTCTGCATCAACAAGATCGATCGTCCCGACGCTCGTATCACCGAAGTTCACAACGAGATCTTCGATCTGTTCATCGACCTCGATGCGACAGAAGAACAGGCGGACTTCTCGACGATCTACGCGGTCGCTCGCGAAGGCTACGCGACCCTCGATCCCAACGTGAAGACTCCGGATCTTTCGATTCTCTTCAATTGGATCATCGAGAAGTTCCCGGCGCCGAAGTTCGACGTCAATGCTCCGCTTCAGATGATCGTCGCCAACCTCGGTTACAACGATTACGTCGGTCGCCTCGGCATCGGTCGCGTTCGCAACGGAACGATCAAGTTGGCCGATCAAGTCGTCATCTCGCAAGACGGCGACAAGCGCATGACGTCGAAGATCTCGGCGCTCTTCCGCTACGAAGGAATGAAGCAGGTTCCGGCGACGGAAATCGGCGCTGGCGATATCGCCATCCTCGCGGGCTTCGACAACATCAACATCGGTGACTCGATTCTCTCGGCCGCCGATCCGAAACCGCTTCCCCGGATCCGGGTCGAAGAGCCGACGGTCGCCGTCACTCTTTCGGTCAACGACGGCCCCTTCGCGGGTCTCGAGGGCAAGCAGGTCACGTCGCGAAAAATCCTCGAGCGTCTCGAGCGCGAACTTCTCACGAACGTTTCCATTCGAGTCGAGCCGACGAATTCCCCGGAGACCTTCAAAGTCTTCGGTCGCGGCGAGCTCCAGCTGGGCGTTCTCGTCGAGCAAATGCGCCGCGAAGGCTTCGAGCTCGTCGTCGGCAAACCGCAGGTCGTTTTCAAGATGGAGAATGGCCAGAAGATGGAGCCGATGGAATCGGTCGTCATCGACGTGGCGGAAGATTACACCGGTGTCGTCACCGAGAAGCTCGGTAAGCGCAAAGGTGTGATGACGAACATGAACAACAAAGGTTCAGGCCGCGTTCGTCTCGAGTTCGCAATCCCCGCACGTGGTTTGATCGGTTACAGAAACGAATTCCTCACCGATACGCGCGGTACGGGTCTCTTGAACACGAACTTCGCGGGCTACGGTCCTTTCCGCGGCGATATGCAAACGCGCTTCAACGGCGCGATGATCGCCGATCGCAAGGGCCCTGCGGTCGCTTACGGTCTCTGGGGCTTGCAAGAGCGCGGGATCATCTTCGTCGTGCCGGGAACCGAATGCTACATGGGCATGATCATCGGTGAGCACGCGAAAGATAACGATCTCGTCGTGAACGCTTCGCGCGAAAAGAAACTCACGAACGTCCGTGCCTCGGGTACCGACGAAGCCGTGAAGCTCGTCCCGATCAAGCCGATGACGCTCGAGCAAGCGCTCGATTGGATCAACGACGACGAGTGCGTCGAAGTGACGCCGAAGTCGATCCGCATCCGTTGCGTCGAGCTCGATCCGAACCAACGCAAGCGCGCAGAAAAAGCCGAGAAGGTCTAAAGCTCTCGTTCTTCATCACCGGAAAAAGAAAAACCCCGCCTCATCAGCGGGGTTTTTCTTTTTCGTCTCGCGCGAGCGGGAGACTACTTTTTCTTCGCGGGAGCAGGAGCTGCGGGAGTCGTCGTCGTCGTCGCGACCGTCGCTGCATCTGCCGGTGCCAACCACGTGAGGTTGATCGGCAAGATCTCGTGGCGGAAGCGCGGCTCGAGCAAGACTTTGATGTCGCCGAGGAGATTCAGTTTACCTTCGGTGCAGGCATCGGCGTACTGATAGACCTTGGTGACCTTCGGCATCGCACTTCGGTCGACCCAGAGACCCTTTTGCGAGTAGCCCGAGCCTTTCGTGAACTTCAACTTTTGAGTTTTTCCATCTTGATCGACGGTGCCGTACCAATAATCGAGGCGTGTGGCTTCGGGGTCGTTCGAATCGATCTCCGCGCCGAAGCACTGGCGATCGGTGATCAAGCGTTTCACTTCCATCGCATACGACTTGTCGATCTCGGGCTGGATTTTTTCCGTCGGCCAGTTCTCTTTGAACGCCGTCTCTTGGACGTTCTTCGTGATGCGCGCTTTGAGCAGCGGCTTCGTGTACGGGTAGATCTGGATCGTCGTGTCGGTCTTCGACTCAGCGAATTCTTTCGTGTTCTGCATCTGCTTCTTTTCGACGTCCGTCCACTCGCGCTTCGTCTTCAATTGGACGTTGCGGGCGAGGTCGCTCAACATCTGCTTCTCGGTCGTCTTTCCATCGCCTTCGCCGACGAGATAAGCCGATTTCGAAGCCTTGGTCGGCGGGGTCGCGCAACCGGTGACGATGGCGAGCATCAGGACGGGAACGATCGCGGTCAAAATGCGGAAAGCACGCATTCCAGGAACTCCTTGTTTGGGGTCGAATGTGGGTCAATCAATCCCAGTCTTTGAGGCGAAAGGAAACAGAATTGGCGACGCGTCACCCTCATGGGCGAACGGATTCGATTTACTCGAGCTCGCCAGCTTCGAAGGCCATTTCGTCTTCGGTCGGAGTCGCGGCCGTGGGGACGGCGCCTTCTTCGAGAGCTTGTTCGAGCGAGGGGTCGGGCGGGGGCGCACCGAAGAGGTATTGGACTTCGGCGAGTGCGGTTTCGTGCTGATCATCGTCGATCTTCTTGAAGCGGTGGAGGCGGTTCACGATTTCGCTCACTTGCTTCGCTGCAAACTTCGTCAGTTGTTTTTCGCGGAAGCTCACGGAGTACTTCTTCGGACTCGGGAGCAGGAATGCGAGAAAAGCCCCTTCCGCAGGTGAGAGTTGCGACGGCAGCTTCTTGAAGTAGTAGTGCGATGCTTTTCCGATTCCATAGAGGTCGGGGCCGAATTCGACGACGTTCAGGTACTTCTCGAGGATTTCGTCTTTGGTGAGTATTTTTTCGAGTTGGATCGTGATGAAAGCCTCGCGAGCTTTTCGCAATACGGATTTCTCGGGGGAGAGATAGACGTTCTTTGCGAGCTGCTGCGTGATCGTCGATCCGCCGCGGGCGTATTCGCCCTTCTCCATGTTCTTTTCCATGCTGTTCTTCAGCTCGAACCAGTCGAAGCCTTGATGGGTATAGAAGGCGCCGTCTTCCGACACGATGATCGCATTCCGGGCGTGCACGGAAACGTCTTTCAACTTCACGTAGCCCTTTTCCGTGGGGCAGAGCCGCACCTGGAACATCTTGGTCGTGAGGCAGCCTTTGATGTCGGTGGGTCGCGGGGTCGATGCGAGGAACAGGCCGACGCAAATACCGACGGCGAGAACGACACAAGCGAGGGCGATTGCGATATTGATGAGAAAGCGGAACATCGGTGAATTCCTTGGCCTTCAGTGAGGATACTGGAGTTCCGCCAAATCTGCCAAATGGCTTGCAAATCCGCAGGCCTCGGGCCAGTTTTCCATTTCAAACGGCCCTCTTGGAGGTTCCTCATGAATCGTTGGCTCGTCACGTTCACGGCGTTGGTCGCGGTCTGTTTGGTCTCGTGCACGAAAAAAGAATCGAACGACGGTGCGGCCGTCGATGCCAAAGCGACCAAAGGCGGACCGAAGGTCGGGCTCGTTCTCGACAAGGGCGGTAAAGACGACAAGTCGTTCAACTCGGCCGCGTACCGTGGAGCTTCGCAAGCCGCGACCGAATTCGGCCTAGAGCTGAAGGAAGTCGAATCGCCCGACGATGCGGCCTTCGAACCGGCGCTTCGCACTTTCGCCGAGCGCGGCTATCCGTTGGTTCTCGCGATCGGCTTCGCGCAGATCGATGCCGTGAAGAAAGTCGCGCCGCAATTCCCGAACACTCACTTCGCGATCGTCGATGCGATCGTCGAGGGACCGAACGTCGCGAGCCTCATGTTCGCCGAACACGAAGGCAGCTATCTCGTCGGTCAGCTCGCGGCGCTGATGTCGAAGTCGGGGAAGATCGGCTTCGTCGGCGGCATGGACATTCCGCTCATTCGTCGTTTCGAAATGGGTTACGC
>JAZKJB010000272.1:20226-20469 GCA_040384505.1 Bdellovibrionota bacterium | reverse complement strand
CTGCATGGCCTCGAATTCGCGCTGGGCTTCTTCTGCTAGCTTCGGGAATGCGATCGGTTTCATGAGCTTCTTCGATCCGTCCTGAACGCCCATGCCGAGCCCCGCCTTCACGGTTTGCTTCGGACCACCCTGGGGTTTCTTGACGTCGAGCTTGCCCTCCAGGACGAAGAACGTCGTGTGTTCCTTGAAGTCGACTTCAACGAAGACTTTCGCGCCCGAAGTTTCCGCGATCGCGGCCGGTGT
>JAZKJB010000272.1:11314-20216 GCA_040384505.1 Bdellovibrionota bacterium | reverse complement strand
TGTTTCGATGATCATTTTCTTCGCTTCGTCTGACGGCGAGAAGTGAATGAAGGCTCGTCCGCCCGGCCGAATCTGCACGGTACGTGATTTCTTGGCCAGCTTTCCGAGCACGAGTGTGCCGCTCCGCTGACGAACCTGAGTCCCTTCCGGGAATTTGAGATCCGCGAAGGCCTCGGCGCCTTGCGCCGGCTTGCCGATTTGGATCTTGTCGCCAGGTTTGGTGAAATCTCCTTCGCGGAGAGCCTTCTCATTGAGCGTTCCGGTCCCTCTCAAGTGGTGCACGCGAACATCGCCTGACCAAGCGGCCGAGACAGCAGGAATCGGCGCAGTCGATGCCGCTGGAGCAGCGGATACCGCCGGCGCGGCGGGACTCGCCGCGTAGGAGAACAGCGTGAAAACAGTGACCGAAAGAATGACGAACGAGCTTTTCATCGGGGCCTCCAATGGGGCTCCGACAGGATTTCGCGAATCCGTGCCGTTCGCAATAAAGTCCTGCGCTTCGATATACAGACCGAAGTCCAGCACGCCTCGAGGGACGAACGTCTAGATTAACGTTCGGATCGCTCCTTAACATCACACTCATAAAGTCCACGACCGATGAGGAGGATGGCGAATTTTATTTTGGAGTGATCCGTGATTTCTGGAAAACTCAACAATTTCTTGTTTATTTCGGCGGCGATCGCGCTTTCGGCGTGCTCGACGACGGCGACTCACGTCTCGGCCAAAGTCAGCGTACGGGCCGTCGGCTCGACCGAGAAAAAAGAAGTCGGCCAGACTCCCCTCTCCATTACGTCGGACCAGTTGAGTGGCGGACGCAAAGATCACGGCCCCGTCTTCGTCGAGCTGACGAAATCGGGTTATCAGCCGCAGACGATCATGGTCACCGAATACGCGAACATCGAACTCGACATCCATCAAGACCTCGTCCCGATCACCGGAATGGGCGATTCGCGCACGATCAACGACGCCGTCAACCGTCTCTTCGAAGCCCAGCGCCTCGCGAAACTGAACCGCCTCGACGAGGCGATCACGACCCTCGACGCGGCAGAACAACTCGTCCCGCAACTGAGTGCGACCTACGAGATTCGCGGTGGCATTCGTTACCTGCAGAAGAAATACGCCGAATCCCTCGACGATTACTCGAAGGCGCTTCAACTCGATCCGAAGAACTCGGAAGCGCAGCGCATGCAAGAGACTCTTCAAAACTTGCTGAACAAGAGCCGCGGAGGTGGAGGTTGAGACTTTTGCTCGTGGCTCTCACCTTCTTCTCGACGCTCGCGTCCGCTGCCGATGGTAGCGACTCGCGTTCGGTCGGTTGGCAAAAGGTGATGCTCGAGCAAACGCTTCAAGACCGAGTCCGCGGCGTCGTCAGCGCTTTCAGCAAAGAGGATTTCGTCGCTCGCGTCGACATCGTGGCTTCGCGTCTGAGATCGCGTCAGCGTGGCGTCGCCACCGAAAGCCTCTCGCTCGGAAAACTCGACATGCTCGCCCCTGCTCCTCCGAAAGACGTCTCGAACTCCGACGACATCTTTTCCTACATGGAGCGCGTCAACGTCACGGTGACGCTCAAGAAAGAAGTCCTCGATTCTCAGAAAGCCGCGATCGAAAAAGCGATCGTCGCGTCTCTTTCGCCCGTCACGCAGACGGCCGTCGCGGTTTCACTCGAGGCCTTCCCCGAGATGACCGTCACGAAAGAAGTCGAGAAACCCAAAGAAAGAACCTGGGTCGAAACTTTCGAACAGAACGCGTTACCGTTCGCGATGCTCGCGGCCGCATTGTTGCTCGCGGGCTCGTTCGTCAGCTTCCTCGGCGTCTATCGCCGGACCGAGACAAAGAAAATCGAAGCTCTCGCCAAACAAGAGGCATTCCGAGCTTCCGCCGTCGAACCGGAACGTGGACGACGGTCCGAGACGGACGATGACGATCGACCAGAAGCGAGATCGACGACTCAACCGATGTCGATCGACGCGAACTTGAGCCAACAGATTCGCTCCATCACCGCGACCTATCCTCAGAAGGTTCCGACGCTCGTGCGTCGTTGGCTCTCCAGCGATTCCGACAAATGCAACGAGGCACTCTGGATCCTTCCGAAGCTCTTGCCTTTGGATGCCATGGTCCATCTCGCCGCTCAACTCGACGAAGATTCGAAACGGGAATGGCGCTCGGTGCTCGAGCAACCGTCGCCCGCGTGGAACGAAGTTCGCGCACAGGAATTCGTCGCCTTCGAGTTGATCGACGACGTCCTCCGCCAGTCGTTCCCTCTCGCGGACGATTTGCGACAGCTCCTCGACGGTGTCAAAACCGACGAAGTCGCCGAGCTTGCCATGCGCGATCCCATGCAAGGCGCATTGTTGATCAACATTTTGAGTACGGCGCAAAGTGCGCGTGTGCTGACGCTTCTGCCGACGGATATCAGAACTCAAGTCATCAGACACTGCCCGTCGATCGAACTCGAAGACGTGACGCGCATGACACCGATCTTGCGCCAAGAGCTGATGAAGCTTCGCCGCAAGTCCGACGTCGTCGCGGTGCCGTTCACCGATCGCGCCCTCGAACTCGTTCGCGAAGTCGGGCCCGAGCTCGAAAACGACATCTTCGATTCTCTCGCGAAAGCTCTCCCGCAGGCCGAGCTTCGAAAAGCTCTCGCCAGCGTGTGCCCGGCCGACGTGATCCTCGCGGCCAATTCCGGCTTCCATCGCCGCTGCTTGACGCAAATGCCTCTCTCGCAGCGGGCCGAGTTGATTTATTCGTCGCCCGAGAGTCGCAAAGCGGTCTTGCTCGCCGTCTATCCCGCAAAAGAAAAAGTTCGCGAGTTGATGGAGGCCGAGATCTCGATGATCGAAGCCGACGCTCCTCGTGCCGCGAAAGCGAGACGCGAAGCCGATCGCACGTGGAGAACGTACATTCAGATCTGCCGCAGACTCGTGCAATCCGACGAGCTGGTCGCCGAGTCCCTTCGTCCCGCGCTCGAGCGATGGGTCGAAACTCGCGCCCAAGGGGAGAAGCGAGATGCTGCGTAAGTCGCGTCTCGGTTTTTACGGACTCGCGATGATCGTGGGACTTCTCACGACGTCGAGTGCGGTTGCGGTCGAAGGAAGCCCGACTTTTCAAGCTCACGGGCGCTTCGGTTTGCTTTCGACTTCGTTCACCGTGCCGTCGGTCGTGACGGGAACCTATGCTTCGGGGAACACGTTCGATTTTTCGATCGAGTACCTGCCGAAGAAGAGCGTGACCTATCTGCTTCGGCAGCAGCTTTCGTTCGATACGGTGACGAGCTCGATTCGATACTTGTACACGGGCTTGGGATCGCGGTTCTACAAGGGACCGGCGAGCCGCACGGAAGCCGCGGAAACGGGTTCCACGTTTTCGAGTCTCCCGCGCTGGCGTTACTACGCGAGCTGGGATGCGGGCGTTTCGCAAATGCTCGTGCACTCGCTGACGAACGTTTTCGGGACGACCGTCACGCTCGTCGAGTTTTACGTGGGACTCGGCACGATTTATCAAGTGACGCGGGATTTCGGGCTCGAGATCCAAGGCGAGTACGGCAACGGTTTCGGATTCTCGAACGTCTCGGCGAGCACGCAGACGACGAAGATTTTGCTAGGAGCCACGTTGTTCTTTTAGTGGGTCTTCTCTTGGGCGCAATTTTTTTGGAGTGGATATGAACTTCGCATCGCTATTCTCGTTCGTCATCGCAGCCGCCGTGTTCGTCGGCGCTGTCTTGGCATCGGCCACGAACTGGCGCGCGTTCGTGAATCTCGAGGCAGCTTTGGTCGTCTTCGGCGGCACGATGGCCGCCGCCGCGATTTCGTTTCAGGTCGATCGCCTGTGGATCATGTTCAAAGTTTTCTTCCACCGCATCATCAGAGGTCGCAAGACCGACTTCGTCCCACTCATCCGAGAAATGATGGTGCTGGCCGATCTCTATCGAATGAACTCTCCCGAACTTCCGCGTGTCGTGCAAGAGCTGAAGGATCCTTTCCTGAAAGAAGGCATGCAGGCGCTGGTCGAGAAGTTTCCCGAAGAACAAGATCTCTTCCGTCTGCTCTCTACTCGTGCACAGACGATCGCGCAGCGCTATCACCAAGAAGCCGTCAGAATGAAAGCGATTGCGAAATTCCCGCCGGCTTTCGGTTTGATGGGTGCGACGCTCGGAATGATCTCGCTCCTCGAGACGATCGGGACCCGCGAAGGACAAGCGAACATCGGTCCCGCGATGGCCGTCGCCCTCGTAGGAACTCTGTACGGGATCGCGTTCGCGAACATGGTCCTCGTTCCGATCTCCGAGCAGCTTCTCGACTCCGCGGCGGAGATCCACGTCAAGAACCGGATCATCGTCGAAGGACTCAAGCACATCTCGAGCCGAAAGAATCCGCTGCTCATCGCGGAAGAATTAAATTCCTTCCTGCTCGCGAGCGAACGCATCGACCGACGCAGCTTGAACAGGCCACCCGAAAAGAAGAACGAGGCGGCTTGATCAATGGAACCCGGACACGATCCCTTCGATTATAGTCAGGGTCTCCCTCAAGCTTCCGGCGAAGGCGACAACGAGCTTTGGCTTCTGTCGTACTCCGACATGATGACTTTGCTTTTCGGATTTTTCGTTCTCATGTACGTTTTCGCACTCAACGACAAAGACGACCGTGCGCTCGTCATGCAAGACCAACTCGCGAAGCAGTTCAACGGTGACGTGCACACTTATGTCGCCGAGATCGTGACCGACCTTCAAAAGGCGATCGTGAAGATCCCGGAGCTCGAGGACGTCGAAGTCCAAGAGAATCGTGAAGGCATCGTGATCGGTTTCAAGACGAGCCTCGCGTTCGACTCGGGCGACGCCGAGCTGCGCGCGCGAACCAAAGCTTCACTTCAAGAGATGATCGCGCGAATCAAGGAAAAGGCGGAAGCCTATCCCATCATCGTCGAAGGACATACTGACGATCGGCCTTTGACGACGAGTCGATACAAGGATAACTGGGAGTTGAGTGCCGCTCGCGCGGCGTCCGTCGTTCGAGAGTTCGAGCGAGCGGGCTTCGAGTCTTCGCATTTGACGGCGGTGGGAATGGGATCGTCCCGGCCTGCGGCTCCGAATCGCGACGTCGCCGGTCGCACGATCGCGGCCAACCTCGAGCGTAATCGCCGCGTCGCGATTCGCATCGCGATTCCCGGAAGAGTCAGTCCGGAATCGAAGTGAGCTCTACGAGAGCTTTCGCCATGTTCGCCGTTTCAATCGCTTGATCCTTCGAAATCCGAACCCAGCCGTCGGTCATCGAGAATTCGTTCGTCGTTCCGTCGGTGAAGACGAAAACGATCTTGCGACCGAACCCACTTAGCGGAAACAACTCGAGATCGCGCGAGCGCACGATGCGATCGGAACAATAGCGCCCGAGCCAGTTCTCGATCGCCGTCGGATCGAGTTTCTTTTCTCCACTCGCGGTCTTCCTCTTCCAGTCGATTCCGTCTTGGCGTATGCCGATCGTTCCCGTTTCGGCTTCGATGACGATCTCTTTCGGACGCTTGGGACACCATTGCCAAGCTTTCGCCTCGAATGCGAAACGCCCGCCGGTGAACTCGCGGCGGTTGAGCTCGTCGAGCACCGCACCTCGACCCTTCATCGACCCTTTGGTCCAGACGAACCTTTCGCCATCGAATGCGCCAGCCCACGAATTTCCCGGCGAGAACTCGACCTCTAAAGTCACGGGACCATCGACGTCGACGGGCATCTCACGCAGGGCGATCGTCGAAAGGATGTTCAGTTTGGACTGAATTCGAGCGGCCTCGACCGCTGGAGTCCAGGCGTCTTGCCTCGTTTTGCGACGAAACTCGAACTCGGCGTCGCCTGCCCGCCAGTCCAGGGTCATCACGGCATCCGGGTGGAAATGGAAACTGCCGCTCAAATCGTTTTCAAGTTCGCCCTGGTCGCGCATCGACCACCACAGACCACCTGCGACGACGACCGCGGCGAGAATCAAAACGAGAATCTGTCGGTTGTTTTTCTTCACTCGGAACTCCCTCGCGGCGCTTCATTTTCCCTTAATAAATGCCGAAAAGATAGTTGTAACGGATGGCTAGGTTTCGAAATTCGAATCACAGAGTGGATACGTTTGCTGAAGAACACTGTGAGTGGAATTGAAATTTTGATTCGCACGATCTCATTGCGATCCATTATCGCGATGCTCGCCGCCTTTTCTCTGATGGGTTGCCTCGGTGGCGGCTCGAGCAAATCGAATATCGATCTCGCCAGCGCCGGCGTGAAACTCGAAATCATTTCCGGAAACAATCAAGTCACGGCGCCTTCGACCTCGTGGGGCTTGCCGCTTAAGGTTCGCGTCGCGAGCGGTACGATCGCTCTCTCCGGAATCCCTGTCGTGTTCACGAACGAAGTCGGATCGACGGCGAGCATCGTCAACGGCTCGGTCGTCACCGATAGCGACGGTTACGCACAAACGGGTATCGTCGCTCCGAACCAAACGAATCTCGTCGTCTCCGTTCGCGCCTCGATGCCCGACGGCAGCTACGTGCTGTTCACGCTCCAAACGCGAAGCTTCCCCGACACGCCCACGATGACGATGCAAGATCCCGTCACGACGAGCATCACCTACGCGCAACAGCGCGGGATGTTGCTCGACATCGCGGACGTCGGCGGCGTCACTCGTTGGTGCGTGAGCGAGCTTCAGTCGTCGCGCCCCGATCTCGGTAGCGACGCTTGCGTCGGTGGTTCGGGTCCCTCGGCCGGTTGGTATGTGAGCGAACCGTTGACGTTCACGCTCTCGGCGACGAATGGTGCAAAAACGGTTTTCATCTGGGTGGCCGACGCGTTCGGATCCGTGAGTCTCTTTCCGTCCTCGGCTTCGATCTATCTCGACACCGTCGCGCCCGGCGTACCGTTCGTGACGCTGACCGATCCGGGTTCTGGCTCGACCACCGATACCTCGGCCGTCAGTCCGAACATGTCGATCACCAACGACGGCGACGCCGCTTATTGGTGCGTGATCGGACAACTCCAAACGGATCCTGCGCCGACCGCTCCGACTCGCAGTTCGACTTGCTGGGTCGACACCGAACCGACGGCCGTCACCTTCACGCAGCTCGGGATGAACAAAGTTTACGTTTGGACGAAGGATCTCTCGAGCAACATCAGTACGCTCGGGACTCAGCTCATCAACTTCACGACCGTCGCGATCGTCGATCCGACTCTCGCGATCAAGGATGCGGCGACGAACTCGGCGACCTACGCTCGCCAAGCATCGGTCACTGTCACGATCGGCGCCGATTTGAGTGCGTCGAAATGGTGTTTGAGCGAAACGCAAACTTGGCAACCGCCGAGCGCGACCAGCACTTGTAACGGCGGCACTGGCGCATTCAACGGTTGGACGTCGACACGACCGACCTCGTACGCGTTCTCGGGCGGAGAAGGCGCCAAGACGCTTTATCTCTGGGTCGCGAATCCGCTCAATACGACGAATGCGGGCCCGATCTCGCAGTCGATCACGATCGACACCGTGCCCCCCGCGATCGCGATCGTCGACGTGACCGATCCGAACACGGGTCAAAGTTCGTTCACGAACCAATCAACCGTGAATCTTTCGATCACGGGTGACACCGATGCGACCGCATGGTGCGTGCTCGAGCGCGCATCGAACGTGAGCCCGCCGTCGCTTCCCGCCTGGAACAATGCCTGCTGGGTGACGACGCGTCCGACTCAAGTCACTCTCGCCACGACCGGCAGCCGCCGGATCTACGTCTTCACGAAGGACGTCGCCGAAAACGTTGCGCCCTCGCCGGCCGTCGGACTGATCACCTACACGACGACTCCGCCTGCCAATCCCGTTCTCGCCCTTCGTGACATGGTCACGAACTCGACGACGCTCACGCGAGACGAAACCGTGACTGCGGTCGCGAACTCGCCCGCCGGAACGGTTCGTTGGTGTCTGAGCGAAACGCAAACGACGAAACCTGCGACTGGCACGTCGGTATGTACCGACGGTGAAGGCGCATCGAGCGGCTGGCATACGACGAGCCCTTCGCAATTCACTCTTTCCTCGGGAGACGGAGCGAAGACGGTTTATCTCTGGGTCGCGGATAGCGCCAACAACGTGAACGCGACGGCCTCGACGTCGTCGATCACGCTCGACAAAACCGCACCGGCGACGCCGACGGTCTCGATCTCGGATCCGAATTCGAATTCGACGACCGATACCAACCAGATCATTGCGAACCTCTCGATCACCGCCGATACGGGAGCAGTCCGCTGGTGCCGGATCATGCAAGACACGGTTTCAGCGGCACCCGCGACACCTGCGCAGAACAACGTCTGCTGGGTTCTCACGCGCCCGACGACGGTCGTGATGGATCAACCCGGGCTTCGCAAACTCTACGTCTACACGATGGATGCCGCTGGAAACGTCGGCGCCGCGGGTACTCACCAGATCACGTATTCGGTGGATCCTCCGACGGATCCGACGGTGGTTCTCGCCGATGCGGGCACCGCCCTCACGACCTACGCTCGCACGACTGCGGCTTCGATCTCGATCACCGGCGACACCGATGCGACTCGCTGGTGCGTGAGCGAAACGCAGAGCTCGCGACCTTCGCTCGGCACCGCGACTTGCAATGGCGGCATCGGAACGGTCGGCAACAATTATTGGTCGACGACCCGCCCGACGACGTGGACTCTCTCCGCGACGGATGCGGTGAAACGTGTCTACGTCTGGACGGCGAACGCGTCGAACTCGGTGAACGCGAATCCTTCTTCGGCTTCCGTCACTCTCGACACCGCGATCCCTGCAGCCCCGACCGTCGCGATGACGGATCCGAATACGGCTTCCGCGACGAATACGAATCAATCGACCGTTTCGCTCGCAATTTCGGGTGAAGCGGCCGACGTCACGGCTTGGTGCGTACT
>JAZKJB010000272.1:0-11304 GCA_040384505.1 Bdellovibrionota bacterium | reverse complement strand
GAAGTCCCCCGGCCACCGCGTGCGCGAGGTCTTCCAGGAGGGCGGCGGCGTCCCCGGCCTCATCGCCATCCACCAGAACGCCACCGGCAACGCCAAGAAGCTCGCGCTGTCCTACGGCCGCGGCAACGGCTGCACCCGCGCAACCCGCCTTCGGAAATGCGTGCTGGTCGACGTCGAAGCCCGTGACCGCGACTCTCGCGGCTCTTGGCTCACGACGGGTCTATGTTTATCTTCGCGACCGCGCTTACAACATCACGGCGGCGGCTACCACGGCGACGATCAGCTACTCGACGACGGCGCCGGCAACGGCGACTCTCGCGGTCACGGATCCGACGACGTCTTCGAACGCGCACTCTCGCCAATCGGCGATCACCGTTGCGATCACGGGCGATACGGGCGCGGTGAAATGGTGCTTGAGCGAGACGCAAACGACGGCTCCCGCCTACGGAACTTCGACTTGTACCGGCGGCGCCGGCGCGACGAGCGGCTGGCACACGACGCGGCCGACGTCTTTCACCCTTTCGACCGGTGACGTCGCGAAGACGATCTATCTTTGGACCGCCGACGTTTCGAACAACGTTTCGACGGGAACGGTCACCGATTCGATCACCCTCGATACACTTCCGCCCGCGGTCGCTTTCGTCACGCTCACGGATACGACATCGGGCTCGACGTCGGTGACCAACCAAACTCCGGCGGATCTGTCGATCCAGTACGATACCGACGCGACTGCATGGTGTTCGGTCGAACAAGCGTTCGCGACCGCGACGCCCTCGGCACCGGCGTGGAACTCGGGTTGCTGGGTGACCACACGTCCGACGTCGCAAGCTCTAGGCGCAACCGGCATTCGCCGCACGTTCATTTTCACGAAAGACGTCGCTCACAACGTTTCGCCTGCTCCTGGCGTTTCGCAAATCAACTATACGACCACACCGCCGTCGGATCCGACGCTTTCGCTGTCGAATCCGACGATGGGCTCGACGACGATCACGAAAGATCTGCTGGTGACGGCTTCGATCGGCTCCCCGACCGGAACCGTGAAATGGTGTTTGAGCGAAACGCAGACCACGAAGCCCGCAACGGGTAGCATCGCCTGCACCGGTGGTGCCGGTCCCGACAGCGGCTGGTACTCTTCACTCCCTTCGACCTTCACGCTGAGCGGGACCGACGCACTCAAGACAGTTTACATTTGGGTGGCCGACACCGCGAACAACGTGAACGCGAACGCGGTCACCGCGACGATCACGCTCGACACGACCGCACCGGCGACCCCGACCGTGGCGATGACCGATCCGAACACGTCGTCGGCGACTCAGACGAACCAATTCAGCGTGAATCTCTCGATCACCGCGGATACCGACGCCGTTCGTTGGTGCCCGATGATCCAGGCCAACGCGGATGCGGCGCCGGCTGCGCCGTTGGTCTCCGATTCTTGCTGGCGCTCGACTCGGCCGACGGTTCAATTGATCGACGCGACCGGCTTGAGAAAGCTCTACGTCTTCACACGAGATACGGCTGGTAACGTCGGTGCCGCGGGCACGGCGACGATCACCTATTCGACGGTTCTTCCCGCTGACCCGACGATCACGCTCGCGGACGACGTGACGGCGCTCGCCGACTACGCGAAGCAGACGGCTCTCGACGTTTCCATCACGGGCGACACGGGTGCCGTGAGATGGTGTTTGAGTGAAACGCAGTCGACACGTCCCGCTCTCGGGACGTCGACGTGTACCGGCGGTACGGGTCCGTCGAGCGGTTGGTTCACGGCGAGGCCGACGACTTTCACCCTGAGCGCGGGTGAAGCCTTGAAGCGCGTTTACATTTGGACGGCCGACATTTCGAACAACGTGAACGCGAACTCGACGAACGCTAGCATCACTTACGATACGACGGCGCCCGCCGCACCTTCCGTTGCGATGGCGGATCCGAACACGAACTCGTCCACGGATACGAACCAATCGACCGTGACTCTCACGATCGGCGCGACGGCCGACGCTCTCGCCTGGTGCGTGATCGAACAAGCGAACGCGACGGCAGCTCCGGCAGCGCCCGCTTTCGGAGATGCGTGCTTCAACACGACGAAGCCGACCACCCAAGCCCTCGGCGCGACGGGTGTTCGCAAGATCTACGTCTATACACGCGACCGCGCTTACAATGTTTCGGCCGCAGCGGCTGTCACGACCATCAGCTATTCGACGACGGCACCCGCGACGGCGACTCTCGCGCTGAGCGACGCGACGACTTCGTCGACTTCTCATGTTCGTCAGCTCTCGACTGCGGCTTCGATCACCGGTGACACCGGTGCCGTGAAATGGTGCTTGAGCGAAACGCAAACGACACAACCGGCGCTCGGTACCTCGGCTTGTACCGGCGGCACGGGCGCTTCGAACGGATGGCTCACGACACGTCCGACGACGTTCTCGCTGACTTCGAGTGATGCCTTGAAGACGGTCTATCTCTGGACGGCGGATTCTTCGAACACGACTTCGGCCACTGCAGCGACCGATACGATCCCGCTCGACACTTCGACTCCGAGTATTCCGACCGTTTCTCTCGCGGATCAAAACACGGCGAACACCGCGTTCACGAACCTCGCGACCGCGAATTTGTCGATCACCGGCGATACCGATGCGACATCATGGTGCGTGTTCGAGCAAGCGCTCGCGACTGCTGCACCGACCGCACCGCTGTACTCGAACGCATGCTGGGTCGGCACTCTCCCGACGACACGAGCTCTCGCTGCGCAGGGAGATCGCCGAGTTTACGTCTACACGAAAGACGTCGCCCACAACATTTCCGTGGCGGCTGCCGTCGCGACGATCAACTACGACACGTCTTCGCCTTCCGATCCCGTTCTCGTCTTGAGCAACTCGGTGACGGGTTCGCGCCTTTACACGAACGACCGCGATGTCGCCGTCTCAATCAACAATCCGGCCGGCGCCGTGAAATGGTGTATCTCCGAGACACAAACGACTCAACCGGCGAACGGAACCACCGCCTGTACGGGTGGCGCAGGCCCGTCGAGCGGTTGGTACACGGCGATGCCTTCGACGTACCAGCTTTCGAACGGTGATGCGCTAAAAACGGTTTACATCTGGGTCGCGGATGCTTCGAACAATACGAATTCGAACGCGAGCTCGACGACGATCACACTTCTCCAGACGCCGCCGTCCGCTCCGACCGTCGCACTCGCCGATCCGAATACGTCGTCGGCGACCGAGACGAACCAATCGAGCGTGACGTTGACGGTCACGGTCGACACCGGAGCTACGGCTTGGTGTGCGATCGCACAAGCCGGCGCAGCGGCTGCTCCGGCAACCCCCGCGGTATCGAGCACCTGCTGGACTCTGACTCGTCCGACTTCGATCGGTCTCGGCGCGACGGGCGCTCGAAAAGTCTATGTGTTCTTGCGTGACGCCGCGATGAACGTTTCAGCTGCCGGCTCCACGACCATCACTCTCGACACGACGGCGCCGGCGGATCCGACCCTCGCCATCGCGCACGCGACGACGGGTCTCAGCACGTACGCGAAGTCGACCGCTCTCGCGATCACGATCGGAAACGATGCGGCGGCGACTCGCTGGTGCGTGAGCGAGTCGCAATCGGTGAAACCTCAACTCGGCACCTCGACTTGCGTCGGTGGAAGCGGCGGCTCGAGCGGTTGGTACACGGCTCGACCGACGACGTTCACGCTCTCGGGTGGAGACGGAAACAAACGCGTCTACGTCTGGGTCGCGAATTCTTCGAACAACGTCAGCGATACCGCGATTTCGCAAACCATCGTTCTCGATACCGCGGCACCCGGTGCCCTCACGATTTCGGGAGTCAACGGTGGCGGCGACACGATCGCGGATCAATATCTCGGAACGACGACGACCGCGACGCTTCACTGGAGTGCTGCCGCTGGTGCAAGCGTCTACAAAGTGAAAGTCCTGCTCGCGGCCGACGATAGTGAGATCTGCGCGGAGCAAACGACGGCGGCCGTCTCTTACACGTTCGCTGGATGTACGCTCGTCGACGGCACGTCGTACAAAGCCGTCGTTACTGCGTACGACACGGCCGAGAATACGACGGCCGCGACGAACCAAAACTTCGCTTTCGCGGTTTCTCTGACTCCTCCTGGCGCCTTCTCGATCACGGGTGCATCGGGCTCGCAGGATACGACGGCCGATCAATGGGCCGGCACTTCGCTCCCGACCGTCGGTTGGGCTGCATCGGCTAGCGTTTACCAGTACATCGTTCAAGTCCTCGCGAACGACGGAACGACCGTCATGTGTACGCAGCAAGTGAAGTCGGCGGCGTCGCTCTCGCACGACTTCTCGACGACGGGTTGTTCGACTCTCGGTAACGACACGAATTTCAAAATCGACGTGATCGCGAAAGACGTCGCGGGCAACACTCGCACCGCTTCCAACAACGCCTTCGTCTTCCGCACGGATACGACCGCACCCGTCGTCGCGATTTCGTCGACTCCCGCATCACAAGCGATCGTGAACACCGCAGCTTTCATATTCGCAGGCACCGATACGATTTCGGGTGTTTATGCGATGGATTGCCGTCGCGACGCTGGCGCTTATGCAGCTTGCGATACGGCGACGGACAAATCGTACACGGGTCTCGCGGAAGGCGCGCACTCCTTCGACGTTCGCGTGACCGATAACGTCGGCCTCACGCACACGGCTTCCTATTCATGGGCCCTCGACACCATCGTTCCCGGCTCGATGGCGATTTCGGGTGCGACGGGCGCGACTGACGCGATCGTCGACAACGAGCTCCGGAACGACAACAAGATCATCGCTCACTGGACCGATTCGTCGAGCGAGGATTACTACGAGGTCACGATCTTGAATGCGGCCGACGACACGGTCGCCTGCCCCATGGTCACGAAAGCCGCGAACTCGACGAGCCACTCGTTCTCGACCTGCGTGCTCGATACGAATGACGATTACAAAATCAAAGTCGTCGCGAAACGTGGCTATGGAACGTCCTACTCACCGACTCCGATGACGATCACGACGCCGACAGATACGATTACCGCCACCGTTTCTCTCGCGGCATCGGTCGCTTCGGGAAGCGGCACGACCGTCACCCTCGTCACCTATCTGAACGGAGTTCAACTCTCGACGGGTGGCTTGAACCCGACGTTCTCGCTAACAGGCGCCGGCACTTCGACGGGAACGTTCGGCGCCGTGAGCTACATCGGCTCCGGAACTTACCAAGCGACGTTCACTGGCGTTCTCGCGGGAACGGCCGTCGACATCACGGCCACCTCCGGCGGCACGGCGTTCGCTTCCGTCACGACCGACGCGATCTCGGTTACTCCCGGAGCCGTGAGTGCCGCGACTTCGCTCGTGGCCGTCAGTTCGTCGACCGTACAAGCCGATAACGTCGAGCTTTCGAACATCACCGTGACCTTGAAGGACGCCGCCGGAAATTTGATTTCGGGTAAGACCGTCACCGCGTCTCATGCGGGCGGAACGGGCACGGGTGCGATCAGCGCGTTCACCGACAACTCGAATGGAACTTACTCTGGGACATTCAGCGGCCGGGTTTCCGGCACGGCGACGACGGTCACCGCCGTCGGCGACGGTGTCACCATCACGCAAACCCAGAACATCACGGTCTTCGCCGGACCGCCGACGAAAATCGCGGCAAGTGGCGCAACGGCCCTCACAGCGCACGCGTGCGCAGGTCCGTACACGGTCACGCTGCGAGATTACTGGAACAATCTCGCTCAAGCTCAGTCGAACGTTCAGATCAACTTCGGCGGAATCGGTGGCGGCAACTATTCGGCGCTCAACGATTGCACGACTACGCTCGCGAACACGACGATCTTCCTCGGAGGATCGACTGGAGCGCCCGTTTACGCGATGGCACGCGCGCCATCGGCGTCGACCGATCTCACGTTCAGTGACAATGCGACGACACTTTCCGCAGCGACACTCACGGTTTCGGTGAGCGGAGTCCCCGTTTGGCTGGGCACGACCGGAACCGTTCGCTTCAATGAAACGAGCGGCATGCCTTCGCGATCCAACATGGACGGCTTGCAGAGCCCGCGCGGCGTCTGGGTCGACGAGGCTGCGAACCTCATGTACGTCGCCGACGGTGGCAACCATCGGATCGTGCGTTACGACTTGGCGACGACCTCGATGACCGGATGGATCGGACGCGTGAACGCGATCGACGGACTCGCAGGCACGGGATGCACGGCGCTCACCTCGGGCCAAGCGACACCAGGCTGGTGCACGGGCGGAACGTCGCAGGCGTCGGGCGGAACCGTCCTCGATGGAATGTACAACGTTCCCGTCGATATCACGGGTGACGATCTCTACCTCTACATCATCGACAGCGGAAACAACCGAATCGTTCGCGTCACCAAATCGACCGGCGCATTCTCCGGTTGGTACGGTCGCGTTCTCGGAACGACTTCACTTGGTGGGGCCGCTGGCTGTAGCGCTCTCTTGGCAGGTAACCCGACTCCGGGTTGGTGCACGGGCGGAACGTCGCAAGCCTCTGCCGGCACGAACTGGAACGGGATGTTCAGCGGTCCACTCGTGATCAAATTCTACGACGATCCGACGGACGGAAAACTTCTCTTCGTCAACGATGCGACGAACAACCGCATCGTGCGATTGAACGTCGAACACGCGACGCTCGTCACGTGGAACGGGTGGATCGGCCGCATCGGCGCAACCGTTCCCACTGGAAACGGCGTCAACTATCCGACGGCGGTCCCGGCGGAACAGTGCACCGCCCTCACGACCAACAATGGTGCGCGCCACGGTTACTGCACGGGCGGAACGACGCTCGCGTCACTCACCGGTTCGTCGCTCACCTTGGCCATGACCAATTACGACGGCATGTTCAACGCGCCCCGCGGTCTCGCGATCGTCCCCGGCACGGTGACTTATGCGTACGTCGCCGATACGACGAACAATCGCTACGTCCGTTTCAACATCCAAACTGGCGCGAGTTTCCAGTGGGCCGGTCGCTCGACATCCGATGCTCCTGCGACCGGCGGAAATGCCGGCTGCGGAGTTTACAATACGATCGCGCAGTGGTGCACGGGCGGCGCACCGATTTGGACGAACTATTGTTTCCCCAACTGCCCGTCGAACACGGCGAACCAAACGACGACAGCACGTTACATCTCTTCGCTCTTCACGGATGGCAGTTACTTGTACTCGAACTACTCGGTGAACAGCGACTATCGCACGATGAGAAGCTCGTTCGTGGATCCACTGACATATGTTTGGGTCGGACGCGTCGGCACGCTTCCGACGTCGGGAACCGGCTGTAGCACGACGTCGCTCGGATTCCCGACGCCAGGTTGGTGTGGCGGCGGCGGAGCAAACCGAGGTTTCGGCGACGGACATTTTTGGACCACGGGCAACGGTTATGCCGACGTCACGCACGATCGCATGTACATGCCCGACCTGACTCTGAACAAGGTTCAGGCGCACGTCCTCTCGACCGGAGCTTCGGCCGGCTGGATCGGCTCGAAGGCGACGACGAGCCCGACCAATTGGTCGACGTCCTATACGCCTGGTCTCGTCGGTAACGTCGGTTACCCCGAAGATCTTTCTTTCGGCGCAGGATACAGCGGCGTGCTAGCCATGGCAGGTCTCGCGAACTACAACGGAGAGCTCTACGTCGCCGACACCGGCAACACTCGACTCAAACGTTACAATTCGAATACTGGTTCGTTCCTAGGGTGGTACGGTCGAAGCAACGTCGTGCCCACCGGTCCCGACGACACGTGTACGGGAATCACATCAGGTGCCGTCACACCGATCTGGTGTACTGGCGGAACTTCACAGGCCATCGGAACCGGCGGAACGGGTGAACTCGGACAGCCCCGAGGAATCGCGGCGGATGCGACTTACCTTTACGTCGCCGACTCGAACCAGGCTCGCGTCGTTCGCATCACGCGCACGGGTGGTAGCTTCGCCGGTTGGCTGGGTCGTACGGGTGTGAGTCCGACCAGCATGAGCGGCTTCGACGCCGCCGGCAACGTGACTTGTCCCGCCTTGGGCACGAACCAATACACGAACGCATGGTGCGCAGGCGGTAACATCGCAACTGGCACGGGCGATGGAGCGCTGAACAACCCGTACGGAGTCGCCGTCGATCCGACCGGCGGGATCCTTTACGTTACTGATACTTCGAACTCGCGAATTTCCGCGTACAACGCGAGTACCGCCGCGTTCATCGGATGGATTGGTCGAGTGAATAGCGTGGTCGCTCTCGGTGGCGGCGCCGGCTGCGCCGCTACGACGACCGGCAACAGTACGCCGGCTTGGTGCACGGGCGGAACAGCCCAAAACTCGGCCGGAACGGCAGCCTTCTCGGGCTTCAACGGACCTCGTGGAGTCGCGTTCGCGGTCGTCGCCGGAACGAACACCCTCTTCGTCGCCGACACCGGGATCAATCGAGTTCACAGAGTCAATGCGACGACGGGAGCGGTTCAAGGTTGGATCGGACGCGTGAACAGCGTCGCTGGCCTTGGCGGCGGAGCGGGCTGCGCCGCCACGACGACAGGTAACCCGACTCCCGCTTGGTGTACGGGCGGCTCGCCTCAAGCCACGGGCGGCGCGAGCTGGGACGGTGGTTTCAACACGCCATCCGCGGTTTGGTCGGATGGTTCGAGCGTCTACGTCGTCGACTCACTCAACGAGCGCGTGACGAAACACAATGCCGTGACGGGTGCCTTCGTCGGTTGGCGTGGAACGATCGCGACGGTTCCGACCGGTGGCGGAGCTGCTTGTACTTCGGCGCTCGTCGGAGACGCCACGCCCGGCTGGTGCACGGGCGGAACTTCGCGCGTCGGTCGAGCTCTCGGCGGATTCCAAGGCATGGCCGCCATTTCAGGCGACGCGAACTTCATCTATCTCACGGATTCGTTGAACAACCGCGTGGTCGCGTTCCCGAAGTGATCGATCACGCCGGTCCAAGCGAAGTATTCCTCTTCCGGTAACCAAATCACGACACGCGAATAGACGCCCTTGACCGACGCTAAAAACGCGTTGATCTCGTCGCGCTTTCGCCAAGCGTCCGTGCCGAGATGGGGAATCACGTCGACGTTCTCGAAAATGCCATGGCAGATCACTTCGTTGATCCGCGCTCCCCGTTCGATCTGCCCCACGAGCGTCGCGCTTTCAGCTCGTCGACTGCGGAACTCGGTCAAAACGAGAATCGTCCCTGAAGTGCGATCGGTCGATCCGAGCTCGCCTTCGAGATCCATGAGATCGCTTCCCGTCGACGAGTTCACGTTCTTCGCCTTGAAGACGACGTAGCCTTCGCTCACGTCGACGGCACGAGGCTTCGAAACGATGGGAACTCGTTCGGGCTCTTCTTGATCGTCGTCGTTATCGTCGATGAATCCCTGCACTCCAGTCAGTCCGCGAAGTGCCGCGGTCTCTCGTGCGATCAACATCCGAACGGTTTCTTCCGTGATTACGGTCGGGAGCTGAGACGTCGACGCGCTTTGGCCGATTCCGCGCACGACGGATACCGCATTGCCTGCAGCGACGGCGAGAAGTCCGATGGCGACACCGTACTCTTTCATCGCGATCGCGACGACCGCGAGAGTGAGGCTCGCGGCGACTAGGGCTCCGTCGAGAGCGGGGATCTGATTCGTTGCGTTCGATTGGATCTTCATCGTCATCTCCTCATTTACCCGTGATACCGATTTCGATCGGCGCGAGAGTCGCGGCCGACGAGTCGACGTTTTCGATCCGAATCTTCCATCCGTAAGTTCGTTCCAAGTAGTTCCGCACGAGGGCGACGTGGGAATCGGCGGTCCCCTCCTGCACACGAATCTGGACTTCTTCGATTTTTTTCCCGCGGAGCTTTTGCAGAACCTGCGAAACGTTGTCGATCGCCTTTTGACCGATGCGGGGGCGCGATTTGTCGACCAAGATCAGACCGGTGCCACTCACGGTCACCGTGCGGTCGTCGTCGGAGCGCACGACTTCTTTGCCGGCCGTCTTGTTCACTCGCTCGATGAGGGATTTCCAACTTTGCGGATTTGCGGCGGTCGTCGCGGCGTTCGTGGAGTTCGCAGTGTTCGCGGTGTTTGCCGCCTTCGTCGGTGGCGCTTTTCGATCCGCGGCTTTCGCCGCTTGCGCGATGCGATCGGCCGTCTCTTTGTCCAGCGTCGGCTTGGGAAGCTCGGGAGTGGGTACGGTTCCACCGAGGTTCGCGATCACCTTCTCGATGTTCTTCACTGCGACTTGCGCGTCGTTACGCTGACCCTTCAGCGTCTCGAGCGCGGTCGACGTCTCGGTGATGCGACGATCGAGGTCGGCGAGTTTCGTTCGCTGCTCGCTCAAGGCCCCGTCCGTCAACGAGCGAAGTGTCTCGAGTTTCGACGCGGTTGCAGCCTGCACAACATTCGTCGTGACTTGCTCGGCGACGGAAGACGTTTCACCTCGCGATTTCGTCCACGCGAGATACGTTGCGGCAGCAATGACGATGACGAGAGAACCGACGATTCTGATCTTTTGGTGCATGAAGACCCCCACGCCATCCATCGTCTCAAACGACGATGAAGCTGCCCAGGGCCGGGCAAAAGATGCCGACGAAACCCTGGACGGAAGGAGAGGTCGTCTTGGTTAGTTGAAAGGGAAAGGCAACGGTTCGCCCGGTTCGGGCGGGATACCGTCTCCAGGCTCGGGCACTCGCTCTGGCGTCGGCATCGGAGTCGGTTCTTCCGGCACGCGCACGGGAGTCGGGACCGGTTCCGGATCGGCCGGAGGCGGTGTCGCGACCACGGGCGGAGGACGACGGAAAATTTGGTCTTTGTTCAACGTGCTCTGCGCCGAGACCTCGTCCAAACGACCGAGCATCAAAGCTTCGCCTTCGAGCTTGATCACGGACTTGATCGTCTTCTGCCGGTTCGGCATGCAGTTCTCTTGACCCGTCGTCGCGGTCACATCGCGAGCGACGCCGACCGTCCAGTCGTTGATTCCACACCAGCCGAGCGAGTTCAGTTGAGCCGCGCCGATGATGGTGATCGGTTTCGCCGAGGCCGTCTTGAATTCGAGCTCGAGCTCGCGCATGCCGTTACCGACATCACCATTCACCCAGAAGTTGAACGTTTCGACCGCTTCCACGTCCCAGGTATTGCACTCGGTGGAGAAGCTGTACTGAGTGGTTCTCTTCAGGACTTCACGCTCCATGAAGAGCGCGCTGATCTGCGACATCCCGACATCGGGAGCGAGGGAGCAATCCGCCCACCAGTTCCCTTGAATGCGAGCGGCGAACGGCGAAAGTCCGCTGTCCTCGAGCCATGCTTGATCT
>JAZKJB010000271.1:10287-13782 GCA_040384505.1 Bdellovibrionota bacterium | reverse complement strand
GCCGACAAGAACGTTTTTCAGAATTTCATCGATCAGCTCGCACAGATTCAGAGTCAGATTTCGGGAACGACTCCGGTCGTCCAGTGTTCTGCGCCGAATACGACCGAGCCGGCCGACAACGCGACTTTCAACCAACGGCTGATGGACATCATGGTTCTCGCGATGTCGTGCGGGGTCACCAAGATCGGCACGTATCATCTCAATTGGGCCGCGTGCATGCATCCGACCGACAATCTCGGCGATCGTTATTCCCCGAACGTCCACGACACGATCCACACGTTCAATCATCAGTCGGGACATACGATGCTGCAGCAGTGGTGGGGCCAAGCGCTCGATCATTACGGTTACATGGTTCGCAAGATGAAGGCGGCGGGTCTTCTCGACAAGTCGGTCGTCGTTTTCACGAGCGACTTCGCGACGAGCGCGCGCGGGCATCACGGCATCGATCTTCCGGTTCTGACGGCCGGCGGATTGAACGGCAAACTTCGCCAAGGCGAGATCATCAATTTCCAAAATCCGAACACGTATTTCGAAGACGCGTACGCGTTCACTCCGGCAGGAGACAAAGGCTATCCGTTGCGCGGAGGCCGTCGATACAACGAGTTCTTGGTGACGTTGTTCCACGCCGCCGGACTCACTCCCGCGGATTACAACCGGATGGGGAGTGCGGGCTTCGGTACTTATGATTGTCCTGCAGCGGGATGCGTGGGAGCCGAGGGCGGCTTGAACGGAAAGCTCATGAATTATCAGGCGAGCGCCCAGTATCCGAATCAGGACAAGGACGCGCCGCTACCGTATTTCAAGATTTGAAATTCATTTCGCGTGTTTGTTCACGACACTAGCAGAGACGAAGCGATTCTTGTCGTTCACTTTCGCGCAGAAGTTCAACGAGCCGGGATTGTTCATCGCAGCCGTCGCGAGGTTCACGATGTTCGTGTTCGCTGACATATTCTGGCTCGAACCGGTTCCATAAAACCGATTGTCGAGCGGGAGGCGGGCCGTGCCGGTGGCGGTTTTCAACGAGACGATGACGACGTCTTCGCTCGTGCTCACCTCGATGACCTGACCACAAACTTGCGTCTCGGCCGCCTTCGCGGAGCCCGAAGCCATCAAACCCAGAACCATCATCACCAACGCCATCAACTTCATATAACCCTCGGTATATTCTTCAGTTCGAGTGCCACTTGAGGGCACCCGAGCAGGGCGAAAACGGCCAATAAGCCTTTTCATCCATTAAGAGGGGAATAGAGCAAGCGGGGGGCCATTCGGGGCCGTAAAGAAAACGGCGCCGTAAGGGGCGCCGTTCGGGAAGGCGTCACGTGACGCGCTTTCAGTCCTTCACGAGGACGAGGGCTTCCATCTTGTACGAAAAGGCCTCCAAGAAAATCGCGAGGGCCGTGTTCAACCCGGAGATGAAAGACTCCTTGTCGACGCCTTGAGGAATGCCTTTCGACATGTCTCGGATGGTGACTTCGAAGAGCCGAATTCGGATGAAGCCGGGCGAGCATGCGCTACAGCCTCCGTTGTCCAATACTTCGAGCTTCGCGCCAAAGTGCGCTTTTAGGTCGATCGGAAATCTCGGAGTCGCCTCGAGATCCACTTCGGTGGTGAGATCGGCACCGTAAAAGTTCGAGGAAGTCCCCGTCGGCGTCAGCTTGACCTCGACGCGTTCGATGTTCCGCGCAGCACCCGGACCGGCGCCCTCGAGATTCGCCTTCACGGTTTCGGCCGGCGCTTTGATAGGATGGGCGCCCGACAAGTCGACCTTCCACGTCGCTTTGCGAGCAGTGTCGTAGATGAGGACGTAACAGCCGGATTGCGAGATCTGGTACGTCTTGAAGCTTCGGAAGAAGAACGTCCCGACGTCAGTCTTCCACTTTCCGTTCAAGTGGAGGTCCGGGCACGTTTGCGCGGTACTGGGCTCAGCGAAAAAAACGAGGAATGAAAAAATCAAAATTGCATAACGCATATGTTGTTGCTCCTTAGGGTTGATAAGCGACCGCGTGGAACAAGACTTTCGGAATCCCTTTTTCGAAAGTTTTGATCACCAAACCGTCGACCACCGTCTTTCCGCTAGCAAGATGGACGGTCGTCGACATGTTCATTTCGATGATGAGGGGAAGCGTCTCGCCGCTCTTCGTGCGAAGGCTGGCGTAGACGACTCGTGAGCCGCGATCGATTTGTGTGGTGACGACGTGACCGTTCTCGTCGACACGGTGGACGCGGAAAATGCCTTCGGTTTCGGCCATCGAATTCAGATCGTCGATGTCTTCCTTTTTAGGAACGTCGATCGGAATAACATATGAACCCGCGAAGTCTTCCACGTGCAGCGAGAGATTCCCTCCGGCAACGGTCCCTTCGACTCGCGCGAGGACTGGACCGACCGGTGCTTGACCGAGTAGGTTCGTGAAATTCACCGGCGAATCGAAACCGAGCTCTCCCGCTTTCGAAAGCGGACACTCGAGACAGATGTAGAGATCACGATACGAATCAACGCCCGAGAGACGTTCTTTCCGTTCGGAATCTGGCAGCGACAAGAAATCGGCGATGCGCATGTCCATGATCGTAAGGGCGACATGATCGACCCCGTAGACATGACCTAACTCGTGCATCAGGATTCCGGTGAGGTTGTATCGCTGGGACCAATCCGGATAAAGGGCCGCACCCGTGCTCAGAGATCCCTGTGACGCCACCCAAATGAAACCTTTGCTCGTGCCGGCTTCGACGTCGAATGCCGTCCGATAAGCGATCGCCACGGGCCGATTGAAGTGCCCGAGAGCATCTTGAACTTCTTTGGGCTTCGAGCCGAAATAATAGACTAGCTCTTCGTTGCCTCGGCACTTTTGGATGTACCAGCTCTGGAGCATGCGAATCGGGACGTGAATCTGTTTCTCGACGACATAGTTGTGCCATGCGATTTCGGCTTCCGTGATCGCGCGTTTCACGGTTTCTTCCGAGGCGCCGAAGCCGGGATCGATCTCGTAGCAAGCTTGCGGGACGAAACTTTCTTTCGTGAACCAAGCCACGCTGTCGATTCCGGTATCCGCACCGTTCCCTTTCTCGCCGCTATCGATGAAAGCGGTGCCGACGCCCGAGAGCTGAATTTCGGGCTTCGCAGCCGAACAAGAGACGAGAACGAGTGCGAAGAAGGCTGTGAGGATTCTCATTTGTGGCCTTTCCTTTTCGTGAGCGGGAAGAGCTGGACGTTGAGGTTGTAGACTTCGTTTTTGTTTCCGGATTCGAGGAACTCGGAGAGCTGGCGACGGAAATTCTTGATCATGGCTTTCGCGAGCGGGAGTTTCTTCGCGTCGATCGCCATCGTGATCGACGTGATGTCCCGGTGTTCGATCGCGACTTCGTCGAGCGCAAGCGCCGCGAGCTCGAGATTCTGTTTGTGCGAGAGTTGGAGCGCAGCCGATTGCACGTCGTGTGTCGTCGTCACGTTCTTCGAGGTTTTCTCGAGAAGAGTGAGTGTCTTGTTCAAATTCGAGACGA
>JAZKJB010000271.1:5053-10277 GCA_040384505.1 Bdellovibrionota bacterium | reverse complement strand
TCGACGTTTTCTCGAGCGCTCCGTTTTTCTCGACGATCAAGCCGAGTCTCGTCATCCGCTCGAGGCTCGAGCGCGCTTCGATCGTCGAAATCCCGAGGCGCTTCGCAATGGCCGCAGGCGCGGGATCGAAATCGTCGAGATCGATGAGGCTCAAGATCGCGAAGTGATGCCAGTCCGCTATGACGTGAAACGCATCGGCTGACAGCTGCAGATAATTTTCGTGAGACGTCGGCGGAGGATTCGCCGGGTTCCGCTGAATTTCGACGAGATCGAGAAGCTTCTTTTTCTTCTCGGGATCGTAAGCAAGTTTCGTCGCGATCTTCTCGGCCGCCGCTCGCGTGAGTTGGCGTCTTCCGCTTAACAATTCACTCAAGCGCCCCGAAGAAACTTCGAGTTGCTGAGCCATGCGGCGAAGAGAGTACGAAGGATTCTTCCTTCTTCGCGCTTCATATTCGGCCTGCAACCAGGCCTGAGGTGTGATTTCCAAGAGATCCATTACCGACAGGGTTTAATTGTCGGCCGAGAGCGGGGCAAGACATTTGGGAGCAAAGTGCTCCCAAATTCTGGGAGCAGGGTCGGATCAGAGTCCGAAGAGGACCGGGCACGACCAGCCCGGGACGCCCTCGCGAGCGACGATGTCGGACTGAATTTTCAGGAGCTGCGGCAGCTCGACGCCAGGACGCCCGAAATTTTGGGCGATCTCCTCGCGGATTTGCTTGAGCCGGCGATCGCGAAGAGGTGAGTCGAGCTCCATCGCGATGTACGCGGCGAGTTCCGCGGCTCCGAATTCTCCCGCTTTCTTGCGCGCATCGATGCTCTGTGCGATCACGCACATCTCGTCGAGATTGCGCTGCAATCGCAGCGGAGATGTGAAGTACCAAGCTCCGGCACCGGCCGCGACGAAGATCAGAAGCATGATGATCAAAGTGAATCTCATGACCTGGGTTTTTCCACTTCCGGCGCCGGAAGTAAAGTCGCGTCACTTGGCTCGATTCGCGAATGAAGATGTCCGGTTTCCAGGGACCGCTGTCAGCAACCGCAACGGCCATCTGCGATCTGCAACGGCGATCGGCATTCAGGAACAGCGATCAGCAATTTCAGCAAACTGAAACTGCCAACTGCTCGCCGCCAACTGCCAACTGCAAAAGACAAAAGAAAACGGCGCCGCAAGGGGCGCCGTTCGGTAAGGCGTCACGTGACGCCTTCAATATCAGGACAGCAGAATTACTTCTGCATCAACGCTTCGAAGTTCAGCTTTCCTTCGGTCACGAGCTTGCCCTTCGCAACCGCGATGGGCGCCGCCGAATCGAGAATCGCTTTCTTCACGTCTTTCCAAGTCGCCGTCGGGTGCTTCGACCAGTAAGCCGCTGCAGCGCCAGCCACGTGCGGGCACGCCATCGACGTTCCATCCCACGAAGCTTGGATACCGAAGAGATCGATGACCATGTCGCTGTATTTTCCGCCGACCGTCGTCGAGAAGACTTTCACGCCCGGAGCTGCGATGTCGACCGTGCGGCGACCCCAGTTCGAGAACGAACCGAATTTGTCGTCCACGTCGATCGCGGCGACCGAGATGATCGTGTCGTGATCGTAAGAAGCCGGGTAAGCCGGTTTTGCGTCGGTGTCGTTGTCGTAACCGACGCCTTGGTGACCGTTGCCCGCGGCTGCGACGAACAAAGTGCCGGCGTCTTCCGCGCGCTGGATCGCTTCGCGCAAAGCTTTGTTCGCTTCGCCCTCTGCCGGATCTTCGCCTTCCGAGCCCCACGAGTTCGAGAGAACGCGTGCGCCGTTTTTCACCGCGTAGTCGATCGCCTTGATCGCGCCGGCCGTATCGCCCTCGCCTTTTTCGCTCAAGAAGCGAAGGATCATGATCTTCGCATCGGGAGCGACGCCCGCGACACCGCGACCGTTGTTGCCGACGGCTGCGACGTTACCTGCGCAGTGTGTTCCGTGGCCCGGGTTTCCGCCCTTCATCAACAAGTCCAAGGGACCCATCGCGAGATCGAACGGTTTGTTGTCGTTGGTGACCATGTCCCAACCCATGAGATCGTCGACGTAGCCGTTGCCGTCGTCATCGACGCCGTTCGCGGATTTGTCGCGGCCTTGAGCGTCTTTGCCCATTTCGCCGGCATTGCGCCACAAGTTGTCTTGAAGATCTTCGTGCGTGTAATCGACGCCAGTGTCGATGACCGCGACGATCACGCCGGCGCCTTTGCCGTGTTTCCAGCCGGCTTGGACACCGATGTCGTTCATGCCCCACTGTTTCGAAAGTTCGCTGTCCGCACCCGAGCCGCCGATTTTGTTCGACGGGAACGGCGGATTGTCGGCGGGCATCTCGCCACCGGGCATCGGGATCGGCGGAGCCATCAGCGCGCGGCCGAGCTTCGCGAGAGCGGCGGGAGTTTTCGCCTGGTAGTTTTCGAGAAGACGGATCTTATAGTTAGGCTGAACGGCCAGCACGTTGGGATCGGCCGCGATCTCGCTTAAACTCAAATCCTGCTTTTCGGTGAGCTGAACGCGCACCCACTGGCTCTCGCCGAGTGTCTCGATCCTGGCCCCCCCAGAATGAGCAAGCGACGTGAAGCTCTTGAGCGCAGCCGTATTTGCGAACTTGATGAGCAGGTCTTTGGAGTCGGTGTTGGCAGTCGCCACACCGGCCCAAAGGCCGACTACGACGGTCGCCAGAGTCTTGAACATGTTCATTGTCATTAGGATCCCCTCCCGATTGGTCTTCCAGAAAACGCCATCGTTGGCGTGCTTCGGAAAAGTCTAGGCATCGGCTCTGGGGCGTATCAACGTCTAATCTGGACTTCGGTCGAGAATGTCCCAGGGCGCCAACGCGCCGCCGAATCGCGCGACATACGAAGCCGAAAGCCAAATGACAAGGGTCTGGGACTTTGTTAGACCGAGAGAGCATCTAACTTACGGATTCCGCCCAGTTTTTCACGAGCGCCCCCGCGCTCGGCCCGAGGTCTTGAATGGCGACGCAAGAGACGACTCCGATTCCGAACAAGCCCGACGCACAGATGATCGAAGCGTCAAAACAATTCGCGTTTACCACGCGCATCGACGACATCATCGCATGGGGGCGCAAGAACGCACTCTGGCCGATGCCGTACGGAACCGCATGCTGCGGGATCGAGCTGATGTCGGTGATGGGCCCGAAGTACGATCTCGCGCGCTTCGGCGCCGAAGTCGTTCGCTTCTCTCCGCGACAAGCCGATCTGCTTCTCGTCGCGGGAACGATCACGGAAAAAATGGCGCCGGTCCTCGTGCACATTTACGAACAGATGCTCGAACCGAAGTACGTGATCTCGATGGGTGCGTGCGCGAGCTCGGGCGGTTTCTACCGCGCGTACCACGTTCTCCAAGGCATCGACAAAGTCGTGCCCGTCGACGTTTTCGTTCCGGGCTGTCCTCCGACTCCCGAAGCCGTTCTCGACGGAATCATGACTCTTCAACGTATGATCGGCGAACACGTGCCTCGCCCGTGGGCGAAAAACTGGAAGCGGCCTTCGTGGCTGAAGCCGGTCGGCATCGGCGTCTAACTCGCACTCTCCAAGACAACAAGACGAAGGAACTCGCAAAGCATGGCGACCCAGAATCTGGAATCTCTGAAAACGGAACTCGCTCGTGTCCTTCCGAACAAGGATCGATTCAACTCGTTCAAGTTCGAAACGACGGCCTTCGGTGACGACGTTCTCCTGCTTCCGAAGGAAGACGCAGCCGGTGTCATCCGCTACCTGCGCGAATCGGGTCGCTTCGATTTCCTGATGGATGTTTGCGGTGCCGATTACCCGGGACGCGCGAAACGCTTCGACGTCGTTTACTCGCTCTTCAATTCGAGGAACTACTCGCGCCTGCGCATCAAGGCGCAAGTGGGAGAAGGGGAGTCGATCGAATCCGTCACGCCCTTCTGGAAAGGTGCGAATTTCTTCGAGCGCGAAACCTACGACATGTTCGGCATCAAGTTCGACGGCCACCCGTATCTTCGCCGCCTGCTCACGCACCACGAGTTCGTCGGGCATCCGCTTCGCAAAGATTACGACGCCGATCAACAGCAACACTGCTCGAGCGTTCTGCCTTTGCACTTCGAAAACGACGGTGAGTTCGACCGCGCCGGTCGCTCGCTCGTTCCACTGAACATCGGACCTTCGCATCCGGCGACACACGGAACGCTTCGTGTGATGGCGGAGCTCGAGGGTGAGACGATCGTGCGCGCGAACGTCGAGCTGGGTTTCCTCCATCGCTGCTTCGAAAAAATGGCGGAGACTCATCCGTACAACCAGGTCATCCCGTACACGGATCGCTTGAACTATTGTTCGGCACCGCTCAACAACGTCGCTTACTGCAAAGCCGTCGAGCGCATGCTCGGCGTGACGATCCCGCCGAAAGCGCAAGCGATGCGCGTGATCCTCTCCGAGCTCTCGCGCGTGATCGATCACATCGTGTGCATCGGCGCGAACGCCGTCGACTTGGGTGCTTTGACGACGTTCTTCCATCTCTTCACGTATCGAGAGATGGTTTACTCCCTTTTCGAAAAACTCTGCGGCGCACGTTTGACCGTTTCGCTCACTCGCGTGGGCGGCATGGCGCAAGACGCGCCTCCGGGTTGGTACGACGACGTCATGGAAGTCGTGGCTAAGATCGAAAACGGCGTCGACGAGCTGGATCGTCTTCTCACCGGCAACAAAATTTGGATTCAACGCACACGAGGCGTCGGTTCGATTTCGGCCGAAGATGCGATCGCATGGGGCTACACCGGACCGTGCTTGCGCGCGGCGGGAGTTCCGCTCGATTTGCGTAAAGCGACTCCGTACTACGGTTACGATCAACTCGACTTCGACGTTCCCACGGGAACGACGGGCGACGTCTTCGATCGTTATCTCGTTCGTGTCGCGGAAATGCGTCAGTCGCTCAAGATCGTGCGCCAAGTTTGCAAAAACGTTCCCGAGGGCGATTACACGATCCGCGACAAAGGCATCGTGCTCCCCGAGAAAAAAGACGTTTACGGCAACATCGAAGGCCTGATGAACCACTTCATGTTGGTGATCAAAGGTCTTCGTCCGCCGGTCGGCGAGCTCTATGACGCAACGGAAGCCGGAAACGGCGAGCTCGGATTCTACCTCGTGAGCGATGGCTCGGGTCGTCCGTACCGTTTGCACTGCCGACCGCCATGCTTCGCGATCTACCAATCCTTCCCGGAACAAGTCACCGGCGGCCT
>JAZKJB010000271.1:0-4953 GCA_040384505.1 Bdellovibrionota bacterium | reverse complement strand
GACCGCCATGCTTCGCGATCTACCAATCCTTCCCGGAACAAGTCACCGGCGGCCTTATGGCCGACGTGATCTCGGTCCTGGGATCGATGAACCTGATCGCCGGCGAACTTGATCGGTAAGGTGTCATACACCTTTTCCGGAAGCGTATTCGATTTGAGAATTGGTTATTGAAACAGGGGATTCGCAGAAATGTTTAAGCTCTCCGAAGAAGGCCTGAAATACGTACGAAGCGAGCTCACTCGCTACGAACAAAAGCAATCCGCGATCATTCGCTGCCTTTACCGCGCTCAAGACGAGAACGGCGGTTGGGTGAGCCAAGAGGCGATCGCACATCTCTCGGAAGTGATGGAGATTCCCGCGGCGCAAATCGAAGAAGTCGCGACCTTCTACACGATGTTCAACAAGAAGCCCGTCGGAAAATACCACGTCCAAGTCTGCACCACTCTCACGTGCGGGATGTTGGGCGGCCGCGAGCTCACGGACACGATGATGAAAGAAGCGGGCTGCTCGAAGACGGGCGAGATGTCCAAAGACGGACTCTTCACTTTCTCGAAAGTCGAGTGCCTCGGCTCGTGCGACACGGCACCCATGCTTCAGATCAACCGCGAACCTTACATCGAAAATCTCAGCGAACAAAAAGGCATCCAACTCGTGAAAGATCTCCGCGCGAAGGGTGGGAAGTAAGATGGCAGAGACGAAATATCTCTCCGAGCACTACGACAAAAAAGAATACCGCACCCTCGAGGGTTACAAAAAACTCGGCGGCTACGAGATGCTCGCGAAAGCTCTCAAGATGCAGCCGCAAGCGATCATCGACGAAGTGAAGGCCTCTGGCCTCCGCGGTCGCGGCGGCGCAGGCTTCCCGACGGGATCGAAGTGGGGCTTTCTCCCGAACAACGGCGAACCCCGCTATCTCCTCTGCAACGCCGACGAATCGGAACCGGGCACGTTCAAAGATCGCGTGATGATGGAGAAGGCTCCTCATCAATTGATTGAGGGCATGCTCATCTCGGCCTTCGCGGTGAAGTCGCACAAGGCGTACATCTACATCCGCGGCGAATACATGGGTCCGACGATGATTCTCGAGCAAGCAATTCGCGAAGCGCGCGCCGCGGGTCTCATCGGAAAAAACATCTTGGGCTCGGGCTTCGACTGCGATCTCGATCTCTATCTCGGTGCCGGCGCTTACATCTGCGGCGAAGAGACCGGACTCATCTCGTCGCTCGAAGGTTACAAGGGCCAACCGAAACTGAAGCCGCCCTTCCCGGCGGTTCAAGGTTATCTCCGCAAACCCACGATCGTGAACAACGTGGAAACACTCGCAGCGGTCGTGCCCATCCTCCGCGACGGCGCCGCCGGTTACCGCAAATACGGCACCGAGAAATCCGCAGGAACGAAACTCTTTTCGATCTCGGGCGACGTCGCGAAACCTGGAACGTACGAAGTTCCACTCGGCATCAAACTCATGGACTTCATCAACGTTGAGGCGGGCGGAATGAAGCCGGGCCGTAAACTCAAAGCCGTCGTCCCCGGCGGATCGTCAGCTCCGGTTTTGACCGCAGCAGAATGCCAAGACGCCACCCTCGATTACGAAAACATGGCGGCGAAAGGCACGATGCTCGGCTCTGGCGCGATCATCGTGATCGACGATTCACGCTGCATGGTCGACGTGCTGTCGACGATCACGCACTTCTACCATCACGAATCTTGCGGCCAGTGCACTCCGTGCCGCGAAGGAACGGGTTGGATCGAGAAGATCGTGAAAGGAATCGTGAAGGGCGACGGAAAACCGGGCGACGTGGATCTTCTCTTGAAGATCTCCGACAACATGAAAGGTCGCACGATCTGCGCTCTCTCGGATGCGGCCGCTCTTCCCGTACTCAGCTTCGTCACGAAGTTCCGCTCGGAGTTCGAGTATTTCATCAACGAAAAAAAGTCTCAGATCCTGGGTACGAAACTCTACGCGCAGTCGAGCCCCTACGCCGCTCACGCAGAAGCGCACTGAGGGAACGTCATCATGTCGAAACGAAGTGAGCCCACATGCTGAAATGCACCATCAACGGTAAAGAGCTCGAAGTAAAAGAAGGCACGACGATCATCGAAGCCTTCCACCAGAACGGAATGAGCATCGCTCATTACTGCTGGCACCCCGGACTCAGTGTCGCCGGTGTCTGCCGCCTCTGCATGGTCGAGATCGTAGGCAATCCGCGCCTGCAGATCGCCTGCAACACGCAAGTGACGGCGAACATGGTGATCAACACCGAATCCGAGAAGGTGAAGGACGCGGTCAAGTGGGGTCTCGACTTCCACTTGATCAACCATCCGCTCGATTGCCCCATCTGCGATCAAGCGGGCGAGTGCGGTCTCCAAGATCAGTACATGGCCTTCGGAAAATACGATCCCGAGATGGCCGAGAAGAAAGTGAAGAAGCACAAAGTCGTCGATCTCGGCCCCACGGTCGTCCTCGACAGCGAACGTTGCATCTTGTGCTCGCGCTGTGTTCGCTTCACGAACGAAGTCTCGAAGACCGACGAGCTCGGCATCTTCAATCGCGGCGACCGCGCCGAGATCGGCACGTTCGACGGCAAGCCCCTCGACAACAACTATTCGCTGAACACCGTCGACATCTGCCCGGTCGGGGCGCTCACGTCGAAAGACTTCCGCTTCCGCCAGCGCGTCTGGCTTTTGAAAGAGCACAAGACGATCTGCACGGGTTGCTCCACGGGTTGCAACATCCGCGTGTTCTACAACAAGGAAGGTCTCTTCCGTAACAAGCCCGTCTACAACAAAGATGTGAACGGTTACTGGATGTGCGACGTCGGTCGCGACACCTACAAGTTCGTGAACAAGTCCTCGCGCCTCCTCGACGGACGAGTCGCGAAGAACGGCCGTGGCGAATGGGTTCTTCCGACCGTCGCAGCCGAGAAAGCGGGCGAGCATCTTCGCGATGCGAAGGCGAACTCGAAATCGATCGCTCTCGTTCTCACCGGTCAGTATTCGGTCGAGGAATACGAAGCTCTCGTCGGCTACTTCAAGAACGAGCTCGGCACCGACAAGATCTTCCACTGGATCAACAATCCGGATTCGATCGACAAGTTCGACGGCCTTCTCTATCGCGGCGACCAGAACCCGAACACCAAGGGCTTGATCGAAGTCCTCACGAAGCACGGGATCCAGACGCAGTGGCGAGCGCTCATCGAGGGCCTCTCGACTGGCGCGATCGGAACCGTCGTCGTGGCAGGACCCGAGAACCAAGCGGCGTTCCCGGATCTGAAAGCGAAGATCATGGAGATCTCGCGAGCTTCGAAACTCATCTGGATGCAAGCGGGCAAGAACGAACAACTCGAGCAGCTCGAAGGTGACGTCACGTTGATCCCGCTCAAGACGTACGTCGAAAAAGACGGAACGTTCGTCAATTACGCCGGCATCCGCCAACACGTGACGAAGGGTGTGGCGGTCGTCCCGCACGCGCTCTCGCTCACCGAAGTCACGGCTTTGTTCCGCGGCGATGACGTGCAGCCTGAAGTGGCGCCCGATCTCGTCGGCCAGGGCCGCATCCACAACGAGTTCACACTCGTCCGAGGTCAGCTATGAGCGTCGTCCAAAAGCCGAAGGAAGTTACGAATTGGTATCTGCCCGGAATCCTCTCGGGGATGGGGCTCACGTTCAAAAAGATGAGTCGCAACCTCGCCACGGTTCTGCGAGGCGGGCGCGCGCTCAACAGCCGCAGCGAGATGATGACGCTCAACTATCCCGAAGAGAAGTACGAGTACTCTCCTCGCTTCAAGGGCAACCACGTCCTCACGGTGAAGAAGGATGGTTCGATTCGCTGCACGGCTTGCATGTTGTGCGCGACGAACTGCCCTGCGGATTGCATCAAGATCACGGCAGCCGAACATGACGATCCGACCGTCGAGAAGTTTCCGATCGCCTACGAGATCGATATCCTTCGTTGCGTGTTCTGCGGTTTCTGCGAGGAGGCTTGCCCGGTCGATGCGATTCGCATGGGGCCTGAGTGGCAACGCCCCGGAGTGAACGGCGCACCGTTCGTGTACGACATCAAGGAGCTCGCCTATCGCCCGCAACTCAAAGGCGGGATCGTCTCCGTCGTCGACGAACAAGAGCGGCACAAAGCGGGGATTTGAGAGGCGGGGCGACGATCAGTCGATCAGCTCAGTCGATCAGCCAAGAACAAGCATTCGCGATGTGTTTAAGCCGGGAGCCTTTGAGCTCCCGGTTTTCGTTGGAGCGCTTGTCATCCAGAAGAACGTTCGCCGGCCGAGTCTTCGGCAAAATCGCGATGCGTCCGATGCCGAAGTGGCTGGCGTGGCTGAGTGTCAGGAAAAGTTTCGCTGCGATCTTCATCTCTGATTTCCTTCAACGACAAGAAACTAGAGGATTGGCTTTGATCGCTCGCAGGTATTCCTGCAGCGTCACTCCGCGCTTCGCGCACATGTCGAACGCCGTCGCGTGAGCGATTCCGACGTAGCGCCAGTGCCAGGGTTCGTAAACGTAACGAGTGCGGGGATTCGGCGTTCGCTCGTCGACGTCGCCTTTCGGGTAGCTCATCGCGAAGCCGTAACGAAACGCGTTCGCTCTGAGCCAAGCGAAGCCCATGGTGCGATCCATCTGAGGTTCGGGTTCGTAACCGATGCCGGGGATCATGGAGACGAGGTCGACTGCGGTTCCGAGTTGATGTTCGCTTTGACCCGGTAGCGCCGACCGACTGTTCACGCTAGCGATCGCCGCCAATTCGGTGGGGATTCGGTCGGGATACATCTGCATCTCGCGACGGATCTTCTTGTTGAAGAGACGGCACTGGACCTCGTAAGCGCGATAGCCCGAATGCACGTAAAGTTTCGCGGCCTCGGCCGTCGCTGGGTCGTAGATTCCGCGAGTGAGCGTCGCATTCGCTTCATTCAGCATCGCATGCAGCGCACGGAGCGATTCCGG
>JAZKJB010000270.1:0-2953 GCA_040384505.1 Bdellovibrionota bacterium | reverse complement strand
CTCATTCGCCGTTTCGAAATGGGTTACGCCGCCGGCGTGAAAGCGACGAACCCGAAAGCGGAAATCGTCGTGAACTATGTCGGTGTGAACAGCTCGGCGTGGGCGAACCCCTCGCGCGGTAAAGAACTCGCTCTCGGTCAGACCGCGCGCGGAGTCGACGTGATTTTCCACGCCGCCGGAGCTTCCGGTCTCGGTGTCTTCGATGCCGCTGCCGAAAAGAAGGTGTATGCGATCGGCGTCGACTCGAACCAGAATATGATCAAGCCGGGCGTCATCGCGACGAGCATGCTCAAACGAGTCGATACCGCGGTCTACGAAGTCATCAAAGAGCAAGTGAACGGCGGCTTCAAGGGCGGCGTTCGCACGTTCGGCTTGAAAGACAAAGGGATCGACTACTCCGTCGACGAGCACAACGAGAAATTGATCGCTCCTTACCGCGAGAAGCTCGAGGCGACGCGGGCCAAAATCGTCGCGGGCGAAATCAAAGTTCCCGATTTCTACGAAATCTCGAAGAAGAAGTGATCCTCGAAGCCCGCCACCTCACGAAGACGTTCGGCGCGTGCACTGCCGTTTCCGACGTGACGATGCGATTCACGCCGGGAAAGATCTACGCCGTTCTCGGTGAGAATGGCGCGGGCAAGTCGACGTTGATTCGGCTTTTGTTCGGCCTTCACCAACCGACGTCGGGCGAAGTCGCGATCGACGGAGCGAAGGTTTCGTTCTCCTCGTCTCTGGACGCGATCGAACGTGGAATCGGGATGGTTCAACAGCATTTCAGCTTGGTCGAACCACTCTCTGCCATCGACAACATCATGCTGGGTGCGGAAGTGACTTCCGGTCCGGGGATCCTCGATCGGAAAGCTGCGATCGCAAAACTCGAAGCTCTTCTCCCGAGCGCGTCGCTGGCGGTTCCATGGGAAACGCCGGTCGCGGATCTCACGGTCGGACAAAAGCAAAAAGTCGAAATTCTCAAACTCTTGTTCCGCGATTCGAAAATCCTGTTCCTCGACGAGCCGACGGCCGTTCTGACTCCTCTCGAAATCGAGGAGCTCTTCTTCGTCCTTCGCAAACTGCGAGAACAGGGACGAACGATCGTCCTCGTCACTCACAAGCTCGGCGAAGTCATGCAGGTCTGCGACGAGTTCTACGTCTTGCGCCAGAACTCATTAGTCGGAAGCGGCTCGATCAATGAAACGAACGTCGACGGAATCGTCGAGTTGATGATCGGACGAAAACTTCCTCCCTTCGATCTCGCGCGGCCGCCTTCGAAGACGACCATCGCGCTTCGCGTGAGTGAGTTGCGAGAGGATTCCGTCAAGCGCGGTCGCCTCGACGGAATCTCGCTCGAAGTTCGTGCGGGCGAAATCGTCGGAATCGCGGGTGTCGAAGGCTCGGGACAAAGTCACCTCGTCGAAGCGATCATGGGTTTGCGAGATTACAGCGGTCGCGTGGACATTCTCGGTCGCGAAACCGCACCTTTTCAAACTTCGATCGTTCGCGATCTCGGGGTCGGCCTCGTCCCGGAAGATCGGCACGAGCAAGCTCTCTGGCTCGACGAAACTTCGGCTCATAACATGATGATCGGTCTCGAGGACCGCTTCCTCCGACATCACGTGTTCGATGAAAAAGCGATCGACGAGAAGACCGGTGAATGGTCGAAAGCCTATGACGTTCGATTTTCGTCGCTGGGTGCTACGGCGGGAAGTTTGAGCGGAGGAAATCAGCAGAAGCTGATCTTCGCGCGAGAGGTCGCGGGTCGGGAGCCGAAGCTTCTGATCTGTCACCAGCCCACGAGAGGCGTCGATCTCGGAGCGATCGATCTGATCCATCGAAAGATCGTCGGCTTGAGGAATGAGGGACTCGCGGTTCTTCTCTTGAGCAGCGAACTCGACGAGTTGATGAAGTTGAGCGATCGGATCATCGTGTTTTTCGAGGGGCGCGTTTCTGCCGAATTCGCTCGCGCCGAGTTCGATCGCCTCGCGATCGGAAAAGCGATGACGACGGCAGGGGTGCGCGCATGACCGCATTGAAAAGTCGTTTGATCGGTCTCGCGCTCCCGTTCGTATCGCTCGTCTTAGGCGTCGGTGCCGCTCTCGTTCTCGCGGCCGTGCTAGGAGAAAGTCCCTTCGAAGTCGCACGAATCCTCGTCACGGGGGCTTTCGGCTCCGCGACACAACTCGGCTACTCGCTCTATTATGCGACTCCGCTCATCTTCACCGGCCTCGCCGTGGCCTGGGCTTTCAAGGCCGGGTTGTTCAACATCGGAGCGGAAGGACAGATGACTCTCGGGGGACTCGCGATGGCGATCGTCGGACTGACCTTGCCGAGCCTTCCGGCCATGATCGCCATTCCCGTCGCTTTCGTTTTTGCTTTTTTCGTCGGTGGCGCGTGGGGAGCGCTCGCGGGATGGATGAAAGCGAAGCGCGGTTGCCACGAGGTTTTGACCACGATTCTCTTGAACTTCGTCGCGTACGGGTTGGCGAGTTTCTTTATTTTGTCCGTGTTCCGTAACCGAGAAGTTCAATCTCCAGAGACGGGGGTCGTCGGCGACGGTTATCACATCGCCGCGATGGAGTGGATCGGCGGCTCGAGTCCGCTCAACTGGAGTTTCGTTTTCGCGATCGGCTTCGCCGTCGTTTTCCATTTCATCTTCAAGCGGACACGCTTGGGATTCTATCAAAGGCTCGCGGGCGGCGCGCCGATGACCGGGCGCCTTGCCGGCATCAGCATGGATCGGCAGACGATCATCGCGATGTTCATTTCCGGTGGGCTCGCGGGTCTCGCGGGCGCGAGTCCCATTCTTGGCTTCGCTTTCAAAGCCCGTGAGGGCTTCAGCGGCGGCGCCGGCTTCGTCGGCATTGCGGTCGCTCTTCTCGGAAGAAATTCGGCCATCGGAATAGTCGCCGCGGCCATTTTATTCGGCGGTCTCACGAAGGGTGCGCTCGATCTCGAT
>JAZKJB010000269.1:290-12020 GCA_040384505.1 Bdellovibrionota bacterium | reverse complement strand
GAGTCGACATCGAAGGGGAGTAGCAATGGATCGTTCGGAAGAGCGCCTTGGTCTCATCGAATCAAGACTGAACACACTCGAAGAAGCGATGAGCAGCCTCATCCTCGATTTGGAAAAGCTGGCGCCTCCTCCTCCGGCTCATGCCAATTTACCGCCGCCCACCCACGTTGAATCTCCGAAAGTTCCGCTCCCGCCTCAAGGCGGATGGAGCGGACCGTATCAAATGGCGGGATCACCCAGCGCCGCCGCAACACCGACATCGGCAGCCCCGAAACAAAAACTCGACGTGAATTGGCTCGGCATCGTGTCCGTGATCTGCTTCGTCCTCGCGGCCGGTTTCATCATCAAACTCGCAGTCGAAAGTGGATGGCTGACTCCTGAGCGCCAGATCGGCTTGTCGTGCTTGCTCGGTTTCTCGCTCATCGGGGCGGGATTCTGGCTCAGGAGAGCCGATAAAGAATTCGCGAGCTATTTGCCAGGGGCGGGGATCGTCGTTCTGTACTTGAGTTTTCTCGCCGCACACACGGTTCATCATCTCGTTCCTGCGACGACCGCACTCGGACTCATCACTCTGGTTTCGGCTGCGTGCGTGTGGCTCTACGATCAGTTGCGGCTCAAGATGTATCTTTTCACGGCGACGATCGGTTCTTACGTCGCACCCTTGATCCTCGGAAGCGAAATTCAGGTCGAGTTCACGCTCGCGTACTATTCGATGTGTTCGATCGCCTTCGCTGGTATCGCGATTTGGCTCGAAGAGCGCCTTGCTACGATCGTCGCGGCCTATCTCGCGATCTTGATGACCGCGTCGGTCGGCTTGACGAAGATCGACGATTTCCTCGTCGCTTGGGCTCTCGCGTTCCAGTTCGTGATTTTCGTCGGTGGAACCGCTGTCCATACCACTCGTAGGGGCCGTGCCCTCACGACACAAGAGGCATGGGCGTTCTTTCCCGTCCTCATGATTTTCTATTCGAGCGAGTACTACTTCATCCAGAAGCTGGCGCCCACATACGCGCCGTGGATCTCGATCGCTTTTGCCGCCTTCCTCATCGGAATCTACGTCGCCTCGAAGCGGAGCCTGCGTGACACCGCACTCAACACCGGAGGAGTGATCATCGCTTACGCGACGGTCGTCTCCTTTCACGCCATCTACCTCGAGCTCTTGACCGATCAGCTTCGCCCTTGGCTTCTCGTCGCGACCCTCGCGGGAATCGCGTTTTCCGACGTGAACAGAAGCCAAGTTCGCGGCGAATTCAAATTCCCAATTCTCGCCGTCGGTGTCGTCGTCCTGATCGAGTACATTCGAATCGCTGCGGGGCTCGTCACCGAACCGATCCTCTATACACACTGGCTCTCGTGTGGATTCGCTTCGGTCGCCGTCATGCTCGCGCTCTATATTCGACGCCGAGATATCACGGCAGCGGAGCAAGTCGGCTTCGCGATCCTAGGAGCCGCCCATTTGATGGCAATACTCGCTCTTTATCGGTTGCTAGAATCTTCGGGCTCACTCGCTGTCTCGGTGGGTTGGCTAGCCTACGCGGGAGTGACGATCGGCTTCGGCTTTCACCGAAAGGACTCTGTCCTCGCGAAGTCCGCCCTCATGGTACTTTCACTTTCGGCGGCGAAAGCGCTCTTGTATGATGCTTCCTCGGCTCCGACCGTCGTGCGTATCGTCTGTCTTTTGGTGACCGGCGTGGCGCTGTACGGCTGCGGGTTCCTACTGAGGAAAATTTCATCTTGGAAGCCATCTTAAATTCCGCACTTCTCGTTTTCGTCAGCGAGATGGGCGACAAAACCCAGCTCCTCTCGCTCGTGCTCGTCACACGCTACGGCCGCCCGTGGCTCATCCTGCTCGGGGTCTTGATCGCGACTCTCGCCAACCATGCGCTCGCGGCGGGGGCGGGCGATCTCATGGCAAAATACGTTTCGGACGACGTCCTCAGATGGGTCCTCGGCGTGACCTTCCTCATCTTCGCCGCCTGGATCTTGATTCCGGACGAAGAGGGCGAAGTGAAGAACACGAGTCACATGGGTGTTCTCATGACGACGGTGATCTCGTTTTTCATAGCAGAAATGGGGGACAAGACCCAGCTCGCGACCGTCGCCCTTGGGGCGAAGTACTCGAGCATTTTCTTCGTCACCTTAGGGTCGACCGTCGGAATGGTGGGCTCGAATGCCCTGGCGATCTTCCTCGGGGAAGGCCTCCTCCGGAAAATTCCGATGAAAAAGATGAGGATCGCAGCCTCGTTCCTCTTCGTTCTCTTCGGCCTTGCCGTGCTCCTCGGCTTTTGAAGTTCCCATTTTGAGAACGACGACCAAAACTTCGTCGTTCCCTCGTGGAATGCGAAACGCTCACGGGCCGTGTTACGATCACATCATGATTCGCGAGATGTGGGGTTCGTTCCCCCGATTGATCGAGCAAAACATAAACGGTCTTCTCGATCGTGCCGAGCCGAACCCGCAGAAGGCGTTCATGCTCTACAAGACCTGCCAACACGAGGGCGCCTGGGAGAAAGACTTCCGTACGTTCGCGCATGCGCTCGAAGAGTTTTTCGCGAAGCCCCGAGCGCAGCGGAGAAAAAGCGATTTCGATCGCCACTTGCCGCGGCCCCTCGATCATTCCGCTTATCAAGCGTTCCATTTGAATTTCAGAACGGCCTACGTGCCCGACAAGGAAATCGAAGATCTCGCGAGCTGGGCGCACAACTTGATGAAGCACGGGAAGAAAACCGAGAGTGCCGTCATCTCTCTCGACGTGATGATCCAGACGCTTCGCTACATCACGAATCCTCCGCCTTACGAAAAAGCGGAGCAGATCGAGTTCGAAGATTTCTGCCGGGCTTGGAAGAAGACCGTCTTCCAGAGTTTCGGCGCGCGCTACGATGCCGAGTTCGACGAGATTCTCGGTGAGCTGCGAACGATCGACAGCGAACTTCGAGAACAAGTCACCAACCCCGGTTTCACGACGTCGTTTCCGACCTTGTTCCTGAGTGAGAAGGAAATCGAGTGGGTGAGTGCCGTTCGCGAAGCCGCGGAGACATTGACCACTCTTCCGGACTACCCCTCGCCTCAGGGCCCTCAGAAGCAGGTGCTCCTCGATCTCCAGCGAGTGATCCGGCTCTATGGGATCTCGTACGGCACTCGTTTACCCGAGCTCATGCGACACCGCGAAAGCGTACGCATGACGATTCTCGACAGGTGCGCCAAGCTCCTGGACGTCTACGGCGACTCCGAAGCGGCGTGATCGCGCCGTTCTCAATCGTTAGTTGTTCCGACGAACACGTCCAACTCACACCCCACGCCGACCAAAACTTCGACGCATTGTTAGCCTGCGTCTACCGAACATACGGGTGTTACACCCGTCGTCGTCACAATTGGTCGCTGGCCTCGTCTTCCGGGTCTCGAAGTGGCATGCGCCGTGCTCATCAGTAAGTCCAGGAGGTCATGATGAAGACCTGGCTCGTAACAGCGATCCTGATTCTCGCGAACGTTCTCTCGGCTCTGCCCGCGCAGGCGAAGAGCGTGCCCGACGTCTTCACCCTCGGTCGAGATCTCTGTCTCGCGACGGCGCGCACGCAGCTTCTCGATAGTTGCGATTTTCACGCGGAGCTCAAGACGCGAAAATCCTCGATGTGGGGCATGGCCCTCGAGATCTGCAGCACTTACGGTGAATCGAATCCCGCACGCGAATCGCACTGCTACACTCGCGCGGCCGTTCTCATCAAAGACGAAGACACCAAGGCGGAATCGGCCAAGTGCACGGGCCTCTCGAGCGCAGGCGAGAAAAGCTCCTGCCTGAAGAAGGTCTTCTCCGCTCGCGAAGTCGCGAGCAAGAGCCTCATCAATTAATTTGGTTTTCGAAGAAGAAATCGATCGAGCATGGCTGCTCGGTCGGCGAACCCTTCAGCCGTGGGAGCCCCCCTCTCACGGCTGATTTTTTTTACCTATCGCGTGGGCAAGTTGGCTCGACCCATCGTCGACGTAAACGCAGCTCACGAAGAAAAAGAAAAAGCCGAGGCCGAAGAAGATCCCGCCGATGACGTCGAGGGCATAGTGCTGCTTCGTCGCGACGGTCGAATAGAAGATCGCGAGCGACCAAGGGATCGCGATCCACGCCCAGCGCCGGGACGCCCGCATCAACGTCATCGCGGCGATCGTCGTGAGCGTCACGTGCATGCTAGGGAAGCAATTCACGCTGCTATCGATCAATCGAATCACGTCGAGCGCGAGCACCGACATGAAGTCGCCGGCGGCTGCCGTCGGGTAAAGCTCCCGTGGGAGATTGGTCGGGAAAAAGAGGAAGAAGAGCGCACTCATTCCCGCGGCCGTGGAGAAGGAGTAAATCATCTGATTCAGCACGTCCTCGTCATCGGTCACGAAATACGGGAGCACCAAGAGCAGGTAGTAGCTGATGTAGGCCCACACCCAACCCGGCGAGAACCCGATCAAGTTGTCGAGCGAAATCAATGGAACCGGGGTCGGCTGGAAGAGACTCACCTTGTTCGGGATTCCGTACGCCACCAAGATCCACGCGGTCACCATGACGACCGTCGGCCAACGGCGGCGTGGATTCGCCAGCGTCTTCAGCTTCACCATTTCGGGCTCATTTGCCCTGCTTGCGAAGCATCTTCTGAACTTCGGCGATGTGCGCTTCTTCTTCGACGATCATCGTTCGAGCGTATTCCTCGAGGTAGATGATCTTTCCTTCGGTCATCTTCAAGAGAGTCTTGTAGTTCTCGAGCTGAGTGGTCTCGTGGTTCAAACTCTCGCGGAGAATGTCGTCGATGGAATGTTTGTGCGTCTCGAGAAGCGAGGAGATCTTCAAGCTCGGATGTCCCTCGAGGGTCGTGATGTGTTCGCCGGCCTGGGTTGCGTGATCGAGCGACTCGGTCGCTTGTGAACGCAGCCAACTGACGATCGGGATTCGATTGTGCCCGAAGATCATGAGCGAGTAGTGCGTGTACCGCACGACGCCCGCGAGCTCGTGTTCGAGGATGGTGTTCAACGTGTCGATGAGTTTTTTATCGGCTGCCACTTGGACTCTCCCGGTTGTCCCAAGAGTGTGTCTCAATGATTCCGCCGTTGCAAACACCTTGGAGTTACGGGAGATGGTGAAACGCGGCGAGGCGGGGAGCCTCGCCAGTTCATACTCGAGAGCGGAGCTAAATCAGAGGCAGAGAATCGGGCGATACGTCGTTTGCGTGTAGACGAAGTAACCGCGGCAGCTGAAGCCGTTGCAAGTCACCCAGCGCGAAGAGCCACCGCTCGTCCACAAGTAGATGCCGTTGCAAACTTGGCTAGTATAGTTGCCGCCGCTTCCGCCGCCATGACCGGGGAACGAGGGATATCCGGTCGGGAAGTAGCCGATCGGATATTGACCGTTCGGATACGGATTCCAGACGTACGGGCCGCCTGCACCTTGTCCGACCTGATAGCCGCCGTTGCCATACTGGTTACCGTATTGATTGCCGACTTGGCCGTTGCAGAGACTCGGATCGACGACCGCGTGGCCGTTCGTCTGGAGACACTGCGTGCCGTTCCACATGTAGGCGCCGGCGACGTTCTGTTGACAGAGGTTGTAAGCCACCGGCGTGTTGTTCAGCGTGTTCATACACTGACTGCCGACGATCCCGTAGGTGGGAACGGTCGCGACCGGGGGTTGCGAGTCGCCGCCGTTCTTTCCGCACGCCGCAAAGGCGAGAACGGAGAGAACCAAGAACGTGATTTGAGTCGCGATGCCTTTTTTCATAACTCACCTCGGCCGCAAGTTAAGGCGGTCCGCTCGCATAAAAGAGCAAAGCGAGGACCACGAGCACGCTCGGGCCAAAGTGAATTATTTGGAAATGGGAAGGAAAAGAGCGTCAGACGAAGCGCAAAGCGTCGTTTCGAGCTTGCCCGTGCTCAAATTTGTCAGTGCGGGGCAGGTGCCTTGTTCTGGCGTTGTTCGACTTTCGTGGCGAGGCCCCGGATCTTGTCTTGCTGAGCTGGTGAAAGCTTCTGTGCGAAGGCCGCTGGGTTCTTCTTCGCTTGTTCGAGGAGCTGCATCAGCTTTTCCGGGTCTCCGTTCGTCTGCTTCACGAGATCGGCGAAAATGTCGGCCGCGAGATCGTAGGTCGCGTCGGTGTCGGGTCCCATCAAAGCTTGAACGTTCGAATCCGCGCCGCGCGCTTCGGGGTTTTTCTCGAGGAAGGCGTCGACTTGGTTTCGGTTCCGCAGCATGTCCTGGGTTTGCTCGAGGGCTCTTTTATCGTTCTTGCTGAGCGGTTCAGAGCCGCGGCTCTGGGCCTGTGTGGTCAACGAAACGAGCGAAGCGAGGATGAGAACGGTGAGCGTACGCATGAAAGAGACCTCCGATGGAGTGCCTCTTCCTTTCGGCATTTTGGACCTAGGTCCTTAAGCGATTCTCATTTCGAGACGATCTTGGCGCGCGCTCAGTCGAATGCTTCGGAGAAGATCATCTTGGCGTCGAAGCCTTCGCTCGCGAGTTTCGTTTTGACGTCTTTGATCATCGCACCATTGCCGCAAAGATAGAACGTGGTCGGGATCTTGAGATGCTCGCAATCGTCGACGTGACCTTGGATGTAACCGCGTTTTCCCGTCCACGATTCCGAAGCCCGGGAAAGAACGAAGTAGTACTCGAAATCCTTCAGTCTCTTCTTCAGCGCCTCGAGTTCGATGCGATAGTAGATGTCCTCTTCTTTTCGAACGCCGAAGAAGAGGCGATACCGGAGATCGGGATACTTTTCGGCGTGGGAATCGAGGAACGACATGTGCTGCGAGACGCCCGAACCGGTGTTGAGCATGATGATCTGTTTCGTCGGCGGCTCGTTGAAGAACACGCGGCCGAACGGACCGGTGAAATCGAGAATCTCGCCACCCTTCAGCTCCCACACGTATTTCGACGCGAGGCCGTTATCGACCGACTTGAAGATCAAGCGATAGCCGTCTTTGCGATGTTCGGTGGTCGCGATCGAGTAGGCGCGCAGTGCGGGTTTACCGCCTTCGACCGGGACATGGAGCATCACGAATTGGCCTGCCCTGAATTCGAACGTCGCCGGCTCTTCGCACTGCAAGAAGAGTTCACGGATCGAGGGCGTATAGTCGCGCACCTCGGTGACTCGCATCTTGTAGATCTGCCGCGCCATGGGAATCTCCAGTGAATCCGGGGAGATTAAACGGCGGTGGATGCTTGCGTCAACGACCCAGAGCACCTATGGTGTCGAAGCGTGCTCAACCTCCTACTGATCATCGCCATTTTGTTCGTGGCGGCCCGCGTATTCGGGTGGCTCGCCGAGCGCTTCGGGGCTCCTCGTGTCGTCGGTGAAATCGTCGCCGGCCTCGTCATCGCACCGTTTCGCGCTCACGTTCCGTTGGATCTCGACGCGCAAACTTCGCTTTCCGCAATTCTGATCTTCGCGGGAACGGCTTTCCTGTTCGTCGCCGGTTTCGAAATCGATCTCACGTATCTGAAACGCAATCTCCGTTCGGCGTTGTCGATCGGATCTGCGGGCCTGATCGTCCCGGCTTTGTGTGGCGTGAGTCTCGTCTTCTTCATGCCGGAACCATTCGTCGAGAAGCTGTTCGGAGGGGACGAGGTCCCGACCTGGAAGCTCGCTGCGATGCTCGCGACCGTGCTCGCGATCTCGGCGGTCCCGGTGATCGCAAAGACTCTCTCGGATCTGGGTTTGCTCGGGACCAGGGTCGGAACCCTGACGATTTCGTCGGCGCTCTTCGACGATTTGTTGGGATGGATCGCCGTCACGATCGTGATCGGTTCGGCTGACGTCTGGACCAGCCTGCTTCTGGGCTCGATCGCGGTCGGTGCGGTCGTGAGACATTTCTCCGACCGGCGGGACTGGGGCGACGTCGGAGCTTTCAAATTCGTTCGACTCGTTCTCGCTCCGATCTATTTCGCGTCGCTCGGTTGGCGCATCGACTTTTTCGAGTTCTTCGATTTCGAGCTCGTGTCGATCGTCTTGATCGTCGGGCTCGCGTCGAAATGGTTCGCCTGTGCGCTGGCCGCGAAACTCAGCGGTCTGGAAAATCGTGAATCTTGGAGCATCGGCGCGGCCATGACGTCGAGAGGCGCGATGGGCATCGTCTTCGCCACCGCGGCTCGTGACGCGAGAGTGATCTCGGCGGAGCTTCACGTCGCGTTGATCGCGCTAGCCGTGATTTCATCCCTGGTGAGCGGCCCGGTGATCCGGCGTCTCATGCGCGAATCTCCACATCTCGAGAAAGGCCTAGAGAAATGGCAACCGGAATGAATCTCGATTTGAAAGGTCGCACGGCATTGGTCTGCGGAGCTTCGGCCGGCATCGGCGCGGCCAGCGCGAAACTTCTCGCGTCCCAAGGTGCACGAGTCATCGCTCTCGCGAGGCGGGAAGAGGAGCTGAAGAAGCTCGTCGCCTCGCTCCCGGGTCAAGGTCACCGTTATGTCGTGGCGGACCTGATGGATCGTCCGGCACTCGCATTGAAAGTGAAAACCGCGATCGGCGATGCCGGGGGCGCGATCGAAATTCTCGTTTCGAATTCGAGCGGACCCAAAGGCGGACCGATTCTCGAAGCGACCGAGGACGAGTTTTTATCGGTCTTCGAACAACACATGCTCTCCGGGCACACGCTGGCGCAGCTCCTCGTTCCAGGAATGAAGGATCGCGGTTTCGGCCGCATCGTGAACGTCATTTCCACTTCGGTGAAAGTTCCAATTCCGAATCTCGGCGTCTCGAACACGATTCGCTGGGCCGTTGCGTCCTGGGCAAAAACGTTGGCGACCGAGCTTGCGCCGTACGGAATCACGGTGAACTCGGTTCTTCCGGGCTACACCGAAACGGATCGCTTGTTCTCGCTCCTGAAGGCGAGTGCGGGTACGCAAAAGCGAAGCGAGGAAGAAGTCGCGGAAGAGTGGAAGAAGCACACTCCCATGCGGCGTTTCGGAAAGCCGGAAGAGATCGCATCGGCGGTCGCCTTCTTCGCGTCGCCGGCGGCAGCGTACATCACGGGTACGGCGCTCGCCGTCGATGGCGGAAGGACCGGAAGCCTGTGAGACACGACATCTTCTTCTCGATTTGCCAGACGGAAGTCGATGGGTGGATTCCACCCGAGAAGACGATGTGGCAGAATTTTTTCTCGCAGGTCGATCTCGCGGACGAGCTCGGCTTCGGAACGGCTTGGGTCGCCGAAACCCATCTTTCTTGCCAAGTTCAAAAACGAAATCCAGGTGCCGTGATCCCGAACTTCAAAGGGGAGATCGGACTCAATACCGACATCCTCCAGGTCGCGCACAAGATCTTCGCACGGACGAAGAAACTCCACGTTGGAAGCGCGATTCGAAATATTTTGTGCAACGGCGGACCGATCGCACACGCGGAAGCGATTCGCACTTTTCTTTCTCTCCACGGTCTCAACGAGGGCGAGAAGCGCATCCTCGACATCGGCTTCGCCAGTGGCCGATTCCCATTTTCGAATCTTCCCTATGGAATCAAACCTCGCAACGACGTCGAACTTGCGGCCTGGTCGGTGCTTCGCGGTTTGGTCTTCATGGAAGCCACCGAGATTTTCTTGAGATTCCTTCGCGGCGATGTGTTCGCGTCGAAGGACGTGACGCCGAAAGTATTGAAGCGCTCGCAGTTCCGCACCGACGATGATTGGCGAAAGGTGCTCGAGGCGTACAAGCGCTCGAATTCCGTCGCCGGCGATCCCGCTGAGATCGAGATCGCGCCCTTCTGGACGTTCGACGACGTCGGCGTGATTCCGGTCGAAGCCCCGATGGAACTTTTGAGGCTCACGATCGGCGCCCACGACGCCGCGACTCAAAACTTCGCGAATAAGTTCTTTCCCGTCGGCGTCTTCAATCTCTCCATCACTCCGGGTGCCGTCATCGAAGAGACTCATCAGCGGATGACGAAGCAGTTCCATCCGAAGGGTGGGGCCTGGAGTCGGCAGCACATGCCTCGTACGGTCCTCGTCTTCATCGACGAGGGCGGAGGCTCGCTCGAGACTCGGCGGCGTCGCGCGCGAGAAGCGGGTGAGAAAGCTCTCGCGAATTACTGGACCGCGATCGAAGGCACACTCGATCCGAGAAGAATCGAGCAGGCCGTCGACAACGCGCTCGTTGGTACCGCCGATGACATTCGTGAACAGATGAAATCGCGTTTCGATGCGGACGATCGGTTGATGCTCTGGTTCGATTTCAACAATCACGACAACGAGTCCGTGAAAGGTTCGATGAAGGCGTTCATGGAGAAAGTGGCGCCACATGTCTGAAACATGGGTTCCGCTCGTCGATTATCGTAGAAATGGCGTCAGCGAAGTCACCATTCACGGGGCGATCTCGTGGGTCAGCGGCTCGGATGTGATTTACGCCTACGGCGGCAACGTCCTCTGCTACGGCCGCTCGATGATGAAGCCCGTGCAGCTGAAAGTTTTCGCGAAAGATCTCGCGCCCCATCTCTCGATCGAATCGAAAGCGGTGTCGGTCGCGTCGCACAATGCCGAGCCCGATCACATCGAAGCGGTGAAAGCGATCTTGAAGCCCTCGGAAATGGGGCTCATGCAGACGCCGTTTTCGCTTCCGCTCATGCAGTTCGGGCGTCAGATGCGAAGACCGCGGCGTTGGTATCATCCCTGCTCGGGAAAACACGCCGCGATCTTGCGAGGGTGTCAGCTTCGCGGCTGGTCGCGAGTCGGGTACACGTGGCCGCATCATCCCTTTCATCAAGAGTATCTCGGACTCGTCCGCCGCATCCTCGGCGAGACGTGGGAGCCGAAGGTCACGGCGAAAGACGGCTGCGGACTTCCGACCATTTCGATGACCGTGACCGAGCTCGCGAAAACATACGCGCACTTGGCTTTGACGAAGGACGAGGACTGGATCTGGGATGCGATGATCGAAAAACCGGATCTCGTCGGTGGCTTCAATCGTCTCGATTCGACGATCTTGAAATCTTGCGGAGGCAAGGTCCTCGCGAAAGAGGGCGCCGACGGCCTCTTGGGTCTCTCGATCGTTCACCCGAAGTTCCCGAAGGGTCTCGGTGTCGTGATCAAGGTCGCGCACGGTTGGGATTCGCAAGCGACGTGGTACGTCGCTCGCTACGTCTTGGGCGTTCTCGGTTTCGATCTGCGCAACCCCTACAAGCTCGATCGCCAAAAGGCGTTCATCGTTCGCGAGGTCATACCCCCGGAGTTGCGGGCCGGGATGGAAGGTATCATTCCGTTCGACCCGTGGGATCCGGACGAAGACAAATGGGAATTCGAATTCGAGAAATATGCTGATCAAAATGAAAGCCCTGGCCAACGGTCGGGCAGGGGACCGGGATGAAAAAGCTCCTTAACTTCATCGGCGGAGAGTTCGCCCCTCCGGCGAGCGGCTCGTTCTTCGAAAGCTTCAATCCTGCCATCGGTGAGCCGCATCTGTTGGTTCCCGATTCCGATGCAACGGATGTCGCGCGAGCCGTCGAGGCGGCGAAGCAAGCCTTTCCGTCTTGGTCCGCGACCGTCGCAATGGAGAGAGCGAAGCTTCTCAATCGCATCGCGGATCTGATCGATCAGCGCGCCGTGGAGCTCGCCGAAGCCGAGTCGAGCGACCAAGGGAAACCGGTCTGGCTCGCAGCTGAAGTCGATCTTCCTCGGGCCGCCCACAATTTTCGTTTCTTCGCTGGAGTCCTCCTTCATCATGACGAGCAGGCGACGCGAATCGACGCGAACACATTCAACTACGTCGCTCGTCGGCCG
>JAZKJB010000269.1:0-280 GCA_040384505.1 Bdellovibrionota bacterium | reverse complement strand
CTTTCGCGAGCCGTCGGCCGGTCGGCGTCGCCGGCTTGATTTCGCCGTGGAATCTTCCACTCTATCTTTTGACTTGGAAGGTCGCTCCCGCGATCGCGTTCGGTAACACGTGTGTGGCGAAGCCTTCCGAGCTGACATCACTCACGGCCTCGATGTTCGCTGAAATCCTTCGTGAAGCGGGTCTCCCGAAAGGCGTCGTGAATCTCGTCTTCGGCTTCGGCAGTAAGGCGGGTGCCGCACTCGTCGCGCACGATGACGTGCCACTGATCAGCTTCACGGG
>JAZKJB010000268.1:3427-13434 GCA_040384505.1 Bdellovibrionota bacterium | reverse complement strand
ATCGATCCGCAAACGATGGACATGGACAAGCGTCAGTTCTTGAACCGCGTCCACGGCCTCGCATCGCGCGCGGGTCTCACGAAAATGCCGGAAGTCGGAATCTACGAGAGCGACGAAATCAACGCGTTCGCGACGGGTCCGACGAAGAACCGCGCGCTCGTGGCGGTTTCATCCGGATTGTTGCGATCGATGTCGACAGCCGAAGTCGACGGCGTCCTCGCGCACGAAATCGCGCACGTCGCCAATGGTGACATGGTCACGATGACTCTCGTGCAAGGCATCGTGAACGCCTTCGTCATGTTCCTCGCTCGAGTCGCAGCGTTCGCCATCGGCCAGGCCGTCGATGACAGACAGCGCCCGATGGTTCAATTCGCCGTGGTGATGGTCCTTCAAATCGTTCTCGGAATCCTCGGCATGATCGTCGTCGCGTCGTTCTCACGTCATCGTGAATTCCGCGCCGATGCGGGTGGTGCCGCACTCGCCGGACGCGACAACATGGTCGCGGCGCTTCAAAGGTTGAAGCTCAACGCGAACGCGCCGGCCGACGAACGTGGACAAGCTTTGGCTTCGTTCAAGATCTCGGGGAAACGATCGGGCTTCCTTGCCCTGTTCTCGACTCATCCTGATCTCGACGATCGAATCGCCGCACTCCGAGCTTAGCCTCTGAAGAAGAGAGCCCAGAGCAAGAGGACGACGAAGAACGGAACGCCTGCGAACCAGAGAAGCGCGGGAACTGCCACGCCACCTTTTTGATTTTGAACAGCCATTGAGACCTCCTATGTGATGAAGTCTAACCGGGAGCTGGCGCCGAATATTTTAGGTCCTATTCAGCTCCCTTGTTGATGTCGTGACGAAACACCGCCGAAATCGAAAGTCGAAGATGATCCGTGCCTTTTTGTTCCTTTTTCTCGTGTCTCTCGCGCCTCACGACGCGCTCGCTCAAGATATCCCGCAAAGTGAAACGCCATCTCTTTACGAGCTCGGCGCGGGGTTCGGAGCGGCTTGGTTCCCTCATTATCCAGGCTCCGATCAAGAGAGACTCTTCGCTCTACCGTTTCCTTATTTCGTGTATCGCGGTCACGTCTTGCGCTCGAATCGCGAAGAAGGGACGCGCGCGCGGTTTCTGCGGGGACGAGATTATGAAGTCAGCTTGAGCGCCGGTGGCGCGTTCCCGGTCTCCAGCGAGAACAACGTCGCGCGTGAGGGAATGCCGGATCTCGGGTGGATCGTGGAGCTCGGACCGAAGTTCCGTCTGAACCTCGCCCAATTCGAGAATCGAGGGCTCTTGCGCCTCGGTCTCGCGGCTCGAGCGGTCGTGACGTCGCAAGTGGCATGGACGACCGAGCACCACGGAACGGTCTTCGAGCTCGAGTTCGTCTTCGACCGTCCGCGCTTCATCGCCGACGTGATCGACCTTCGCCTCGAGGCCTCGTCACGTTGGGCGACCGAGGGTTACCAGAGTTACCTCTACGAAGTGCCCACGCAATACGTGAAAGCCGCGCGGCCTCAATACTCCGCTTCGGGTGGGTATCTCTATTCGAGTGCCGGCGTCGGTTTCGGTTATCGCACGAAGAGTGAAGACCATCGGATCGGTTTGTTCTCGACGATCGACTCGCTCAGCGGAAATCCGAACGTCGCGAGTCCGCTCGTGAAGACGCAAGTGAACACGACCGTCGGCATCGCGTACATCACGGTACTCCATCATTCCGAGGCGAAAGCGGTCGTCGAGTGATGAGATCGAGGCCGATGGCCTCGTCACATTTGCCCCTCTTGCGGGATCTTCGATCGCGTTGTTAAGCTTCCGATCGCAGGAGGCTTCGCATGAGCAATCGATCCATTCTCCTCGTCGAAGACAATCCGGATGACGAAGAGCTGACGCTCCGGGCGCTCCGCAAGAACAACATCAAGAACGAAGTCATCGTCGCAAGAGACGGAGCCGAAGCGCTCGAGTATCTCTTCGGCGAAGGTCGCTACGCCGGTCGCGACCTCTCGCAGATGCCGCAGGTGATGTTGCTCGATTTGAAGCTCCCGAAGATCGACGGCCTCGGCGTCTTGCAACGACTTCGGTCCGATGAACGCACGAGACTGATGCCGGTCGTGATCTTGACGTCGTCGAAAGAAGACACCGATCTCGTGCAGGGCTATAGCCTCGGTGCGAATAGCTACGTGCGAAAGCCCGTGGACTTCTCCGAGTTCATGGATGCAGTGAGGCAACTCGGACTCTATTGGCTCGTCCTCAACGAGCTTCCGACGAAGCCAGCGAATCCTGCTCTGACCCGATAAAACAAACATCATTTATGAAAATGGCTACACATCGTTTCATTTGCCGGTGAAGTGCCGCAAGCGCGATTCTTCTTCAATGAGAACGACTCGGACTTTCCGTGCACTCCATAAACTCCTTCTCGTCGCCGCGGTCCTCGTGGCGACGCAAACGACATGGGCCCAAGCGGCGCCGACGGGTAGCGCGACTCCGAGCCCGACCGAAGAGCGATTGCGAATTCTCGAAAAGAAACTGAAAGAGCTCGAACAAAGGGAAGTCGAAGTCTTCGACCGTTCGGTCGAAGAACGCGGCCGGGTCAAAACTTTTCTGAACGACTCGATCGCCTTCGGCGGTTTCTTCGAGAGTGCCGTGACCGGAGTCACGGGAGTCGACACGACTCCACAGGTGTCGGCTCATTCGAATACTTTAGGTCTGAACATCACCGCACAATTCAACGAACGCACGCGTTTCGTTTCGCAGCTTCTCGCGGGTCTCGCATATACCTTTCCGAATCCGCACAACGATTCACGTGGCACTCCCGCGCAACGACAGTTCGGTTCGCCGTTCGCGGCCGCACTCGTCGCTCAGGCTTATAGCGAAATGACGTTCTCGGACTCTTACATCCTCCAGTTCGGTCTCGGCTACGTTCCATTCGGAACGGCCTTTCAACAGCGCGAACCCGTCCTCTTCAGACGTCGAGGCGGACCGACGATGTTGCAGTCGGGCTCCGCGTCCTCGGTGGGAATCGCGCACCCGTTGTGGATGGGTGTGAACGTTCACGGATCCAAAGCTTTCACGAGCTCGCGTGTCGGATATAGCGCGTATACGCACTCGCCCACGACGGACACGAAGACTCTCGGTCTTGGCGGACGCGTTTGGTCGACGATTTCCGACGACACGACCTACGGGTTCTCGGTGCAAAACGGCTCGATGACCGGCGGCAGTTACACTTCGATGGGCGTCGATTTCGACCGCCATGCGCCTTGGGGCGGTTTCGTCGCCGAGTACGCGAAGAACACCCGAAGCGACGGAACGAAGCTCGCGGAGTCGTATTACGTCGAGCCTTACATCCACCTCGACGATTCGAAGGTCGTCGCCTTCGTCGCAGCCGATCATTTGGACAATCCCTTCAACACGACGGCACCTGCGCTCTCCGATCCGATCAAGAAATGGGTCTACGGAGGAGGATTGAATTGGCTTCCGATCCCGTTCGCCAGGTTCCGTCTCGGATATTTCCAGCATCGGTACGAGGGCTCGACGGCGACGTCGGGTGCACAGAAGCGCGATTTCGAAACGTACGAGATTTCCAGCGGCATCGCCTTCTGAGGTGGCAACGATGAATTTCAAACCGGCTCTCTCGATGATGCTCTTGGCGGTTTCACTTCTCTGCGGAAGTGGGATCTCGACGGCATCCGAGTCCGTCACACTCGTTTTCATCGTGAACGCGGACAATCCCGTCGGCGCGATCTCGGAGGGCGATCTCCGTGAGATGTTCTTCAAACGGAAAAAATCGTGGCCTGATGGAACCGCCGTTCGCTTCATCGATCGCTCTAGCGGCTCGGCGATTCGCCAAGATTTCCTGAAGTCGATCCTCATGAAAAAATCGGACGAGATCGAAATGTACTGGATCGGGCAGAAACTCTATTCCGGCGATAGCGCGCCCTTACAACAAGCGTCGGACGCGATGACGATTCGTTTCGTCGAGTCGTTCAAAGGCGCGATCGGATACGTTTCGTCGTCGACAGAGCTCTCGGACCGAAAAGTCAAAGCCGTCAAAGTCGAACGGTGAGGGGGTTCGGTGTCATCGGATGCGACGACCTCCGCCTTTCGCCAGACCCGTTCGATCAGCCGCCGGTTTCGGTGGACGATTCTTCTCATCGGGGTTTTTTTCATCCTCGAGTTCGTCGGACTCTATCTCTCGAGTTGGAGTGCCCTGCGAAGTCTCGCGAGGCTCCATGAAATCACCACGACTGCCGATATCTCGCGCCAAGCGCGCGAAGTCATTTATTCGATCAACGAAACTCTAGCCGCATCCACGACACAAAGTGGAAGTGCCCTCGAGAGCTCACGAAATGTTTTGATCGCGGCATCGAAACGCGAGCTCGACCTGATCCGCCAAGCGCGTGAAATCGTGAACGTCGAAGAAGAGATCGAGGTGACGCTCAGTGAAGCCGAGAGCGTCGTGGTCCAGATGGAAGCGGCGTTTACCCGCTTCGGCCTGAATCCCGCTGAGACCGAGCAAGCAAGGCTTCTCGGAAACCAATTCGCGCTGGAAGCCCTGGAGCACTTGCGAAAAACTCAAATCCAGCTCACGGCGCGGGCCGACGTCGTCTTCAAAGCGGTGAACGAGAATCGAAATAGACCGATCATCGCCGGGGCTGCGATCGCTCTCGTTTTGCTTTCGATCGCGCTCTGGTTCGGTTTGAATGCCTCGAGACGACTCAGCAGTTCGCTCACGAGCCTCGTTCGCGCGACGAAGGAAATCACGGCTGGCAACATGGCCTACCGCGCGGAAATCGTGGAGCCGGATGAAATCGGATATCTCGCGAACGCCTTCAACCTCATGACGGAGTCCCTCGAGAATCGCACGGTCTCTCGCGACGCTTTCGAACGTCGTTCGCAAGAGCTCGCGGCGGCGAACCGTGAGCTCGAAGCATTCAGCTATTCCGTCTCTCACGATTTGCGAGCTCCCCTTCGGGCGATCGACGGGTTCAGTCATGCGCTTCTCGAGGAGAACGGCGATCGGCTGGACGAACAGGGAAGAAAAGATCTCACGAGGGTCCGGATGGCGAGTCAGACGATGGGAAAGCTCATCGACGATCTCTTGAATCTTTCGCGACTCTCGAGAGCGGAGATGAAAAAGGAAGACGTCGATCTGACCGAGATCGCATCCGCGATCGCGAAGTCTTTGAAGGAGTCCGATCCCACGCGTGATGTCGAGTTCGCGATCCAAGCCGACCTCCACGCGGAGGCCGATCCCGCGTTGATTCGGATCGCTCTCGACAATTTGATCGGTAACGCGTGGAAGTACACGTCCAAGCACCCGCGCGCGCGAATCGAGGTCGGCCGCGCGAAGAGCGACGGCAAGACCGTCTTCTTCGTGCGTGACGATGGCGCGGGCTTCGATCCTGCTTTCGCTACTCGCCTCTTCGGAGCCTTCCAGAGACTCCATAGCGCGAAAGAGTTCCCCGGAACCGGCATCGGTCTGGCGACGGTCGCGCGTATCATCCGCCGGCACGGTGGGACGATCTGGGCCGAAGGGCAAGTCGAAAAGGGTTCGACATTTTCCTTCACCCTCTGAACGAGTCGACTTCCTTCAATAAATCTTCTTTTCGAATCGGCTTCGTCAGAAAGCCCGTGAAGCCGAGGTTCATGCACTTTTCTCGCTCTTCCTTGAGAGCGTGAGCGGTGAGCGCCACGATAGGCTTGTCGTAACCGGTTTCACGCAACCGTGTGGTCGCATGATAGCCGTCGAGGATCGGCATCTGGATGTCCATCAAGACCAAGTCGTAAACGTTGTGGAGGGCCTTCTCGACGCCTTCTTCGCCGTTCGACGCGACGTCGATCGAGGCTCCCGCGAACTCGAGGAAGCGCTTCATCAAGAACTGATTCTCGGGCGAATCTTCGACGACGAGGATCTTCACGCCGCGCAAATCGATTTTTTTCTCGGAGGCCACGGGTGCCGGCGTCGGCGTGAACATCGTCTCGAGCGAGGCCAGCGGTTCGGACTTCGAAACGTCTCCCGGATCGATCGTGATTTCAAAAGTGCTCCCGTGCGATGGGTCACTCTTGACGAGGTCGACGTCGCCGCCGAGCGCGCGAGCGAATTTTCGAGCGAGAGTGAGACCGAGTCCCGTTCCGCCGATCTTGCGGGTCATCGAGTTGTCGACTTGCGTGAAGGGCTCGAAGAGGTGCGAAACTTGTTCGCCCGTCATTCCTCGACCGGTGTCGATCACGCAGAAAGAAAGCTGTGGTCGTAGGGAATCCGAGTTCATCATCGAAATGACGACACGGACCTCGCCGAGTTGCGAGAACTTGATCGCGTTTCCGATGATGTTCACGAGGATGTGCCTCAGCTTCACCTGATCCGAATCGATTTCCGAGGGAACGGCACCTTTCAGTTCGAAACGCAGACCGATGTTCTTCTCGGACGCGAGAGCGGAGAGCATGGATTGGATTTGCGCGACGAGATCGGTGAGTTTGAAAACGCCTTTGTCGATCTGGAGTTTTCCCGCTTCGACCTTCGAGAGATCGAGGATCTCGTCGATCATCACGCGCAGGCGCTGACAATTCTTCACGATTTTTTCTGCCCAACGAGGCTTCTCGGCGGCTGGCTGACCGGGAGAGAGGATCAGCTCCGCGAATCCGAGCATCGCACTGAGCGGCGTTCTCATCTCGTGCGACATGTTCGCCAAGAATTGGCTCTTGGCCGCGTTCGCCGCGTCGGCTGAAATTTTCGCGGCTTCGAGCTCGTCTTCGTAGCGTTTGCGTTCGCTCAAATCCATGATGAGTGCGACGAAGCCTTTGTACGTCCCCGTGGGCTCGATGTCCGGAGTGAGACTCACGCTCACGAAACGCGGAGGTTCACTCGTCGTCAGCATGCTCTCGAAGCTCACGTCTTCGCCGCGTTCGAGCGGCGCGAGGCTCGCTCTCATCCGGTCCGCGATCGCCGAGCCGAAAATCTCGACGATGCAGCCTTGCTTCTCCTTGCCAGGTCCAGGGATGAACCACTTCTCGTAAGTCTTGTTGGAAAACGTGAGGCGAAAATCCGTCGTCACGTACCCGAGCAGCGCGGGCAAAACGTCGGTGATCGTACGAAGCTGTTCTTCGCTCTGGCGAAGCCTCGCCGCGAACTCGATGCGCTCGCGACGAGAGTTCTTGAGCTCCATGGCGCGATCGATCGCCGGTATCAGTCTCAGGATCTTGTCTTTCAAGACGTAATCCAGAGCTCCACGCTTCAAGCATTCGACTGCCGTTTCATCGGTCAACGTGCCCGTCACGATGATGACGGGTGTCTCGGGTTTTCGTTTACTGACGGTGTCGAGCACTTCGAAGGCATTGAACCCGGGAAGCGAGAAATCGCACAAAATCAGCTCGGGTTTGAATTCTTCGAATTCACGGTAGAACGATTCGCGATCTTCGGCATGAGCGATGGTGGAGGCGGCCCCCGTTTTTTTCAATTCGCGGGTCACGAGCTCGCGATCGAGCTCGTTGTCTTCCACGATCAAAATGCGAGGTGGTGTCGACTCCATGCTTTCAAATTAGTACACTGCGGAAGGCGGGTAAACCGCACCTCCAGTGTAGCCGGGTTGTGAATGAATAAGCACAAACCCGGCAACGGTATCTCGACAATTCTTGGCTATTTCACGAGCGCCTTCGCGCGGGGCAGCGCGAGGGTCGCGAGTGCGAAAGTCTCCGTTAGGCCCAACCCCGTCGGAGAATAAAGTGGTGTGACCATCAGCCAGACGCTTCCCTCGTAGGTACTGAGGATCTCCGCTTTCGCAGTCGTCGAATGCGCTTCGGTTCCGATCCCGGCGACCGCCATCGGATCGGCGACGGCATCTTTGTATCCCTTGTAGCGGGCCGCACCGTTGTCGATCGCGACGATGAGGCTCATCCCTTTTTGCAAGACGGCCGGATCCTTTCCGTACCAATGGCAGAAGGCTGCGCCATCGGGAGTTCCGCCGCCTTCGACTTTTTCGACAGGGACGCCGATCTGAGCTTCGACTTCCGCGGTCGTGAGGAGCTTGCAGGCGTCGATTCCCGAGGCGACGACACCGCCTCCGCCGCCACCACCACCGCCTCCTCCGCCTGCACAAGCAGCGAGAGCAAGCGTGATGAGTCCCATCGTCGTGATCCGAATCGATGTTCGCGTCGTCATGAGAGAGTCCTTTCGTTGATCGGGGCCACGTCGCCACTCGACGAGTGGCCTAACGAGATCATGGGGCAAGAGACGTGCCCGGTCGACGAGGGACAACGTGACTACTAGTTTTGCTAATCACGGGGATAAGGATGGAAGCGAAGCGTGGGATCACGGACGTCGTGTGAAAACGTAACCGCTCTGCGGAGTTCCGAACTGCTTTCTCGACGCGACGGCGCGCTCGGGACCATTCAGCGAAAACCAACTCGACTCGAGTTTTCGCCAGAGCTTCTGTTGGAAAACGGCTTCTCCGCCGAAGGTCGAGAACACCGTCAGGTAGTTCTCGTGCGGTGCCATCATGACGTGCGGGTTGCAGTTGAACTTTTCTTCGAACGCGAGCGTCTTTCCCGGATCGAAAGGAACCCACTTTCCCTGGTCGAGGGAATACATCGTGAACTTCCAGGGCTTTTTCTGCGCGGGGTTTCGGTAGGCGAGCAGGCAATCGCCGACTTTCGCATCGAGACGGTGATGAGCCGTGAGAGTCGTGCCGCCATCGTAGCTCGAACTCATCTCGATGAGGACTCGGTCGTCCTTCAGGGCGAGCACTTCGTAGCGTTCCGTCGAATACGTTTTTCCGGAGGCGTCGACGTAATCCCAAATCCACGAGCGGCCAATTTGGAAATCCGAGGCTTCGATGGTGGGAACGCGAGCGGGAGTCTGCGCGAGTGCGAGAGTCGAGGTGAGGACAACGAAGAAGAGGACGGTAGAGAAAAGTGTCGCCGCGGTTCGAGTCATGACGAAGGCCTATCGCCGACAGGCCTTCGAAGTCAAACCGTGCGGTTACTTGCAGCGAGGCGCGAGAGCCAAAAGCGATTTCACTTCCGCGAAGCTCAAGCTGATCGGAGAGAAGCCGCAGGTCGGAGTTTCTTTCTTGTCTCGCTTGGTTTTCAACTCCGCTTGGAAGCCCGGAAGATTCTGACGACCACGGTTCCAGATCTCTTCGAACTTCGCTTCGTAAGTCGGGAGCACTTCGCGGGCGCGAGCGCCTTTCATCTCGATGGCATTCTCGATGTGCGAATTCTCGCTCGACTCCGACCAGTTGAACGAGCCGGTCCAAACGGTTTCGCGGTCGACGATCATCCATTTGCCGTGCATCTGATAAACCAAGTAGTCGCTGGGGCGAAGAGAATAGAATTTGATCCGAAGCTCGAGGTTCGGATTTCCGAGCAGCCATTCCGCTCGTTTGCCGAGATCGTGATAGTCATCCTGGCTGATGAGGAGGCGGATTTTGACGCCGCGATCGGCCGCTTTTTTAAGCGCGACCAGAACCGGCTTCAACCGCACACGAGTCGTCGCGATTTGAAGTTCTTTTTGAGCCGAGTCGATGAGGCGCACGATTTGATCCGTGATGACGTGCTCGGGTGCCGTGCTTTTCGCGATCAAACGGGGAGCGTTGAAGAACGCATCGAGATCGTCGACTTTGAAAGGGCCCACGTAAGCGAAAGTGCGAGTCGGGTGAGTCTGCGTTTTTCCGAATTCGGTCGAGTTGCTCCAGAGGAGCTCGAACTCGCGACCGTACTGCGCGGTCGTTTCGATTTCGTCTTGGATGAAGACGATGTTTTCGTCGTAGTTGCGGTACGACGAAAGTGACCAGTTGGCGCTTCCCGTGACGACGCGCGAGCGAGTTTTCGAATCTCCATCCATGACCGCGAATTTGTGATGGACGTGCTTGCCCGACGAAAGCGAACGAACGTCGAGTCCGAGGGCTTCGATCTCCGCCATTTTCTTTTCGTTTTCAGCGGGAGTGCCGTAGCCCTCGAAGATCACGCGAACGCTGAGGGAGCCGTCTTTCAAACGAGTTTGGACAGCGGGGTCTTTGAGCGCTTC
>JAZKJB010000268.1:373-3417 GCA_040384505.1 Bdellovibrionota bacterium | reverse complement strand
GAGGTGTGGAGGAACTCGATGTCGCCGACCTCCTTGAGCGCTTCGACGACCGGCGAGCTTCCGCCGGTTTCCATATTGTACATCGCGATGTCGATCGTCCGATCGGTTTCGCGGATCCATTGTCCGATTTTCGGAAGGGTCGGATCGGTCGGGTGGAAAAGCGTTTCGATTTTTGCCTGAGCGAGCGACGAAAGCGTCAGCAATGAGAACGCGAAAGCGAGGGCTTGTTTTTTCACCGGTAGGTCCTTTGTCAGTGAGAGATGACACCGTCTATAAACGGAATCCGGACCGATGAGGAGTGCATACTTAGCAGGTTATTATGCGGTCAGTGAATGACGGGGCGGCCCGCGGCCCAGAGGACCATGTCGCGCGCGAGATCGGGATCGAGCCCGTCACGGTCTTCTAGCTTGAAGTAATCACGCCAGTATTGCGGAGCCTCGGGGTGGGGGCCGGTCACATAAACGCGCCCTTTTCCGAACGCGGCGCGGGCCGAAGCGACGGTCCCATCGGCATAGGTCGCGGTGATTTCGACGGCGTCTTCTTTTTCGAACGTGAAATAAGGTCCACCTTCGAAATAGAGGTGGCGAGTAAGTCCTGCCCACGTGACGTCGACCATGAGCGCCTGCTCCGTGGTTTTCACGAGTGTCGACCGGCCTGGCATGATGCCGAGTCCTTTGTTCTTCGTCGATCCCACCATCGCCGTGGAAAAGAAGCCGCCGGCGCAGAACCCGACGTAGCCTCCGCCATTCGCGATGAATTCCCGCAAGTTGTCCTTGAGAACGGGGTCCATGTTCAGCGCGACGGTGCTCGAAACTCCGCCGGGCTGGATCCAGACCGCCGCGTTCTTGAAAATCGCGGGATCGACGTCCTTGGGGCCGACGTAAACCGGCTCGAAGCCGGCGAGTTTCGCGACATCGGCCGAACTTTCCGAGCAATGTTCTTCGCACGAGCCGGGGCCTTTATAGACGAGGGCGCGCGCGACGATGGGTTCCTGCGCGAAGGCGGGAACGGAGATTTGGAAGACTATCGAGATCGCGACCGCGATCAATCGGAACGATTGAGCCATTACTCTCTAGCCAATCCGGCTAAGGCTTACGAATCAAGGAAAAATCTTTGCCTCACCGAGGCAAAAACGCTCTTATCCGGTCAGACCTGACAAATTCATTGCCCGGAGACGAGACGATGTCCAAACGCGGTTCGATTTTTTTCGCGGCCTTGCTGACCTTCACTCTTTCGTCGGCCTCTTCATTGGTTTCGGCGTCCACGCTTTCGCGCGATGCCGAGATCGCGGCCGACCTCGAGTTCTTCGCGACGAACACCCGAGAAGCGATGCAAAGAATTCCGCTCAAGCGCGACGAAGCGGGACGCATTCGCAAGTCGAGTCTGTTTTCGGCCGAGGCGATCGCCTCACGCGATTTCGTGACGTACAAGGATACGTGGCGTTCGAAGAAGACCTCGGCGAAACGAAAGACCTCGTCCTTCGCGGCGCCCGGTCCCGACGACAAGCCTTATCGGGTTCTCGACAACTCGCACCTCATGGCACGCACGCTAGAAGCGATGGAGGCGTCGAAGCTGATCACGGGTAACGTCGACACCCAACCCTGGAGCGGCGATTACTGGGGCTTCTTCAAAGGGACGATCGCGAATCGTTACGCCGATTCGTCGTTCCCGCAGAGCCAAGACTGGAAAGCGAATTTCGATTACGTCTCCGGTGCGGGCAAGACGATCGCCGACATTTTCAAGACCGGCGATCTCGCACTCGTGAACCAGCTCTCGCCCGCCGAGAAGTACGATCTCGTGATCGGTCAGCCGAACGGACTCCTCACGAACGGAATGTGGCTCGCAGGTAAGAAGTACTACGATCGCAATGGTCACGTGGAAGACTGGATGGGGATCTGCGACGGTTGGGCATCGGCTTCGTACATGCTCGCGCGTCCGCGCCGGTCGATCGAAGTCATGGCGGCCGACGGAAAGACGAAGGTCACTTTTTATCCGCACGACGTGAAAGCCCTCGCATCTCTCCTGTGGGCGTGGGGCAACATGAGCGTGAAGGGTTATCTCGGTTCGCGCTGCCACGCTAAGCAGCCCAAGATGGATGCGAATGGCCGCATGCTCGAAGACGAATGCTTCAATACGAATCCGGGCTCGTGGCACATGGCCGTCGTGCACCAACTCGGCTTCGAGAAGAAGTCGATGGCGATGGACGCGACTTTCGATTACGAAGTCTGGAACCAGCCGCTTCGCGGGTACAAGTACTCGTACTTCAACCCTCGCACGATGGCCCCGACCGCGGTTCTCGCGGATGCCACGGTGACGAAGACCGACTTCGTGGAAGACAAATTCAAGGCCTATCGTTCGCCGCTCGCCGTGAAAATCGTCGGCATCGCGATGGATCTCACCTACATCGCCGAAGACGAACATCCGCGGCCGCTGCCGGACGACTCCGAGATCAACGACCACTTGGTCACGGTTCGCTACTACTACGACCTCGAGCTCGATGTCGACGGTACGATCGTCGGTGGGGAGTGGTACCAGAACGCGCATCCCGATTTCTTGTGGCGCCCGATCACCGCGAGCCACGCGACGTCGAACTACGATTCATGGGTGATGAGCTCCTGGGATACGACGACGGCGCTTCCTGCGGACTGGAAGACGGCGGCCGCCAATGCCGCCCACGACCGCGTCCCGCTCGGCCGCATCGTCGAGCAGCTCGTCCAAAAATCGAGCGTGAACGTAAGCACTCTACCAGCCGCACTGGCCAGGTAATCCTCGCGAGTAGACCCACGAGCGAAGTGCCGTGGGTCGATTCACTTTTTACTATTCGTTCGAAGCGGCGCGGATCTGCGCGATGACTGGGGCTTCCGTGAAGCCGCGTGAGTTGTTCGCGTCGGTGATTTGTCTGAAATCGAGATCGGACGCGAGAGTCGCGCCGCCCTCGTTCAAGAGGGCTCCGAATTCGGCGAGTGCGGAGACTTTTGCGATTTCGACGTCGAGGGTGGGTCGTGTGCTAGCGGCAGCATTCGCTTTCACTTGCGCGAGTTCGC
>JAZKJB010000268.1:0-363 GCA_040384505.1 Bdellovibrionota bacterium | reverse complement strand
GCGGACCGCGAGTTTCCAGCGGCCTTCGCTTTCAATCCCGTGAGCACGTCGAGTTCCACTACATAGAGAGAGGCGAAATCTCCGATCTCCTCGACGAGAGATTTCGAGTTCTTTTGAGCGACGGCGCGGTGGATCTTTTCCCACGAAATCGTCGCGAGCGCTTCGCGATAGGAGCGACGATTCGCGAGAATCGTTTCGAACTTCGCGCGGTCGAGCAAGGCGTTGCCGAGAGTCTGCGTGTTCTCCCGAAGCCGAGCGTCGATCATGAGAGCGCGTGCGCGCTGGAATGCACCGGTCACGGCATCCTTCGGCTCGTGCGGGATCGCGAGAGTGAGTGCGCCGAGAGTGACACCAGCGAAGAAT
>JAZKJB010000267.1:0-3856 GCA_040384505.1 Bdellovibrionota bacterium | reverse complement strand
GATAGCCGTCCCTCGCTCCGCACAACCAATCGAGGTCGTGCGAAGTCTTGCCATCCATGTGCGGGTCTTCCTCCCGCCCATCCCGGGCGGGAGGGGGAAGTCGGGAGAGCAGAGTTTCAATGGGAGGCGAATGCTAGGGCAAAAACCGTCAACCCCAACGCCCCAAGAACAACAGCCGCAGAAACTTCATCTTCCACGGCTTGTAGGGCGGGTATCGCACGCTGAGATCGAGGCGTCGTGATTTCTTCAGAACGCTTTTCTCGTGGGTGAAGGCGAGGAAGCTTTTCTCGCCGTGGTACGAGCCGTAGCCGCTTCCGCCGACGCCGCCGAACGGGAGGTTCGCGCTGCCGAGATGCGAGACGGTGTCGTTGATGCAGCCGCCGCCGAAGGGGACGAGCTCGATGAACTTGTCTTGGACGAATTTGTTCTCGGTGAAGATGTAAGCTGCCAACGGCTTTTCCGTCGTCGCGAGTTTGGTGAAGACGTCGTCGATTCGAGAGTAGGTCATCACCGGCAAGATCGGACCGAAGATTTCGTCTTGCATCGACGGAGAAGTCCAGTCGACGTTCTTCAAGATCGTGGGTGCGATGTATTTCGAGCTGCGGTCGTGCGCGCCGCCGATGTCGACCTCGCTTTTTGCAGCACTTTTTTCGAGAATCCGTTCGAGGCGATCGAAGTGGGAATGGCTGACGATGCGGGCGTAGTCGCAACTGAGCGCCGGGTTCTTGCCGTAAAATTCCTGGAGATGATGGCGCATGCGCGAGAGAAATTTTTCGGCGATCGTCTCATTGACGTAGAGGTAGTCGGGGGCGACGCAGGTTTGGCCGCCGTTCATGAAGCGACCCCAGACGATTCGTCTGGCGGCGACTTCGAGATCCGCGTCCGCGCAGACGATCGCGGGGCTTTTTCCGCCGAGCTCGAGAGTGGTCGGCGTCAAATGGTTCGCTGCGGCGAGCGCGACGATGCGACCGACCGCCGTACTACCGGTGAAGAAGATGTGATCGAAGCGTAAGTTCAAGAGCGCCGTCGTTTCGGGAACTCCGCCTTCGACGACCGTGACGAAGTCGGGCGGAAACGCGGAGGTCAAGAGCTCGTGCAAAAGCTTCGACGTCTTCGATGAAACTTCGGACGGCTTCAAGATCGCGCAACAACCGGCTGCGATCGCGCCGATGAGTGGTGAGAGCGCGAGCATGAAGGGATAGTTCCACGGGGCGATGACGAGGGCCACGCCGACCGGCTCGCGGTAAATGCGAGACGTTGCGGGGAAGAGGACGAGTGAGGTCGACACCCGGCGCGCCGCCATCCATTTTTTCAGATTCTTGCGTGCATGGCGGATCTCGCTGAGCACCATCGCGATTTCGGTCACGAAGGATTCTTGCTCGGGTTTCCCGAGGTCGTCCCGGAGCGCCTCCGAGATTTTACGTTCGTTGCTCAGGACGAGGTTCTCGAGAAACTCCAGCTGCCGGTCGCGAAACTTGAGACTGCGGGTATGACCGGCGGCGAAGAATCTCCGCTGCGCTTCGAGGAGCGCGACGAACTGGGGTCGAGTTTCACGGGAGGGATCGAGTGCGCTCACGATGGCATCGACGTTTTCGAACGCGTAGTCGCGGCCGCGTCTTGAGCGCTTCGCAGCTGACCCGTGACGAAGAGGCCGTACATCTTGAAATCTCCGAGGAGCGACCAGAACGGGTAGGTGAAGGTCGCCGGGCGATTGCGCTCGACCACGAAGTGGCCGATCCAGGCGAAGAAGTAGCCTGCCACCACCGCGCCGAGGAAGAACAGCGGTTGCCCACTCACGACCCCGGCAACCAACACGAACAGCGCGAGGGTGGTGCCGACGGCGTGCAAGCGTTGGTTCCAACGATTCGAATGCTCCGAGAGGTAGTAGGGCCAAAATTCGGCGAACGTCTTGAAAATCGGAACTCGTTTTTCGTTCGGCATGGTTCGAATCCTCCCCCTCGAATTCGTATCAACGTTTGCGAGTGAAGTAAATCCAAGCCCGCAGGCCCACGCGCGCTAGGCCTAGGTCCTGATCCCTCGCCGGCCATTGTGAGCGCGCGAGAGAAGCGATCTAATTTAGATATCTACAATTCAAGAATTCGGGCGGGCGAGCGTGAAACGGATTTCGACTCTGGGCGCGGCGGGGCTTCTCTTCTCTTTTTCCGTCGCAGCGAGCGCGACTCCTCGGGACGAGGGTCGTTTTCAACTTCGAATACTGAGCTACAACGTCAAAGGACTTCCCGGCATCGCGGGTGGCTATCGGAACGGCGAGCGCTTCGAAGAGATCGGCCGCGAGCTTCGTGCGATGAAGATCGCAGGCCAAGCGCCGCAAATCGTCTTGATGCAAGAGGCGTTCGTGAAAGCCACGAACGAGATCCGCGAGTTCAGCGGCTACGAGCATACTTACAAGGGTCCGAAGGCGAGTGATCCCGACGAAGACGGGAAGTCGACGTTGAAACTCTTCAACTCCGGCATCGTCACGCTGAGCGATTACCCGATCGTCGCGGCAGCGAAAGTCGCCTTCGGCAAAGGTAAGTGCGGCACCTGGGATTGCTTCGCGAACAAAGGCGTCCAGCTCTCGATGATCGAAATCCCGGAGCTCCCGTTCCATCTTCCGGTCATGAACACTCACCTGCAAGCGACTCGCGAACGGAACGAAGATCGAATCAAGCAGATGGGTGTGATCAAGAGATTCATGTCTCGCTTTCTCGGCCCGGTTCAACCGTTGATCTTCGCGGGCGACTTCAACACGCGCCCGAATTCTTCGAGCTATGACTGGTTCGCGAAGAACATGGGTCTCTACAACATCGGCGAGATCTGCATGAAGGAGATCACTCGCTGCGTGGTCGCCGAAGGAACTCCGGTCGACCGGTTGAACGTCATCGATCAGCACTATGCCATTTCGGGTGTCGCGGGCGACCGCGGCGGTAGCGACGCCAAGTATGCGGTTCGCATCGAGCCGTCACGTGTCGAAAAGACCTTCACGAAACTCGTAAAAGGGAAGCCGCTCTCCGATCACCTCGGCTACCAGGTCGACTACGACATTTCCTGGTACCGAATGCTCTGAGTCGGAGACTCGCGTCTCAACTCAGGCCGCAAGTTCCCTCGACCAATGTCCGATAGGCCTCCCCGAGAGGGAGGTCTCACCTATGCCAACGAAGTCGAAGTCCGCACCGCGAGCGAAAGCGAAACCGAAACGAGCGTCGTCTCAAATCAAGAAAAAATCCGCACCGCCGAAGAAGTCGGCAGCGAAGGGGTCGCACCTGAAACTGGTGAAGCCCGTGTCGCCGCCGAAGGCTCAACCCAAGCCGAAGCCCAAAGCGCAGCTTCAGCCCCAGAAGAAGCATCCGTTCTGGAAGCTCCTCGAAGCCAAAGAGCAACAGCGTAAGCAGCACAACGATGGCCAGCCTCTCGGCGATCGAACGGTGCAAAAGCAGATCGAGTACCGTCACCAGGCGAAGTACGCGCGATTTGCTGGGCCGCGCAGACGCGCAGCTTAATCCCCAGGACCAAAAGGGTTCTAGACGGCTAGGGCAACCTTGCGTTCCGGGAAATCGTTCCCAACGTTAGAGGAAGTCGTAGCCGTTTTCATTTCGGCTGCGCTGAGCTAGGATCTAGCCAAATCTCAGCAGGAGCCTCGACATGCGTATTGCAAAACGAATCTTCCTTTTCATGGCCGTGAACATCCTGATCGTCGCGACCCTTTCGATCGTCCTTTCACTCCTCGGCGTGAACGGATGGATGGACGCGAACGGAATCAACTACGGATCTCTCGCGATCTTCTGCTTCATCTGGGGGATGGGTGGCGCGTTCATCTCGCTCGCCCTGTCTCGTGTGATGGCGAAGTGGATGATGG
>JAZKJB010000266.1:0-3896 GCA_040384505.1 Bdellovibrionota bacterium | reverse complement strand
TTCGCGGCCTTGCTCGACTTACTCGATTTCTTTTTCTTCGCAGCCGATCGTTTCGCCATTCAGGGAGTCCCGCGGATCAGAACCGCGCGACTCCCTCGAGGAAGGCGGGACGGTCCAACTTTTTCCAGATATCGAACGCGGCGTTGATGACACCGACGTGGCTATATGTTTGCGGACAATTCCCCCATTGGCTACCGGAAACTGGGTCGACGTCCTCCGAGAGAAGACCGACGTGGTTCGAGTAGCTGAGCAGTTGTTCGAAGGTCTGGATGGCGTCGTCGATGCGATTCACCGAAGTGAGGGCTCGCACGTACCAGAAGCCGCAGACCAAGAAGGCGACCTCGGGCAAGCCGAAATCGTCGGCGTGCCGGTAGCGATAGAAAAGCCCGCCCTTCGCCCGAAGTCCTTCTTCCATCGCCATGATGTGCGTCACGGCCCGAGGCGAGTTCGCCGGCAGATAGCCCATCGTGATCAACTGAAAGAGCGAGGCGTCAAGCGAGCTTCCGCCGACGAACGAGCAGTAAGCTTTGATCTCGGGGTTGTAACATCCCTCGATTCCTTCTGCCGCCTGATCGCGCAGCGCGAGTGCGCGCGAAACGAGCGCCATATCGCCGAGCTGTCGCCCGATTCGCGCCGCCGCGGAGGCGCCTGCCCAGTGAAACAGATAGGTGTAACAGTGCTTGTTCTGCATGTTCCGGAACTCCCAGAGTCCGGCGTCGGGAGCTTGGATCGTCTTCTCGATAAAACTCAAAACTGACGTGACAAGGTCGCGCGACTGCAGACGTCGGCCCTCGACGACACGAGCATCGACGTACAATGGGAACAGCGAGAGCAAGATCTGTCCGTATACGTCGTTCTGAATTTGCAAAAAGGCGGCGTTGCCGACACGCACGGGACCGTTCCCCATGTAGCCCTTGAGATCGAGCTCACGCTCGATCGGCTGCATCTCTCCGGTGATCCCGTAGAGCGGTTGATAACCGGTGATCGCAGTCGAGGCGAGGTTTTGGATGTAGTGCGAATATTTGTCGAGCTCTTCGAAATGCCCGATCGAGTTGAGCGCGTTCAACGTGTAGTAGGAGTCCCGTGCCCAGAAGAATCGATAATCCCAGTTTCGCCCCGAGTTCGGTGCTTCCGGTAAGCTCGTCGAGCCAGCAGCGATGATCGCGCCCGTGTCCTCGTACTGATGAAGCTTCAAGACGAGCGCCGAGCGAATGACTTCCTTCTGATAAATTTCCGGAATCGTGCATCGCTGCACCCACGTCCGCCAGTAATCCACCGTTTTCTGGTAATACATCTCGCACGTTTCTTCGAGCGAGTACTCGAACGGCTCTCCCCACGTCATGACGAGATACTTCGTTTCCGTGAGGAGGAAAGGCAAACCTTGCGCGACGTACGTCAAAGGGATGTTCGTATTCAACCGAACGGCGTCGTCGAGTCCGTGAAAACGGAGATGGTTGCTCGCGAGACTGACCTCCGCGGCCTTCTCACCGTACTGTCCACGCGGCTCGCAGTGCACGACGACACGGGGGTTCCCTGAAATGCGACGAATCTTCCTTATGGTCATCAACGGTTTGAAGTGGCGATCGTGCTTCGTGAAGCGTGGGGCGAAATCGATCACCTCGAAGGAGCCTTCCGCCGTCTCGAATCGTGTGGCGAGGACGTTCGTATTTTCCACATACGTCTGACTGACGCATTCTTCACCGCTTTGTGGAGATATGGAAAACCGCCCGCCTTTCACTGGATCGAGAAGTCCGCCAAAGATAAAACTCGAATCGAATCTCGGGAGACACTGCCACACCACATTCGCGTGGGTGTCGATGTAAGCCATGTAAGCGCAGTTCCCGATCAACCCGAAACGATAAGTATGTCGATCTGCCATCACTCATTCATAGATCGAAAACCGCGGCGCCGCACGAGCGAGTCCGTCAACTCTCTGTGAATTGGAGATCACATGGCCCGTTGGATCACAGTGGCAAATCGCCTCCCCTTCACACTCTCCGCCGACAAGAAGTCGGTGCGGACGAGCTCGGGCGGTCTGGTCTCCGCGCTGAACGGAGTGAAGTCGAAAGCCGAGAAGATCTGGATCGGATGTGCGCCAGAAGGTCTCTCGGAGGCGGAATGGCCCACACTCGAACCTAAAGTTTCCGCGAAGGCGAACGGCTGGAAGTATCGACCCGTCTTCGTCGACGAAGATGTCTATGACAGGTACTACAACCGTTTCTGCAACGACGTGCTCTGGCCGCTCTTGCATTACCAACCCGAGCTCGTGCAGTTCGACGCTTCGGCCTGGAAGGCCTATCTCGAAGTGAACGAGCGCATCGCGAACGAGATCGCGGCCTTCGCCGACGACGACGATCTCGTGTGGATTCACGATTTCCATCTCTTCATGGTTCCGAAGTTCTTGCGAAAGCTTCGCCCGACGCTCAGGACGGGTTTCTTTCTCCACGTCCCGTTCCCGAGCTCGGAGGTTTTTCGCCAACTCCCCGTACGCGAGCAAATCCTCGACTCTCTCTTGGAAGCGGATCTCGTAGGCTTTCACGACTACTCGTATCTGCAACATTTCGGGAGCGCGCTCCTTCGCCTTCTCGGACTCGAATCGAATTTCATTTCGGTCAAACGCGGCGGGCGGACGACCCGTCTCGGTGTCTTCCCGGTCAGTATCGATACCGATGCATTCATGAAAAAAGCGAAGGACCCGAGGGTCTGCGATCTCGCGAAGACTTTCGCGAAGCCGCAGTTCCAGTTTCTCGGCGTCGATCGTCTCGACTACATGAAGGGGATCGATCTCAAACTGAAAGCGTTCAAAGAGCTCCTCACGTCGTACCCGCAGTATCGGGGACGCGTTTCACTTCTCCAGGTTGCCGTTCCGACTCGAACCGGAGTGCCGGTCTACATGGAGCTCGCTCGTGAAACGGCACGCTTGGTGGGCGAGATCAACGGCGCTTTTTCGACGCCGACCTGGACGCCGATCCAGTACCTCCATTCGTCCGTCACCGAAGATCAGCTTCTCGCGCTGTACGCGGCCTCCGACGCGCTTCTGGTTTCGAGCAAACGCGACGGGATGAATCTCGTCGCGCTCGAATACATCGCCGCCCAGAGAGAGGACCGGCCCGGTGTCGTTCTCTTGAGCGAATTCGCAGGCGCGATCTCGACCTTGAGCCACGTCCTCGCCGTGAACCCTTGGGACTTCGAGGACACCGCGAAAAAAATGATCGAAGCCATGGAGATGGCCCATCCCGAAAAACTCTCGCGCCAGCAGACCATGCAACGCTATCTCGCGAAGTATACGGCGACCCATTGGGCGACGAGCTTCATCGACGAGCTCGCTCGCGGTGAACCGAGCGGTCGAAGCGAAGGCCCGCCGATGATCCAACCCAACGCGCAGGCGATCGAATTGCTGAGCGGCCGCATCCTCGCCGCGCACGTCGAGCGCATCGTTCTCTTCATCGACTACGATGGGACTCTCACCCCGATTCGCTCACGCCCCGAAGACGCGATCCTCGACGAGACGACACGCTCGAGTCTGAAGCAATGGTGCCACTACGACTGGCTCGATCTCGTGGTGATGAGCGGCCGCGACAGCGCATTCCTCAGCGAGCAGATGGGCGTCACCCGCTGCATTCTCGCCGCCGAACACGGCGCGAAGACTTTCGATCCCGCGACCGGCCGCTGGCAGAAGCGCGTCCATAGCGATCGCTCAACTTGGTTCCCAGCGGCGCTGAAGACGATGTCGGATTACAGCGCGCGAGTGCCGGGCTCCCACATCGAGAAAAAACAATTCTCGATCGCGTGGCACTATCGAAACGCCCCGACGGAGTTCGGCGAATTCCAGGCGCGAAAGCTCGCCGAGGAGCTCGAACTCGGACTCGCGAATCTTCCCGTGAACATCTTGCGTG
>JAZKJB010000265.1:10141-26116 GCA_040384505.1 Bdellovibrionota bacterium | reverse complement strand
GAACTCGAGCCTCCTTCGAGATCGAATACTTCATCTGTCCGTACGTGCGCGCGTCGTCGCCGCGCCCGATGGAGCTCGAGATGTACTTCACTCCGTCGAGCGCGAACGTCGTCTCCGTTGGGGCTGCAGCGCCTGCGCCGAGCTTCACCGGCCCGCAACCGGACAGACCGAGAAGTGCAGCAAGAGTCGCGATCGTGATTTTCGTATTCATCGCCATGCCCCTTAGAACCGAAGTGAGAGTGAAGAGGAGACGGATCCTTGTCCCACGCCGCGGCCCATGATGTCACCGAGGTCGTCGAGCTTCGTTCCATTCGTCGAATCGAGAAGCAATTGAGCCGCGAGGCCCAGCTTCAGGTCGCCGAAGGTGTACGACGCTTCCGGGCCCGCCGTGACGAGACGTTGGCGACCGAAGTCGCGCTTGAACGCGCCTCCTTTCACGACGTGAGAGTCGGCGAGAACGATTTCCAACAGGCCGCCAAGCTCGAAGCCACGAAGCCGACCGCCGGCGCGAACGGCCGCCGACGTGATCTGTCCGTAGTGATGCGTGTACTCGATTTGTCCGAGCTTCTGCTTCGCATCTCCGTCGTCGGAAATCGAGATCGAGTTCTCGACGTAATAGCGAGGCGTCACGCGCTTCATCGCGAGCCCGGCCGTCACGATGTCCCGTCCGAGCGGAGAGTTTTTGAATTCGTCGGGCGCCATCGAGTTCATCGAGTAGTTGAGGAAACCACCGACGTCGAACCCGCGGATGGTGGTGAGTTTCATCCGGGCCGAGAGCTCGAGAGGCCCCATGTAGGCCTCTTCGCCGGCTTTCAAGTAAGACGCTTCGATACCGAGACCGAGAGCGTGCGACCCTTCACCGAACGGGTAAAGAAAGCTTTGGATCGAATGCATGCTCTCGAGGGGAACGGCGGCCTTGTCTTTGTCAGCGATCGAAAACGTGCGGAACGTGTAAGTGACGCTCGACGGATTTTCGAGGGGCGGAGCCTGAGGGCCTTTCGGAAGACGCGCTTCGAGAGTTCCGTCGCCGCCGGCGCCGCCATTCGAGATCGAACGCGCATCTTGTCGAATTTCCGTCGTGACCACGCGGCGAACGCGGTCGACCGTCGCGTCGGGAGCAGTGAGAGCGAGAGTGATCTTCGTGACGATCTTCTCGTCTTCGCGAACCGAGGGCGGAAGAGAGCGGTGGAGAGCCTCGTGAACGTGGAGGGCGATCAGCTGATCTTCGTTCAACGTCAATGCCGCCGGGAAGAAACGCGTCGCCGCGTGTGGTTCCGCGAACGTGCGAGCGTAAACGGCCGAGCCGTCGGGCGTACTTTCGAGTCCTTTGTCTTCGTCGAGTTTCGCGGCGGAATCGCGGGCGACGAGGTACATCTCGCTCTTCTCGAGCTCCGGCTGGAGATTCCCGAGATGCTCGATCGCGGCCGTGTCGAGTCGCTTGAGGAGATCGATCGCTTTCTTGCGAGTCTGAACGAGGATTCCGTTCTCGATCTTTCTCGCGCCTTCGAGATCTCCTCCGTCGTCGCCGTTGCCGACCTTCGTGGCCGAGGCATTCGCGGTACTCACCCAGGCGAGAGCTGCGATCGCGAGCGCAATGGCCAAGAACGTTCGTGTCGCGACCTTCTGATCATTGTTCACGTGTAGCTCCTCCTTCACTGAGGCGGAAGAATGCGATCTCGAGGTGGTAGACCTCCGAGAGTTTCCCTTTTCCATACTTCGAGAGCAGCTTGTCTTGGAATTCCGAGATTTCCCGACGAATCGATTCGATGTCCTTCGGATTGAATGCGAAGCCGATGCCCGAGATGTCGCGCTCTTGGACGGGCTGGAAATCGAGCGCGTCGATCGCCTTCTTCAAGAGTTGCTTGTGATAGTTGCGGATCGCTTCGGAGGGAACGCCCGCGGTCGAGAGGACGACGTCGTTCACCGATTTCGTTCGACCGTTCTCGCGCTTCACGAGGCCGACTCGCAGCAAGCGTTCCATGGCGACTTTCGCTTGCGTCCGCGTGATGCCGAGGCGCTTTGCGATCCAGATCGAGTTCCAGGTGAAGTCGGTCGTCTCGACGAGATTCAAGACGGCGAAGTAGAACCACTCCGACAAGAGATGGAAGACGTCTTGATCGACGGCCCCCGAGGTGAGCGGAGCGGGCTCGGCCGTGAGGCGCGTTTCGATGTTCCAGTCTTTCGATTTTTCGACTTGGGAGAGATGGAGGAGATGCTTCGTCTCGGCGGGATTGAAGCCCATCGCGCGTGCGATCTTGAGCGCCGCTTTCAAGCCGAGTTTTCGTTTCGCGCGGAGGACTTCGGAGAGCTCGCCCGGAGAGAGACCGAGATTTCGAGCGAAACCTCGTTGCGAGTAACGCGGATTCACTTTCACGCGTCGATCGAGCTCGCGCGTGAGGAACTCCTGGACGGAGTTGGACTCGAGGAGAAGATGCATTCGAAAACTCCCGGCTGAAACGGTCGGCTTGATCGGGCCGTGAACGGTACATAAACAGGTACCGTTTCTTTTCGTCTCACGGCAAGCCCGGTTTGGAACAGGGTGTTCCAAACCCGGAGCACTGTCGGGTTTTCAGAATGTTAGGGGAGCCGGAACGAAATTAAGCGGCCGCCAGCCAGCGCCGCACTTCGGCCTGGCGTTGGTCCGTGTGGTACGGAAGCAACAGACGCAAAATATGCTCGACGCCCGCGCGAAGAGTTTTCTTGGTCGCGGGCTTCTCCGGGCTCTCGAAGAACTGCAGGAACGAGCTCGAGGTGATGAGGACGAGATCCGAGATCATCGCCATCTCCTTCGGATCTTCGATCTTCCTCGTCACGCCGGTTTTCACCCAGTGAAGGTAAGTCGCCTGGAGAAGACGCACGCTTTTCGAGATGTGGGCCTTCCACTTGCGGGCGAGCGCCGGATCTTTGCGGCGGAGGTGATACATCTCGCGGTGGAAGAAGCGGAAGTTCCAGAAGATCTCGTAGGAACGTTCGATGAGCTCGAGGGGCGAGGCGTACTGATCGAGTTTGTTGTTCGGTGCCCAGACCGCGTACGTCTCTTTGCACATACGATCGAAGAGCTCGCGGACGATTTCCTCTTTATTGCGGAAGTGGAAGTAGAGGTTGCCCGGGCTGATGTCGAGATGGTCGGCGATGTGGTTCGTCGTCACGGCGACGACTCCCGACTTGTTGAACAGGTCGACGCTGGCTTCGAGGATCCGATCGCGGTTCTTTGCTTTCTTCATCACAACTCCTTCACGTGCCGCACGAAGGCGGGCGGCTTAGAGTGGTAGCTCCAGGTGGGGGCGAGCTGCAACCCCAATCTTCAAGAATCTTTGAATTTAGAGTTGCAACTCTATTAATTTCCCTCGTGAGCACCTAAATAGATCTTGATTGGCATGAGGCCGGCGGGTGAAAGATGGAACACGAGCGAGCAAGCCAGAGGGGGGTCCACATGGCTCTTGATTCCGACGTCTTCAGAAACCAGCCGCAACCCGTTCCGATCACGGTTCGACGGACAGTTCCGCCTCCCGATCTCTTCCACCTGAGAGTCGTCGGCCCCGTCAGCGACGAAATGGCACAGATCCTCACTCCCGAGGCCCTGCTTTTCATCGAAGAGCTCGAGCAGAAGTTCGGTGGACGTCGACGCGAGCTTCTCGATGTGCGCCGCGAGAGAGCCGAGCGCATTTCACGCGGTGAGCGACTCGACTTTCTCGAGTCGAGCGCTTCGATTCGTCAAGGAGCCTGGAAAGTCGCGGCCGCGCCCGACGACCTTCTCGATCGGCGCGTGGAAATCACCGGGCCGGCCGAGCGCAAGATGATGATCAACGCCCTCAACTCGGGTGCGCGAGTCTTCATGGCGGATCTCGAGGACGCGTTGTCACCGACCTGGGAGAACGAGATCGTCGGGCAAGTCGCATTGAAAGAAGCCGTTCGTCGTACGCTGACTTTCCACTCGGCCGATGGCCGCGATTACAAACTCAATTCACAGCTGGCGACGTTGGTCGTTCGTCCTCGCGGATGGCACATGTCGGAGAAGAATCTTCGCTTCGACGGCGATGCCGTCTCCGCGAGCTTGGTCGACTTCGGTCTCTACTTCTTCCACAACGCGGCCGAGCTCATTCGGCGCGGCAGCGGTCCTTACTTCTATCTTCCGAAAATGGAGAGCCATCTCGAGGCTCGTTTGTGGAACGACGTCTTCGTCTTCGCGCAGGATCGACTGAAAATCCCGCGCGGGACAATTCGCGCGACGGTTTTGATCGAAACGATTCTCGCGGCTTTCGAAATGGAAGAGATCCTCTTCGAGCTGAAAGATCACGCGGCGGGCTTGAACGCCGGCCGCTGGGATTACATGTTCAGCATGATCAAGAAGTTCGCACACTCGCGCGACGTGATCTTCCCGGACCGGGCGCAGCTCACGATGACGTTGCCGTTCATGCGGGCCTACACGAATCTGCTCGTCGCGACTTGCCACAAGCGTGGAGCGCACGCGATCGGTGGAATGGCGGCGTTCATTCCTTCTCGCAAAGACGCGGAAGTGAACCGCGTCGCGCTCGCGAAAGTCCGCGAGGACAAAGATCGAGAGTCGGGCGACGGCTTCGACGGAACGTGGGTCGCTCACCCGGATCTCGTGCCGGTCGCTGGAGAGGTGTTCTCCGCGAAATTGGGATCGCGCCCGCACCAGAAAGACGTGATCCCCGAGGCCGGCTTGAAAGTTCAAGCAGCCGATTTGCTTCCGTCCCCCATCGAAGGCGGTCGCGTGACGGATGCGGGTGTATCGAACAACATCGGGGTCGCACTTCAATACATCAGCTCGTGGCTGCAGGGCCAAGGAGCCGTCGCGATTCATAACTTGATGGAAGATGCCGCGACCGCCGAGATTTCTCGCGCCGAGCTCTGGCAGTGGGTGAAGTTCGGCATCACGACCAACGAAGGTTCGCAACTCACGCGCGAAGAATTCAGGCGCCGTCTCGAGAGCGAGCATGCGAGATTCGCGGGGACGGCCGAACGCGGTCGGATCAGCGAAGCGAGCGATCTCCTCGAAAAGCTCGTCTTGGGCGAGACGTTCGAGGAATTCCTGACTTCACCAGCTTACGACGTACTTTGACCCGACCCGAGCGATCAAACCCATAAAGGAGACGGCGATGATCACCGAAGGACCGACCACCGCAGAAGCATTGAACGAAGCCTGGAGCAAAGACGCACGCTGGGCCGGCGTGAAGCGACCCTACTCACCCGATGAAGTCTTGAAGCTTCAACCGAGCGTGAACGTTCGCTATACGCTCGCCGAGAGAGGAGCGCGCCGTCTCTGGGAACTTCTCCACACGAACGAGTACGTCAACACGATGGGTGCGATGACCGGTGCTCAAGCCGTTCAGTACGTGAAGGCTGGCGTGAAAGCGCTTTATCTCAGCGGTTGGCAAGTCGCGGGCGACGCGAACCTTTCGGGCCAGACGTATCCGGATCAAAGCCTTTATCCTTCGAACTCGGTGCCGAACGTCGTTCGCCGCCTGAACAACGCGCTCACGCGCGCCGATCAAATCGAAAAATGTGAAGGAAAGAACGAGCGCGATTGGTACGCGCCGATCGTCGCCGATGCGGAGGCCGGCTTCGGCGGTCCGCTCCACGCCTTCGAGCTCATGAAGTCGATGATCGAAGCGGGTGCAGCTGGAGTGCACTTCGAAGATCAGTTGGCCGCTGAGAAAAAATGCGGACATCTCGGGGGAAAAGTTCTCATCCCCACGAACGCCTTCGTTCGCACGCTGACGGCGGCCCGACTCGCGGCTGACGTGTTGAACGTCCCGACTTGCATCATCGCGCGGACCGATAGCCTCGGAGCGAGCTTGATCACGAGCGATATCGATCCCGCTGATCAGCCGTTCTTGACCGGTGAGCGCACGCCGGAAGGGTACTTCCGCGTGAAGCCGGGCATTGAGTCTTCGATCGCACGCGGCCTCGCCTACGCTCCGCACTGCGATCTCTTGTGGATGGAAACTTCGAAACCCGATCTGAAGGAGGCGAAGGCGTTCGCGGATGCGATCCATGCGAAACATCCGGGAAAGCTCCTCGCCTACAACTGTTCTCCTTCCTTCAACTGGAAGAAGAATCTCGACGGCGCGACGATCGCGAAGTTCCAGCGAGAGCTCGGTGCGATGGGATACAAGTTCCAGTTCATCACCCTCGCGGGATGGCACCTCGTGAACTATCACTCTTACGCACTGGCGGAAGATTACGTGAAGCGCGGAATGCCTGCGTACGTGGATCTCCAGGAGGCCGAATTCGGCGCGGAGAGTGGCGGTTACACGGCGACTCGCCATCAGCGTGAAGTCGGAACCGGGTACTTCGATAAGGTTTTGATGACCGTGACCGAAGGCAAAGCGACGACGGGTGCACTCGAGCACTCGACCGAGAGCGAACAGTTCACGGCCGTCGCGCACTGATCTTTTAATTCGTCATGTGTGCTGGAGAAGGGCGAGAGGAATCTCGCCTTTTTCATTTCTCGTAACGAACGATCGTCGGGCGCTCGGCCGTGCAGCCGTCGACGCCGCCTTTCGCCCACGCGAGGACTTCGAGTCCGGGGCGAACGATCTCCGAGTCGTCGATGTCGTTACCGTAGAAGAACGTCATCGAAGACGAGTTCACGCCCGGAACTTTCTTCGGGTCGATCGTCACCGAGTATTGTTTCCCGCCGTTGTTGTCGGCGCCGTACTTCACGCCGTTGCAGGTGAACTCGGTGCCATTCGATTTGTATTTCAGGCCCGTGAGCTCGTCGAGGGCGAAGCCGTCTCCCCTCGTGAGGTCGTCGCCCTGGAGCACGACGCCGCCTTTGAAACGAAGGAGAGCATCGCGGGAGTTCACCGAACCCATGGGGTGACCGGGGTTGTTGAACCAGACGAGGTCGTAGCCGGCGAGGTCGGAATCTTTGAGTCCGTTCTTTGATTCGGTCAAGACGGTCACACGGTAACGTTTGAGCAAAGTCTCGGTGATGTATTTCGCGTCTTCGGGATCTTCTCCGTTACTTCCGGAATCGAGGACCGCGAGGATCTTCGGATCGTCGACGGGCGACGTGTAGCGAACGAGAGTTTCAGCGACGAGTTGGGCCGAACCGCCGCCGACGACGAGCTGGTCGTCCGCGTGATCGCCGATCGCGAGAAGGGCGGTGATGACCGCAGGTTTGCGAGTGATCGGAGTGAGATCGCAAGAGATGCCGTTGCAAACCGAGACCGGTGGGAGATCCGTCGGAGGTGTGTCGGTCGGTGGCGTATCGGTCAAAGGACCGCCGAGATCCTGGCCATTCGGATCTTTGACGGCTTCCGAGACCGACGCGAAGTCGACTTGGCTGCAGTTTTGGAAGGCGACCAGAGTCGCGAATCCGAGGACGAGAAGGGCGATCGTTGGCGTGTATTTCGTGTGCATCATGTTCGTTAGATCATTCAAATGCAGGGCCACGCGTAATGCAATTGGCTCGTAGCCCAGGTCGAAGGATTGGCGAAGCTAACGATTAAGTAGGGAAGTTCGACGTCTCGAATCGAGATTTCGAATGGGGCCGCCTCGACTTAGAACTCGTAGCCGACGCCGGCCGAAGCGGCAAGGCCGCCGAGTTTTCTCAACTCGTCTTGGCCACTCAGCAGGACGTACCGGAGCGCGACCTGCAAGAGCACTTGCTGGCCGAGCTCGACCCGAGAAGCGATCTCGGGGACGAGGATGAGGGCCGTTCCCATCGCGTGTTGCTTGATGGTGAATTCGGTCGCGGTGACACCGCGATAGCTGCGCACGTCGACTCCGGCGATCCCGATCGTTCCACCGGCCGAAACGTTCATTCGGCCAACGGTGCCGATACGAGCGAGAGCGCCACCTCGAGCGGCGAGCATGCGAGTGTTTTGCGGCGTCACGGATTGATCCAGGCCGTGAGCGATGTCGAATGCCGCACGGACCTCGACGTCGTCGACGACGGGAAGTCCGAGAGAGACCGACATCGTACTTGCGCCGTTCTTCAAGTCCGATTGCAGTTTGTCGTAACGAGAATCGAGATAGCCGGCTTCGAAGAGGAAAGTTCGGCCACCGCGACGGCTGATCGTCGTCGTGGTCGTCACTTGAACTTGCGAAGTCGTGATGACGGCGCCAGTTCGGTCTTCGAAGTCGGGAGCATGTTTCATGGCCGGTTCGGACTGCGTGCTCGAGACGGTCGTCGTCGAGTCGACGGTCGTGGAAGAATTCGCAGGAGTTTCGATTTTCTCCGAGACCGTGGGAATGGAAACCGAAGGAGTCGTCGACTTCGCGGGTGCGACGTCCGAAGTTTCCCTTTTTCTAATGTCGGTCTTCGTTTCGACGACGACTGTTTCAGTCGGTTTCGCTGTGACCGTGGACTTCGAAGGAAGCTTCGTCGGAAGAGTGGCAGACGACTTTTCTACCGACTCTCGTGAAGGTGCGGGGGCCGCCGTCGGCGGAGGTGTCGTGACGGTGACTTGAGTCGTCGTTTCGACGAGAACGGCTGGTGCGTCGTTCACGACCGGAGCAGGCGCGGCTTTTACGACTTTCGTGTCGCGATTCGATTCGGTTTTCGTTTCACCGCGTAACTGGCGAGCGTCCGCGTTTTCTTTCGCGATCGATTCTGCGACGAGGACGACGCCATTGGGGTCGTTCGAAGATTGGAAGTCGATCGAGACTTTCGTTTTCCCTTTGTACGCCGGAAGAGCGGTCGGAACTTTCGTGCCGGATTTTTTCTTCGTCGCCGCCAGGGCCGGGGCCGACAGCATCGCGATCACGACGAAAAGATTGGCGAGCTTTTTCATTGCTGCTCCCAATCGTTGTAGACGTCGGTTCCGATTTCGATTCGATCGATCAAGACGGTGGTCACTGCGGTCGTCGACGCACCACCGAGGCTCAACAGGACTCCCGCGGTCGGAAGCGACTTCGGCATCGCGAGGTCGAAGCTCGCCGCATTCCTGATGCAAGCGTTCGGATAGGCCGTGATGACGTCGTCGAGCGACGCTTTCGTGGAAGTCGAGAGAAGCGTCATGCTCGGATCGAGAGGGTCCGTGATGTCGAGGTTCGTCGTCCAGACGGCAGCGCTCGTCGAAGCTTCGAGACGTTTGAATCCGCCCTCGAGCGCGAGCGCAGTGGCGTAGAGGGAATTGCCGTCGGCCTTCAACACGCGCGGGACGTTACCCGTGCAATCGAGATCGACGAGCAAAAGGACATCGGGAACGAGACCGTCGGACTTCATGTCGATCGTCACTGTTGGAATGTTCGTGAGCAGAGTCGCATCGTATTGCGCGAGACCGACGAGCGCGCGGTTCCCCGTTCCGGGTCCGTTGAAGCCGCCGGCGGTATTCGTACCACCCAAGAGACGAAGGCGAAGATAGGGGTAGTTCGAGGTACTGCGATGAATTTGAACGTCGGCTCGGTTCACCGACTGATCGAAGAAACCGCGCGGGAGAATCGAGCGATCGTCGATCGTGATCGGGAGGCTGTCGTCTTGTTTCGTCAGCTCAGCACCGCCGTCGGTGTAGACGATGTCGCCGCGGCCACATCCCGTCAGAACGGCCGTGATGGCCACGAAAGCCAAGATCGAGGTACGAATGGAGTGACGGCGCTGAATCATGTCTCCTGACGGTGCAAAGCCGGGGCTAGAAATCGTATGAATACCGCGTTTGACGGGTGTCAAAAGAGCTGACGGTCCCGAGCATCCTAATGGGAAGGGGCTCAGAAGCACGTTTCCGGCCTCGGAGCCCTGTGACGCACCATGTGCGCTTTGCTCCCCAAAAACGGCCTTGGTAAAGTCGTCGTCTCGATTCCGGAGGCCCGTCATCCGTTCACTTCTGTGGGAAAGTTTCAGCGTGCGAATCCATCGCCGCGTGCTCGTCGTCGCTTTGGCGTTCGCGGCCGCCGTGAGTGGACTTGCGAGCCCGTTTTTTCAGAAGCATTTCGTCGATCGACTTCTCGGAGCGGAGGCCATCTCTCACGGTTGGAGCGGTTTCGGATGGCTCGAAATCGTCTCACCGGTCTCGCTGATCGCGTTCGCATTCCTCGCGAACCTCACGGCGTCGAGCTGCGGGCTCGCGGCTGGCTACGCCGCGATGGTCGAGGGTCTCGTCTTGCAGAGCCGATGGTCCGATCGATTTTATCGCAAGATGATCTCGATTCGCTTCGATGCGATGGGCTCGACCACCGTCGGAGAAGTCGTCTCCATTTACGCCGTCGACGTGCCGGGATCGACCGCGCTCGTCGACCAAGCACTGCCGATGGGGGCCGGGATCATTTTTCCGATGGTCTTCGCTCCGATCGCGATCCGCTATCTCTGCGGCATCCCGCTGACCTCGAGCTTGATCGTGATCGGCATCATCGTCGCCCTCAATATCGTCTTGTCGACTCGGCAAGCGCGTTTCTTCCGTTTGTTCAAACAACTCGCGGCCGAACGGACGGGGATCGTAAACGAATGGATCCAGAACATTCGGCTCCTTCGAATCCTCGGGTGGACGGAGAGGTTCGAGAAGAAGATCTTCCGCAAACGCGAAGAAGAAACACGCAACCGTGTCAAGATGGTGACCAACGGTCAGCTGATGGGAAGTTTCGGATCGTCGATCAGTTTCGTGATCAACTTGGTCGGAGTCGCGACCTTGGTGTACACACGTCCCACGGCCGTGACGCCAGGCGAGCTCTTCGCGTTGCTCTGGATTTTCGGCGTGTTCTTGTCGCGACCGTTTCGCCAAATCCCTTGGATCTTCACGTTCTCGATGGACAGTCTCACGTCGATGAAGCGAGTCGCGCGCTTTCTCGAGCGCCCTTCGGATCCCGATGAAATTAGCGAAGTGGCCTCGGAACCGTCACCCGTCGCGACGTCTCTCGAAGTGCGCGGTCTCGATCTCGTGATCAACGGACAGAAGCTCTTGAACGACGTGAATTTCACTTTGGCGCCCGGTGAATTCGTCGGCGTGGTCGGGGAGGTCGGGAGCGGGAAGTCGTTGACGCTCCTTTCTCTCGTCGGCGAGACGGGCGCGACTTTCAAAAGCTTGAAGATCGGCGGAGTCGAGGCTGCGTCTTGGCCGCTCGACGATCGCCGTCGGCGCTTCGCTCTCGTTTCGCAAGACGGTTTCGTGATGAGCGCTTCGCTGAGGGACAACATCAGATTCCGGTACGATGCACCTCTCGATCACGACGCGGAAGTCCTCCGGGCGCTCGAGCTCGCGCAGTTCAGGGTGAACGGGGAACACTTGAGTGACGGTCTCGACACCGAGATCGGTGAACGAGGTGTGAACCTCTCCGGGGGCCAGCGCCAACGAATCGCCCTCGCTCGCGCCCATTCGCTCGAACGATCGATTTTGCTGCTCGACGATTGCCTGAGCGCGGTCGACGTCGATACGGAACGACATCTCATCGAAAAGCTGATCGGCGGTGCCTGGCGCGACCGGACGCGTTTACTCGTCACGCATCGACTCTCGGTCCTCGAGAAAGTCGACAGGATCTTGTTCGTCAAGGATGGCCGGATCAAGGAATCGGGACCGTTCATGGAAGTGTTCGCGCGCTCGAAGGACCTTCGCGACTTCGTCGCTAGCGTGAAACGGGCAGAGGCGGTCGCGAGCGACTCGGTCGTGTCACCTGCGATACCGCCGGAGAAAGGAGGCGACGTTGAAGACGCACCAGCAACGAACGAGAGCCTACCTTGATCAGGAGACCTCGTTCCGAGGTCAATATTCGAAGGAAGTTTTCCAAACTCTCTACTTCGCTTATAGGCCCGTCGCTCTCAGGATGTCGTTTCTCGTCGTACTCGGTTTCATCGGACGCGTTTCACTCTTGTCGAATGCGAATCTGATCGGGATTTGGGTCGACTCGTTTTGTCGCGCACCCTCGGTTTGCAGACCCGTTCCCGAATTTTTCCACGGGTTCGCGAACGAAGATTACGTCTCGCTCTTGGTTTTAGTCACTGCCGTGGGTTTCGCACTGACGGTGATTTACCGCATCGGCTTCTCGCGGTCGTCGGCGGCGGCGGTCAGCCGCTTCTACGACGAAGTGACTTTGAGAACGTCGAGATTTCCGATCCAATTCTTCGATCAGAACCCCGTCGGTCGCGTCGTGACCCGGTTCTCGAGCGACTATGGAAACGTTTTCCGACTCTTCGGTGGTCCGCTCGCGGAATTCATCGGCATCGTCTTCGATCTCGTGGCGATGTTCGCCCTCGTGATCGTCGCGAGCCCTTACTACTTGCCGGTCTTCATTGGAATCGCATTGCTGAACGCGCTCGTCTATCGCTTGAACCTCGGTCGCTTGCGACACGAGCGCCGAGAGCTTTCGGCGAGCCGCTCTCCCTCGATCGCCCACTTCGCCGAGACGTCGCAAGGAGCGAGCACGATCCGCGTTTTCGCGCGCCAGGGCGTTTTCTTGCGAAGATTCCTCGAACTGAACGACGCCTACGTCGGTCAGCGACGGAAGACCGGTAAAGTCCTTTCTCTTTTCTCGTTGCAGATGAGTTTCATGACGGCGTTGCTGTTGTTCGTGACCGGAGTCGCGGGCCTCGGGCTTTCGAATGCGGGCCTCGTGAGCATCGGTTCGATCGGAGTCGCCTTCACTTTCATCGCACTCTCGGGATCGAGCCTGCAAATGTTCTTCGATTGGTTGGCGCAATTCGAAGAAGCCATGACGGGCGTCGAGCGTCTCGACGATTATCTGCGTCGACCTCTCGAGCCAGGCTTGAAACTTCCCGCGGCTCGTCGATTTCCGACTTCGCACCCGGTCTATGCGGTGAACGAAGAGGCCGAAATTCAAAAGTCTCGGCTCGTGAAGGCGCCGTCGGCTGCCGTTCAGGTCGAAGATCTCTGGCTGCGCTACGGTGCCGATCGACCCTTCGTCTTGAAGGGAATCGACGTCTCGATTCGACCGGGAGAGAAGATCGGAATCGTGGGTCGCACGGGAAGCGGTAAAACGAGTTTCGTCCAAGCGCTCTTCCAGCTCTATCCCTTCGAGAAAGGTCGCATCTTGATCGACGGGCGCGAAGCGGCGACGTCACAGGTCGACGTGGCGACGGGACCGTCGCGAGTCGATCTTTCCGTTTTCCGCCGTTCGATCGCTCTCATTTCCCAGGAACCGACGCTCTTCCGCGGTGCGCTTCGCGAAAATCTCGATCTCGTCGGTGAACGCGACGATGCGGAGCTCACGGCCGCACTCGAGCGAGTCGGACTCGGGTCTTGGTTGGCGGCTCAGCCCCTGGGACTCGAAGCCGTCATCGAAGAAAGAGGTCGCAATCTCTCGGCGGGTGAGCGGCAGCTCTTGTGCATGGCCCGTTGTCTTCTGCAGGATGCGCCAGTCGTCGTCATGGATGAGGCGACGAGTTCGGTGGATCCTCAATCGGAAGAGATTCTCGTTCGCGCCACTCGCGAATTCTTCGCCGACCGCACGCAGATCATCATCGCGCACCGCCTCTCGACCCTCGAGCATTGCGACCGGATCCTCTGGCTCCACGAAGGTCAGGTCAAACTCTTCGACCGTCCCGAAACGGTTCTCCCTGTCTTCCGCGAAGCGACCCTGTAAGACACGTTTGCGGTAAAAGGGACCGGGTCGGGCTTTTTCTTTGGTTGCGACGTTCGTTCACGCTAAGATTTTCGTGAACCGGAGGTCGGGTAGCGATGGACAAGAAGGAGCTCGTCAAACGAGTCCTCGAAAAGCTGGAAGAGGAGCGCGTCGCGCTCGCTCAAGCCGCGCGCAATACCTACGAAGCCGCGACTCACGAAGAGAGCGAAGCGGAAGACCAATACGACACCCGCGGGCTCGAAGCTTCATACCTCGCCGGCGCACAAGCGAAGCGCGTGGCCGAAGTCGAACAGTTCATCACGATGTTGAAGTTTCTCGAGGCCAAAGATTTCGACGAAGAAACGGCGATTTCCGCGACGGCACTCGTCGAGCTCGATCACGATGGAAAAACGACGTGGGTTTTCCTGCTGCCGAAAGGTGGGGGCATGACCGTGGAATTCGAGGGTCACGCGGTTCAGATCGTCACTCCGAAATCGCCGATGGGCGAGGCCCTCGTCGGCCGCCACACTGGCGATCTCGCGCTCGTCGACACCGGCAAAGAAACCCGGGAGTACGAAATCGTCTCGGTTCGCTAAGCTCGCTCGGTTCGCGCGTCGAGCGCTTCGAGGACGCAGCCAGATCCCCAGCTAAAAGGCATTTCGGATTCGTAGAGCCAGGTCTTCGTGAGAGGGAGACCGGCGGAGTTGTCGTAGACTTCGGCGACGGCGCCGTCTCTTTCCGCCATCGTTTGCAGCTTCGAGAAAATGCGATCGGCTTCCTCATGATCGCCGCTGACCCAGGCGGCTTTCGCCGAAAGTGCCGAGAGCCAAGCCCAGAGGAGGCGATCGTGATAGTGGCGAAGCCCGACGGTCTTCGCAGTCCAGCTGATCCAGTCCGAAGGATAATCAGGGTCGCTTGCAGCTCCTGGAATTCCTGCTTTCGACCAGATCGGGTGCTTCTTCAGCGTTTGATAGAACTTCGGACCTGCGTGGGCGCCCGCTTGAAGTTCTCTTTCGATGATCATCAAGACGTTTCCGTCGAGTGAGACGACGGGAAGCTCGGTATGGGACCGGAAAATCGAAGACGACTCGTCCCAAAACGTCCGTTCGATGAGCTGACCGAAAGCATCCGCTTCTTTCGGCACTCGAAGCCCCAGCTCTTTCGCGTTTTCGAAAGCGACGGCGAACATCGCGTTCACGAAGAGCGTTTTTCCCTCGCGAGCGACGGTGTCTTGCCAGTCTTCGAAACGGCCTTGGGTCGCAAGCTCGGTCGCGCCATTCGTACGCACGAGACAGAAATCGAGAACCGCTTGGAGGGCCGCGCGATTCGTCTCGAGCCATTTCGAGTCGGGCGCTTTCCGATGGAGATCGGCCACGGCGCGAATCACGAGCGCGTTGGAATCGATCGCGATCGTCTTGTGCTCGCCGACGTGTTCCGCCCGCAGGGGCGCCGTTTGCGAAATTCGCTTGAGTGGGGGAGGAAGGAAGCGAAGGGCCGTGTGAACGAGCACGCGTCTCGCGCTCGGCGCGAAGTCAAGCAGACGCGCGATAACGTCGTCGCCGGTTCTTCGAGTGCGAAGAAGGTGAGTGAGGTGGTTTCTCGCGACGTCGTCGCGACCGATCGACAGCAGACCACGAACGGCGAAACAGAAATCTCGGGTCCAGAATCCACCGAATTGGCGTGCTCCCGCCGCGAGGTAAGAACCCTCTCGTGTCGTCACGATGTTGGACTCGAGAGAGGCGCGCGCAATTCGTCGTAAGGAATCGAATTCTGGGGACTTCATAAGATTTCCCATAGTAGGGAAAAAACGACAGGGCTGTCACCGTCTTTACACCCCGGGAGCCTGTAGCTCGCACTTCAACTCGCATTAGAAGGGGGGTCGTGGACCTGTGCTTGCAAACTAACCGCTCAGCCCCCAAAAGGGCGGAGCACATGAGCAAACTCCGTGGTTCGTCGAACATTTTGGCCCTCAGCCTTTCATGCCTCGTCGCGGTGGGCTCTCTCACGTCTTGCAACTACTTCCTCGGCTCCAAGGCCGATGGCGAGCAGCCGTTCCAGAAGCAAGGTGACACGGCTTGCGTGAAAGACGTCGGCGCGAACATGAAGCGCTGGTTCGACGAAGGAGCCGGCGACATCGGGGCTTCGGTCGACTGCGCGGTCCTCGCAATCGACGAGTTCACGACCCACGTCGTGGGCCAGACCGACGGCGTCTACACGCGCGCCGAACTCGCCAACTTTTTCGCGACATACCTAGCAAAAGCAGGCTCACCGCTCGCTAACGATTCGGAAGCCTGGACGCAAGAAGCGATGACGATGAAACAGCTCGCGTTCGGCGGTGGAACGAATTCCATCTCGAAGCACGAAGTCGCTCGCATACGCGCCTTTCTCCTGCGTGCGAAGCCGGTCCTCGCTTCGATCACGCCGCACGTCCGGACGATGTTCTTCAAGCAAACCAAGGTCATGTCGGAAGAGGCGAGCGAAGCCGTCGTCGCG
>JAZKJB010000265.1:0-10131 GCA_040384505.1 Bdellovibrionota bacterium | reverse complement strand
ACAAGCTGACGAAATTCATCTCCGACGAATTCAACGCTTCGGTTTCCGAGCGGCCGACCACGAGTGCCAAGGCCGTATTGACCAGCGCGCGTCGACTCGGAATCGAATCGACCGAACTCGATCAATGGGTGCCGATCGCGAGTGCGATCAAAGCCATCGTCGTCGGCGGCGAACGTGAGAAGATCCGCGCCGAGGAGTGGACTCCCATGCTGCAGTCGGCGGGACGCGCTTGGGCCCTCGCTCTTCGGTACAAGTACACCGTCCATCAGAACGATGAATGGCTCGGCGACAATTTCGCCTCGACCGAAGCGGTCATCGACGGCTTCTTGGGACTCGTCGAAACCGCCGTCGGCAATCACGACAAAGGCGTTCCGATCGGCGATTGGGAAGCGGCGATCACGGCGATGTCGGACAAGGGCTACATGCCCGACGGCGTGTCTGCGCCGACGTTGAATCGACTCTTGCCGACGCTTTTCGGTAAACTGTTCTACGGAAACTCGAAGAAGGACCGCGCACAAAAATCGCTCTTCTTCGGTCCCGAGCAATTGGCGACGGTGAAGCAGGCGCTGAAGGATTGGACCTTCGGGCAAAAGATCATCATCGCGGCGTTCGGTCGTGGCGTGAGTCTCGAGCATTCGGCACTGAAACGCGAACTGTCCTCGGAAGCCGCCTTATTGAATGCCGGAATCGCGAAATCCGATTCGGACCTCGCGATGAGATCTCGCGACGATCTTCTCACGTTCTACTCGGAAGGCCGTCCTCTCGCGCACGACGAAAAACATCGACTGGTCGTCGTTCCACGCGGCGAAACTCCGGCCCTTCGCCGCTACGATCTCGACAAGCTGAACGTCCTTCGAGTTCTGGTGAAATCGGTCATGAAAGGCTGGACCCACGATTCGAAAGCGGCACGTGAGGCCGAGGGCCTTCTCGAGAGTGAAGCTCAAGAAGTCTATATCGACGTGAAAGACATCGGCGCCGAGCTCGGCTTCATGGACGTTCGCAACAACTCCGCGGGAACACGAACCTTCATGGAAGGTGGCATCTTCACGTCCGTTTCCGATGGCAGCGAGCGCATGAGCGTTCGCGAAGGCGTCGAGTGGTTCCACTTCGTGATGGGCGGCGGTGGAGTCGCCGACGAGATTCACGAAAGCATGGTTCGCGACGGTTGTGGGCTCCCGACACTCGACGTCCTCGGTAAAGTTCAGCTCGGCACGAATTGTTTCCGCGAGAAGTTCATCCTTCGTTTCGCGGAGTTCTTCCCGAATCTTCCGCACATGGTGAAGTGGGTGAACGAAGACCGGGCCGGGGACCGCGCACGCGCTCTCGTCACCGCGCTGGAGGAAGCGGGTCGCACCAAGGGCGCGATCGACCTCCCGGTCGAAGCGACCGAGCTTCGCTCGATGATCCCCATCCTCCACTACGCGGAGAGCATCTTCGCTCGTCATGACAAGAACCGGAACGACATCCTCGATCATGACGAAGTTTGGAGTGCGTTCCCGATCCTCCAGCCCTTCATCAAGAAAATGGGCGAGGGGAAAGCGGATGGAACGAAGATGCAAAAAGCCATCTTCTCCTATCTTCTCAAGTACGGCGAGCCGCCGGCTTCGACGTTGATGGATACGGGGAAGCTCATCGCGTGGCGGGTCCTCCATGGTTTCTTCAAGGACAGTGCGGACCGCATGGAAGTCTTGAAGCTCATGGGGAGTTTCGGGAAAGCGTCCGTGCAGTCGCGCATTCGCGACATCGGGACGTTCGTGAAGAAGAACAAAGGCGAGTTGCGTGAAGTGTTGGCGAATCGTTCGTCGGCGAATGAAAAGAAGCTGACCGAGCTCTTCCAATGTCACGACGACGCATCCGAGATCGTAGGCGAAGTCTTCGCGCAGAACGCGAAGTACATGACCGACGGCGGAACCGACGTCGACCAGTTCGTCCAGCGCGGGCAAATGGTGATCGCGGCGGAGCCAAGACTTCGCATGAAGTGCTTGCCCTTCTGAGGCACCGAAAAAAAAGCTCGGGGATTTCTCCGCCGAGCTTCGAGATTCTCCAGTTCCAAGTTCTCTTTTTAGAAGTTCACCGCGAGACGGACTCCGAAGACCGACGGGTTCGTCGAGTCGATCTGCTCCGTCAAGAGCGTGTAATGGAGGTTGACGTCCATGTTCAAGGCGGCGGCCGCGAACTTGAATCCGACGCCGGCGCCAACTGCGATTCCGTCTTCGGTGTTGTCGTCGTTGTCGCGAGTGAAGGCGTAGCCCGCATCGGCTGCGACGTACGGTTTACCGAAGGAAATCAAGTTTTGGCTCGGATAGAATTCACCGCCCACGCCGACGTTGATGAAGCGGGCGCTGTCGGAGCCGGAACCGAAGTTACCGTCGACGAAGCCTTTCCCGATCACACCGTCGCTGAACGTGTAGTTGTAAGCCGCCATGACGTTCGTCATCACCGCGTCCGTGTCCATGCCGAGACCGAACGATGGCCCGACGGCGAGTTGGAAGAAGCCCGGGAATTCGCGTTGACCCATGATCGGGCTCGCGCCGACGACTTCGTTGCTCGCTTCGCTCGCGCTCGTCGTGGTGGCACTTTGCGTTCCGCCGTCATCCGATTCGCTCGATTGGCCGACGTAAGTGTCTTCTTGCAAAGCTGTTTCGGTGACCGCCATCGCGCGATCGTTCGATGCGTTGACCGAGTTGATCGGCTCTTCGCTCATCGCCATGACCTGACCGTCTTTTTGTTTTTCGATGCGGAGGAGTTGCTGTTCACCGCGCGAAACGATGGAGGGTTGCAGGACGAAGTCCGCGTCACCCTCGACCGACACGAGATTGTGCTCGGGCATCGAGTGGACCGCCTTGCTCACGAGATCCGTGACTTCGGTTTGTTGGGCACGAGTGAGATCCGAACCGCGTGCGGGACGGACGAAGATGTCGGCTGCGTTCGCGCTCGTGGCGAAAGCCATCGCCGCCACTAAGAGACCGATCGGTGTTTTCATAAGCTTCCTCCTTGGAGACTGTTGATCGCCCGGAGAGTCTCCTGCCGAAAGCGGGCCGGTGGCTACGAAAGGTCGACGTTATGAAGAGAGCTGCGCGGCCGACGCCGCGTTTGTCAGGGTTTCGCCGCTTGATCGAAACAAACGGGACATTCGTTCAAAGGGTCTTGTGAACCATTCGGTCCCAGTAGGGAGCCATGTCGAGCTCGACATCGAGGCGTTTGAGAAACGCGAACACGCCGCCGAGTTTGCGGTGGAGGAAGAGGACTCGTCGCGGAGGCGGAGAGTACTTGAGGCTTTGCGTGAAATCCTGGATCACTTCGCGGGTCCGCCGTGCGTAATCTTCGTTTTTGAACGCGAACGGTTGTTTCTCCGGGGAGAAGGGCTCGAGACTCAAGAGCATCATGTCGGCGAGCTTGCGTTTCGTCTCGGCGGATTCGCGTTCGTCGATGAGGCCTTGTGCGATCGAGATTTCGACGATCTTTCGTGGATCGCCCGTTCCCATCGCGAGAAGAAGCTCTCGATACTCGCGGCGGAATTCCATCGGATAGCGAAGAGTCGCTCCGAAATCCAAGATCACGAGTTTCAAAGGGTTCGACCTGATGAGGAAATTCCCGTAATTGGGATCGGTCTGCACGAAGCCCCAATCCCAGAATTCACGAGTGTAGAGATCGAGGAGTCTCTTCCCGATTCGCGTCCTGTCTTCGATCGAAGGTTTCGTCTTCAGCCAATCGTTGAGCGTCTGGCCGCTCTCCCAGGTCATCGTGAGGACTCGCCGAGAGGAATGCGACTCGATCGGAACGGGAACGGCGAAGTCGTCGTCGCCCGCGAGATACGTTCCGTATTCTTTCATGTTCGCGAGCTCGAGCGTGTAATCCGCTTCTTGCTTCAGCACGATCGCGAGCTCGAGGAAGAGCTCGTCGAGATCGATTCGCCTTCCCGTGAGCGTGAGCAGACTCTGCGCGACCGTCTTCAGAATTTTGAGGTCGGATTCGACCGAGTCGGCGACGCCCGGATATTGAATCTTGATCGCGACGTCTCGGCCTCGAAGGCGTCCCCGGTGAACTTGGCCGATCGAAGCGCTGGCACTCGGTTCGATCGAAAGCGTCTCGAACTGCGCGATCTTCTCTTCACCCAAATCGCCTTCGATCACCGTGCGCAGCTCGTCCCAGGGAACGGGTTCGGCCTTACCTTGAAGCTTCGAAAGGATTTCGACGGCTTCCGGTGGAAAATAGTCTCCCGCATCGAGACTCAAGAGCTGGCCCGCTTTCATCGCGGCCCCTTTGAGTTGCGAGAGCTGTTCGGTCAGCATCCTCGCTTGATCGATGCGATTCTTGAGGCGGCCCGACGCGATCTCGTCGACGCCTTTCGCGAACTGTTCCTTCAGGGTTTGCGTGATCTCCTTGCGTCCGAGGCTCGCAGCGAGTCCCAGGAGCTTGAATGAACGCGAGGAGATCGACTTCTTCATGATGAATCAGAACGCCGGCGCGAAGAGCGCGCCGACCGCGTCGTCGGCTTCCTCGACGACTCCGCCGAGTTCGAAGCGGCGAAGCGGTTCGTAGCGTGGTCGCGATCCGTGGATCAAGCTTTCGTAGAGGACGATCTCTTTGATGTCGACGTCGCCAAAGCTCGTTCTCACGTAAGGGGAGAGGAGATCCTTTCCACTTCGCATCTTTTTCAAGCGGCCGAGCGTGAGATGCGGGACGAAATCTCGTTCGTCACGGCGGAAGCCTTCGGCGACGAGCGCGTCTTGCAATCGCTCCTGGAGGCCGGTGAGCGCGCGGCTTTTACGGACGCCGGCCCAGAGGACGCGCATGTGATGATCGTCGGGAAAAGCGCCGAGGCCGCGGATCGACGTCGAGATCGGAGGAGAAGACGCCGCGACGTTTTCTAGGATCCGATCGACGATCGGACGTTGCTCTTCACCGACTGGACCGAGAAAGCACAAGGTGATGTGGTAGTTCGCACCGGGTACCCAGTCGATCTCCATTTCCTTTTTATCGGCGCTGATTCTGGTTCTTTTAAGAGCGGCAGTGAGGCTCGAATCCACGACGATCGGAAACCCAACGAACAGGCGTCTATCCATGACGGCCCTCCTCTTAGTTACTTTGATTGTACCGGTCCGCCTCGCGAGAGCACTCTGTTCTTTTTCTAAAACGCACCGCGAAGGCATCAAGTTTCTTATCGAACCCATAACGGAAAATCGGGAACTAACTCAATCCTGACGAACGGTGAGAGCGACGTCGACGAGGGTCGGTTGGAGGACGCGCTGCAGGTCCGCGGGCGCGATCTCGACGAGAAAACCCCTTCCTCCTCCATTGATCCAAATCTTTTCCATCGCGAAGATCGATCGCTCCGCGAAGAGCCGCATCTTCTTTCGCGTCCCGAAGGGCGAAGTCCCACCGATCTGGTAACCGGAGTGACGATCGGCGACCTCGGGCTTACACGGCGCAATGCTTTTGCAGCCGATTTGCCGAGCGAGCTCCTTGGTCGAAACTTGGCGGTCGCCGTGCATGAGAACGACGAGAGGTTCCTTCGTCTCGTCTTCCATGACGAGCGTCTTGATCACCGCGTGCTCGGCGACGCCGAGCTCTCTCGAAGAATGCGACGTCCCGCCCTTTTCCTGGTAGCGGAAGAGATGGGGTACGAACGGCACATCGTTTTCTCGGAGCATGTGGATCGCCGGAGTGACGGGGTATTTCATCTTGGTTTCCATTATGTCCCGAGTGCCGTTAGCATCGTCAACATGGCGAAGCTCGATTCGAAGTCTCGTATCAAGATGAACGATGGACGCTCGATCCCGATCTTGGGCCTCGGCGTGTATCAATCGCGCCCGGGAAAGACGACGGTCGATGCCGTGCGAGCGGCGTTGGAGCTCGGGTATCGCCATGTCGACACCGCTTCGATGTACGGAAACGAAGCCGACGTCGGACGCGCGGTACGAGAGTGCGGAATCCCACGCAAGGACGTCTTCGTTACGACGAAGCTCTGGAACGACGATCACGGTTACGACGAAGCAATGCGGGCTTTCGACTCGAGCGTGATTGAGCTCGGTCTCGAGTACGTCGATCTCTATCTCATTCATTGGCCGGTGCCGAAGCTTCGACTCGACTCGTGGCGCGCGATGAAAGAGATCGCGAAGTCGGGTCGGGCGAAATCGATCGGCGTCAGCAATTACACCATCAAACATCTGGAGGAGCTCGCAGATCGCCTCGGTGATGTGCCCGCGGTGAATCAAGTCGAGTTCAGCCCGTTCCTCTTCCAGCGTGATCTGCTCGATTACTGCGCCGAGAAGAAGATCGTGATCGAAGCTTACTCGCCGCTCACTCGGGGGAAGCGTTTGAAAGACCGGCGTGTGGCGAAAGTCGCCGAGTCCCTGGGAAAGTCGCCCGCTCAAGTCCTCTTGCGTTGGTGTCTCGAGAAAGGCCTCGTCGTTTTGCCGAAGTCGACACATCGCGAACGGATCGAAGAAAATGGGGAAATTTTCGACTTCGAGATGAGTGAAGGCGACCTCGCCGTTCTCGACGATCTCAACGAAGACCTGCACGTCAGCTGGGACCCGACGAATCAAAAGTGAAACGCGAATGCAGTTTTGGCAACACGGCCTCACTAACTGGCACTCTGAATTAGAATGACCACCTCATGACCTTTGGAGGTGGATGATGAAACTCTTCGCACTGATCTTCTCAGCGACTGGACTCGCGCTCGCGATGGGATCGGCCCAAGCGCAAACTTCGACGACCGGTACCGCGAGCGGCTCGACGGCGCCGAACCAACTCGGCACGCCGCTCAACGGCGCGACGAACGGAAACACGCTTGGCACTTCGGCGCCGGGAAGTGGGACGTCACTTCCGACCACTCGCCCGAATGCAGGGAATGGAGGAGTGATGTCGGCTCCGACCACGGCCACCACCACGACGACGACGGCGCCGAGTTTCGGGACCGGAGTCGGTGACACGAGTACGAATGGAAGCACGGGGCCGACCACTTCAGGAACGGCCGGTACCTACGACACGGGTTCCACGGGCTTCCGCGATCCCTCGTTCCCGTATGGATCCAACGGCTCGGTTCCTGGCTACGCTCTTCCCGTACCGCAACAACAACAGCAGCAGGGAACGACGTCGGGCACGACATCGGGTCCGTGGATGGTTTCGCCGACGCCGTCTCCGACTCCGTGACAGCGGGCCCGCGTTCGAGTGAAGATCGATCATGGCATCGATCGTGATTTTGACGGGCGCGGGTATCTCCGCGGAATCGGGAATCAAGACGTTCAGGGACCACGACGGTCTCTGGGAAAATCATCGCATCGAAGACGTCGCGTCGATCGACGGATATCTTCGAAATCCGGAGCTCGTTCAGCAATTCTACAACGCGAGACGAGCGCAGTTGAGCGATCCCCTCATCAGGCCGAATGCGGCCCATGAGGCGTTGGCTCGTCTCGAGAAGCTCAGTCGGGCCGACGTTCTCGTCGTCACACAAAACGTCGACGATCTTCACGAGCGCGCGGGATCAAAGGCGCTGATCCACATCCATGGTGAGTTGGCGAAGGTGCGCTGCCAGGAGAGCGGCGCGGTCCACGATTGGCGACTGCCGATCGCGAAAGAAACCTCGTGTCCTTGCTGTGGGAAGACCGGGACCCTGAGACCTCATATCGTCTGGTTCGGCGAGATGCCGCTCGAGCTCGACAGGACTTTTTCACTTCTCGAGAACTGCGACGTCTTCGCTGCGATCGGAACCAGCGGTCAGGTCTATCCCGCGGCTGGTTTCGTGATGCATGTTCCTCCCTCGGCGCAGACTTTCGAGATCAACCCGAATGCGTCCGACGTCAGCTTGCGGTTTCGCGAGTTGAGAAGAGGTCCGGCGACGGTCGAGGTCCCGGCTTGGGTCGACGAGATGCTCGCTCTCTTTGGCTCGAGGTGATTTTTCCTTGCCCCGAGAGCGAAATCCATCCAGGTTGGGGTTAACCAACAGGAGGGCGGCACATGGCTCGTAAAAAGAAAGTTTCGCGCAAGAAGAACCCGGCAGCTCGTCACAAGAAGAAGCGTCTGATCAAAAAGAAGAAGATGATCAAGCGCAACAATCCGCGCAATCGCAAGTGACGTAAAGTCGTACGAGCGAAACGCACTTCGCTTTTCCTTCGCAAAGCCGCCGTTCCAGGCGGCTTTTTTAATTTCCGAAACGTCCCGATTCCATAGCATTTCGATGCGATTTCCCTCCCGCAATGGCGATCTCGCCAGCCATTTTAGCGCTCAATTGCGTCACCCCAGATGAAGAAAATTCTTCCCGATCGTCGCGCCGATAGACGGGCTTGGGCCCTGGTTTCGAGCTGAGCCCCAAACCTTCGCGGCACCCGGGTTGCGAGAGATGTGGACTTCGAGGAGTCCCAACTAGGGTCCGGGGATGGGAATGAACATGATGAATTCTGCAGAGTTGACCATAGGAACTTTGGATTGGCGCATCCTACTCAAACGGGTGGTCGCTTTCTTTATGGGTTTCTTGATCGTGACTTCCGCCGTCATCGCCGGTGCGAACGAGAAGATGGACGAGGACACGCACTCGATCGTCATCGAAAAGCTCGAGCTCGCGTTGAAGAAGGCCCAAGAAGACGAAACGGTGAGTCTCGCGCCCGTGCGTGCACGCCTGGCCGATCTCTACTCGGACCGCGCTCGAATTCGCGAAATGAACGAAGCGAAGCAAGGCTGCAAGAGCGGCACTAAGGGTTGCACCGGTGCTTTCAACGATCGTCGTCGTGCTCTCGAACTTTATGCCGCGGCGGAAAACGAAACCGATCAACGTGAGCGCGGGATGCTTCTCATCCATATGGCGCTTCTCCACAAACTCGTGAACCAACCTGCGAAAGCGGAAGCCATCTACGATCGCCTGATCAAAGAGGGCGGAGCGAAGCACTCGAACGAAATCCTCGGTGAATCTTACATCGGCCGCGCCGAACGCCGCTACATGCGCTCGGAATTCTCGAAGGCTCTCGCCGATTACGAAGTCGCGTTGAAAATGGCGAAGAAGTACAAGCGTGGCCCGATCGCGCATCGGATCGCTTGGTGCCACTTGAACCTCGACGAGCAAGACACTGCCGTCGCAGGCCTGATCTCGATCTTGCGCAACCCTGAAATGTTGAAGCGCGATTCGACCAACGGTCCGACGCTGGATTTGAACTTCCAAGAAGAAGTCGCGAGCGATCTCGCGACCTTCTATGCGCGCGGCACGATCAAGTCGGGAGATGCAGCTCGTATTGCCGAGCTCGCTCCCCAGCACGCGAAACTTCGCATCATGAAGTACTTCGCATCGGAAGCGGAACGTCTCGGTCAAAAGCGCCCGGCTCTCGAAGCTTGGGCTCTGGTCGCCGATCTCGATCCCGAAGGAGAGGCATCTCTCGAGAACCTCATTCGGGTCGCTCGAGTGAAGTACGATCTCGGTGACAAGCAAGGAACACTCGTGACGGTCGAGAAAGCCGTCGGTCTTTGGAAGAAAGCGGGCTGCAAGCTCGCGGAAACCGAGTGCGAGAATTTGCGCAAACGTCTTCGCAACCTCGTCACGGATTGGAACAAAGGCGAAAGCATGAAGCCGTCGGAGCTCCTGCTCGGCGCTTACGTCGCTTACAACTCGCAATTTCAATCGGATCTGCAGATGAACTTCTTCGCGGCGCAGATCGCTCGCGAGCTGAAGAAATCATCGGAAGCTGTTTCGATGTATCATAAGACTTCACTTCTCGCGATCAATCCGGCGAAGAACGGCGACAAAGAAGCCATCCAGATCCTGGATGCTTCGATCGCGGGCGAAGTGGAAATGGCGGAAGCGGCTCCGAAAGGACCGGAGTCGATCGAGATGCGCCAAAAGGCGTACGATCATTATCTCCGTCTCTCACCGAAAGGCCCGCTCGCTCATTCGGTTCGTTATCAGCGCGCTCGCCTTCCATACGAAGCCGGTTCACACGACGAAGCCTCGTCGCGCCTGGAAGCTTTCGCGAAATCGGGTGACTGCCGTCAGTTGAAGTCAGGGAAAGCGGATTCGCTCTGTCTCCAAGCTGCGGACCTCGATCTCGATGCGCGCGTTCTCATGAAGGACGACGCTGGAATCGAGACGGGTGCTCTTTCGTACGCGAAGATCTACTCGGAACGTAAACTCGACTATCTGAA
>JAZKJB010000264.1:0-4222 GCA_040384505.1 Bdellovibrionota bacterium | reverse complement strand
GAAGGCGCGAACCCTCGATCTCAGCTCCCTCCTCATCACCCCGACTTCCATCATCCCCAACGTGAAAACGGTGAATCGCCACATGGAAAAGAAGAAGATCGAAACCCTGCCGAGCATCGACGACACGCTCATCGAAGTTTGCAGCGAAACCTTGCACTCGAAGTATCCCACCCGCACGCGTCTCCAGGTGCGGAACACCGACCACACGATCGGCACGAAACTCTCGAGCGAGATCGCACGCCGCTACGGCTCCCGCGGTCTCCCCGACGAATCGATCGTTCTCGATCTCGATGGAACTTGCGGGCAATCGCTCGGTGCGTTCTTGTCGAGAGGAATTACGTTACGCTTGCACGGCGACGCGAACGACTACGTGGGCAAAGGACTCTCGGGAGGACGAATCGTCGTCAATCCGCCTTGGTCGGATCCCGACGGGACCGGGCAGGTCGTCGCGGGCAATGCCTGTCTCTACGGCGCGACCGCGGGGAAAGCCTTCTTCCGCGGAAAGGTCGGCGAACGATTCGCGGTGAGAAACAGTGGTGCCGTCGCCGTCGTCGAAGGAACGGGAGACCACGCGTGCGAATACATGACCGGCGGAGAAGTCGTCGTCCTCGGCGAAACCGGTCGCAACTTCGCGGCCGGAATGTCGGGAGGCCACGCGTACGTCTATGACCACGATGGAACGTTCAAGAGCCGCGTCGGCTCGATGTCGGTCGAGCTCTCGATGCTCGAAGAGTCGGGCCGCGAGTTGGAGCTTCGCCGCTTGATCGAACTTCACGCGTACGAGACCGGAAGCGCTGTCGCGAGAGCCATCCTCACCAATTGGGCCGTCGAGATGAAAGCGTTCGTCGTCGTGACACCACTCGAATACAAATCGGCGCTTCTCGGTGAACAACGCAAAAAACTACAACGCATTCTCGCCGTCGAAAGGGCGCCTGCGTATGGGTGACCCGCGCGGCTTCATCGAGCACGAGCGCTCGGAGCCCGAATATCGACCGATCGGCGAACGCATCCTCGACTTCCGCGAAGTTTCGAAGCCCGCCGAGGAATCCGTCGTTCGCGTCCAGGCCGGGCGCTGCATGGATTGCGGAGTTCCGTTCTGCCACACCGAAACCGGCTGCCCGCTCGGGAACTTGATCCCGGAGTGGAACGAGCTCGCCGCCGCCGGCCGCTGGCGAGAGGCTCTCGATCGCCTTCACGCGACGAACAATTTCCCCGAGTTCACCTCGCGACTCTGCCCGGCTCCTTGCGAATCGGCATGTGTCCTGAACCTTCATAGCGAGCCCGTCACGATCAAGTCGATCGAACGCCGTATCGTCGATCGCGGCTTCGAAGAAGGTTGGATCTCGCCCCGGCTCCCATCGAAGAAGACGGAGAAGAAGATCGCGATCGTCGGCTCGGGTCCTGCCGGACTCGCCGCTGCACAAGAGCTCGCGAGACGCGGTCACTCCGTCACCGTTTTCGAGAAGCAAGAAGAGCTCGGCGGTCTTCTTCGTTACGGCATCCCGGATTTCAAAATGGAAAAGCATTTGATCGACCGCCGCCTCGACCAGCTGAGAGCGGAAGGCGTCGAGTTTCGCACTTCGGTCACTCTCGGTCGCGACGTCGCGCTCGACGATCTACGAAAAGATTTCGATGCCGTCGGCCTCGCGACCGGCGCCGAGAAGCCGAACGACCTCGCGATCCCCGGCCGCCATCTGCCGGGCGTTCACTTCGCAATGGACTATTTGATCGATCAGAACCTCGTCGTCGCAGGTCGGAAGAAGAACCTCGAGCTCGATGCACGAGGAAAGTCGGTTCTCGTGATCGGCGGCGGCGATACGGGGTCCGATTGCATCGGAACCGCGAAGAGACAGGGTGCCAAGTCCATCGTTCAGCTCGAAGTTCAGCAGCGGCCCCCGAACTCGCGACCCGATGCGAATCCTTGGCCGCAATGGCCGACGATATTCAGAACCTCGCACGCGCACGAAGAAGGAGCCCGGCGTGAGTGGTGCATCTCTTCGCAACGGCTCGTCGGCGACGACGGCGGAGTGACCGGTCTCGACGTCGAAACGATCGAGTGGAAGGACGGCGCACCGACGCCAGTCGCCGGCTCGACGACTCGACTCGAGGCCGATCTCGTCTTGATCGCGATCGGTTTTCGACGTGAGCCGATCGCGACCGATCGACGGATGATGACGTCGACCGGAGGTGTCTTCGCCGCCGGAGACGCACGAAGAGGCGCTTCGCTCATCGTGTGGGCGATCGCCGAAGGCCGCAAGATGGCCGATGGCATTCATTCCTATTTGACGAAAGATACCTCCCTCATCACCAAGGAAAAGACATGACACCGAAGTCCGCCGGATATCGCATGCCTGCCGAATGGGAACGTCACGCCGCAGTTTGGCTCGCGTGGCCGAGCGCGGAAGATCTCTGGCTCGAGGATCTCGAGCCGGCCCGCGAGGAGTTCGTCTCCTTTTGCGAAGCGATCGCGGACCTCGACCCGGAAAAGGGTGACGTTCGCGGCGAGAAGATGGAGATCCTCGTTCCCGACATCGCCTCGGGCGCTTTGGCCGAACGAAGACTCGGTCATCTTCCGGTGCGGCTGCATCTCGTACCTTTCGGCGACATTTGGTTGCGCGATACCGGACCGGTTTTCTTGAAAGGAACTTCCGGCGAGATCGCGACGATGCGCTTCGGATTCAACGGCTGGGGAGGAAAATTCGATCTCCCGCACGACCCGGTCGTGGCCGAGAAAATCGCATCGGCCGCAGGCTACCCGGAGTTCGCGCTCCCTTGGATCTGCGAAGGAGGCTCTCTCGAAGTCGACGGCGAAGGGACCTGCATCACGACGGAGCAATGCTTGCTCAATCCCAATCGCAATCCCGGCATGACGAAGGAAAAGATCGAGGAGCTCGTTCGCGACTCGCTCGGCGTGACGAAAGTCCTCTGGCTAGGCCAGGGGCTCCTCAACGATCACACCGATGGTCATGTCGATACGATCGCGCGCTTCGTTTCTCCCGGGCACGTCATCATCCACTCTTCCTCCGACCAAGACGATCCGAACAAAGACATTCTCGAGTCGATCGACCGCGACGTTCGAGGCTTCACGGATGCGAAAGGTCGCGAGCTCCGCATCACCCGCGTTCCTTCACCGGGTCGGGTGTTGAACGAAGACGGCGATTTGATGCCGGCGAGCTATCTCAATTTCTACATCGGGAACTCGACCGTCGTCGTCCCGACTTACGGAGCTCCAAACGACGAAGCCGCCGTCACTGCAATCCGCCAATGTTTTCCCACGAGGAAGACGATCGGGCTTCCGTCAAAAGCGATCTTGACGGGAGGCGGAGCCTTCCATTGTATGAGTCAACAACAGCCGATTTGAGAGAGGACCCCTGAGATTGATCAACGTCGCCGCCATCCAAACGAGCTTCTCGACCGACACATCAGCGAACGTGGGTAAAGTCACCGATCTCGTGCTCGCAGCCGCGAAGCGCGGAGCTCAAGTCATCCTCTTGCCCGAGCTCTTCGAGAACGTTTACTTCTGTACCTTGGAAAAGGACGAGTACTTTTCCCTCGCGAAACCGCTCGAAGGGCATCCGACGATCGCGCACTTCAGCGAGCTCGCGCGAGATCTGAAAGTCGCGCTCCCCGTTTCGTTCTTCGAACATGCCGGCCAAAGCTACTTCAATTCGCTAGCGATGATCGACGCCGACGGGTCGGTTCTGGGGATCTACCGAAAGTCCCATATTCCCGATGGCCCCGGATACGAAGAGAAGTTCTATTTCCGGCCCGGGAACACCGGCTTCAAAGTTTGGGCGACGAAGTACGGAAAGATCGGCGTCGGGATCTGCTGGGATCAATGGTATCCGGAGGCGGCTCGGTCGATGATGCTCTTGGGTGCCGACGTGCTGATGTATCCGACGGCGATCGGCACCGAACCCGAGGAACCCGGCTTCGACACCAAGGATCCGTGGCAGCGAGCGATGATCGGTCACGCGGTTTCCAACGTCGTGCCCGTCGTCGCCGCGAACCGCACGGGTCGTGAGCTTCAACAAACTTTTTACGGACATTCATTCATCTGTGATCATCGCGGAAATAAAGTAGCCGAGCTCGGCCGAGAGGAGACAGGCGTGATCGATGCCTCCTTCGATCTCGAGGCGATCCGTCGAAATCGCGCGGCCTTCGGCTTCTTCCGCGACCGCAGACCCGAGCTCTATCTCACTTCAGATACTTCTCGATGAAG
>JAZKJB010000263.1:0-4740 GCA_040384505.1 Bdellovibrionota bacterium | reverse complement strand
CCTAGCGAAGAAGAGTTGAAGGTCGCAGCAGAAGCGGTCGCAGACGCTGCAGAAGAATACGACGCGTCGACTGAAGTGGCGGGCGACGAAGAGGTGGAAGAGGGCGATCTCGCTCCGGTGGCCGAGGAGAATGCGTTCAGCAACGCGAGTCTCGCGCAGCGTTTCGAACGCGCTCGCGATCTCGCTTTCGTCGGTTTACGCGATTCCGCTCGACGTGAGCTCGGTGAGATCGAGAAACGCGCCAGGCGCACGGAAGATCGAAAACTCCTGATGACCGAGTATGCTCTCGTGGAGAATTTCTATCGCGCGAGTTATATCGGCGATCTCGGTTTCGGAGCACAGCGCTTGCGCGGGGGCCTTCGAGGCGAGAGCCGCATGTTCTGGGAACATGCTTACCCGAAGGCTTGGTCGCCTGCGGTGGCACAGAGCTCGCGTGCGACGTCCGTTCCCGAAGAGCTCATCTGGGGGATCATGCGCGCGGAGAGCCACTATCGCTCCGATGCTCATTCACCGGTCGGTGCCTTGGGATTGATGCAAATCATGCCGTTCACCGGTCGTCAGGTCGCGAGTCTGCTTAGCATCAACTCGTTCGAATCGAAGTCGCTGCTCGAGCCCGAGGTCAACATTCGCCTCGGCTCACGTTACCTGCAGCGTTTGCTCGAGAAATTCAGCGGGAGCATTCCGCTCGTCGCGGCCGGCTACAACGCGGGACCGCACCGCGTCCACGCCTGGGTGCGGAACTTCGGGACTCTCGACATGGATGAGTTCGTCGAGCACATCCCGTTCATCGAAACGCGAAACTACGTGAAGAAGGTCGTTCGGAACTACCAGATCTACAGTCTTCTCTATAGCGGTGGTGGGCACAGCCTTCGTTGGTTGATCCAACCAGTCGGCGTTCATGTCGACGAACGCGTCCCCACTCGCGAAGTGTGGTGATCGTTCGCCACCGAAAGTGACACCAGAGCCATCGTGCGACTGGTGTCACCCGAGCTCGCGAAATGCGCGCGATCACTTCGGAATTCTTGACCAACCTCGACCATAAAGCGATTCTCGCCCCGACTTCAGAAATGAAGCGGGGGAGAGAACATGAAATCGAAATTCTTGGTTGCAGCGCTCGTCATGACCGTTGCGATGGTCGGATGCACGAAACGTTCGAATGACATCGAAGTGGTTTTGCCCGGCGGCGAAAAACTCTCGCTGAAGTCGACCGAAACTCTTCGCATCAATCTCGTCAGCGAGCCGCCTTCGCTCGACTGGCACAAGTCGTCCGACACGACTTCTTCACTCATCACGCAAAACATCATGGAAGGCCTCGTGAACTATAACTTGGCTGACCGAGAGCTGGGCCTGACACCTGGGCTCGCGACCAAGTGGGAGTCGAGCGACCAAGCGAAGAAGTGGAAGTTCACGCTTCGCGCGGATGCGAAATGGAGCGACGGTCAGCCTTTCACGGCCCAACACGTCGTCGATGGTTGGAAGCGCCTTCTCGCGAAAGAGACCGCGAGCGAGTACGCTTACTTCCTGTTCGCGATCAAGAACGCGAAATCGTACAACGAAGGTAAGGTTCCCTGGGACCAAGTCGGCGTGAAGATCTCGGGTCCGAACGAGCTTTCGGTCGAGCTCGACAAGTCGATGGGATATTTCCCTTCGCTCATGACTCATCATTCGACTTATCCGGTTCGCGCCGACGTCGTGGCGAAGCACGGCGACAAGTGGACGGAACCGGCCAACATCGTCACGCTCGGCGCGTTCAATTTGAAGTCGTGGCAGCACGACAAGATGCTCGTGATGGAGCGAAACGACGGTTACTTCGGTGACAAAGCGAAAGTGAAATACGTCGCGGGATACATGATCCCCGAGCAGTCGACGGCCATCAATCTCTTCGACTCCGACAAGCTCGATAGCGTTCATCGTCTTCCGTCGATCGAGCTCCGCAAATTGAAAGAGCGCCCTGAGCACAAGCAAGAGAACATGCTCGTCATGTACTACTACGGCATCAACACGCATCGTGCGCCGATGGACAAGCCGCTCGTTCGCAAAGCGATCGCGGCTGCGATCGACCGCCAAGAGATCGTGCAGATGTTGGCGGGCGGCGAAGTTCCGCTCTCGAGCTGGATTCCGCCGGGCGTTCTCGCGTACGAAGCGAACATCGGTTCGACGTTCAATCCCGAGAAGGCCCGGGACCTCTTGAAGCAGGCGGGCTTTGCTGACGTGGCGAAGTTCCCGACGATCGAGATCAAGTTCAACACGAACGAAAACCATCAGCGGGTAGCCGAGAACATCCAAGCGCAGCTGAAGAAGAACCTCGGCATCAACGTCGAGCTTAAGAACGAAGAGTGGAAGGTCTACCTGAACACGTTGAAGACGGACCCGCCGCATCTCTTCCGCTTCGGCTGGCTCGCCGATTACCCGGACCCGGACAACTTCATGACCGTGATGGCGAGTTTCTCCGACAACAACCACACGAACTGGAAGAGCACGAAGTTCGACGACCTCATCATGAAAGCGGCGGGCGCGATCGAGCGTGAGACACGCAAAGCGATCTACGCCGAAGCTCAAAAGTTGATGACGGAAGACGACGTGCCGGTGATCCCGCTCTACGCAGGGACGAACCACTTGTTGGTTTCCAAGCGCGTGAAGAACTATCCGATCAACATCATGGAACGCTACGAGTACAAGGGAGTCGAGCTCCAGTGATCGGACGCGTTCTGGGTTGGGGCCTAGTCGCCCTAGTCGCTGTCATCGTGGGTGTCGATCTCACGGACTTCGACATTCATCCGATCCTCTGGTGGATTCTCTTGGGTTGGTCCCTTGCGGCTGCGACTTACGCTGTCGTGAAGGGTCAGCTGGCGGTCTTCGTGACCAAGCGACTTCTCGAAGCGGGCTTCGTGATCTGGGTGATCGCGACTCTGACGTTCTTGCTTTTACGTTTCCTTCCCGGCGGACCCTTCGACGCGGAAAAGGCGTTGCCCCCGGAGATCAAAGCCAACATCGAAGCGAAGTACGGGCTCAACGAGCCGCTCGTCACGCAGTACACGAACTACCTCGTACAGCTCACGAAAGGTGATCTCGGGGAGTCGTACAAGTACATCGGGCGACCGATCTCGACGATGATCGCCGAGACGTTGCCGGTGAGTTTTCAACTTGGCTTTTACTCGATGATCCTCGCATTCATCCTCGGAATTCCGATCGGCGTGCTCGCAGCTTCGAAACATAACAGTTTGCTAGACAACTTTTTAATGATCGGGGCGATCAGCGGCGTGGCACTCCCGAGTTTCATCATCGGCCCGCTCTTCATCATGTTCTTCAGCTTCGGAATTCCGTTCGGTGCGCTTCACGGCTTCCTCCCGCCAGCACTTTGGGAATCGCCGGTTTACTACATTTTGCCGGTCGTAACTTTGGGCTTGCGACCCGCGGCCGTCATCGCGCGTATGACTCGCTCGAGCATGCTCGACGTTCTCCACGCGGATTTCGTGCGCACGGCTCGTGCGAAGGGCGTGAACGCACAAGTCGTTCTCTATAAGCACGTGCTGAAGAATTCGCTGATTCCGGTTCTGACGATCTCCGGTCCGCTGATAGCGGGCGTTCTGTCGGGCTCGTTCATCATCGAAATCGTTTTCGGTATTCCGGGGATGGGGAAGCATCTCGTCCAGAGTGTGACGAATCGCGATTACCCATTGATCCTCGGTCTCACGCTTGTGTTCTCCGCGATGTTGATCGTCGCGAATTTGATCGTCGATTTGCTCTACACGGTCGTCGATCCGAGGATCAAACTCACATGAAGTCCGCCACAAAACCTCCTGGCAAGAGTCTCTGGTCCGACGCATGGAAGCGGCTCAAGCGAAATCGCGGTGCCGTCGTTTCGCTGTGGTTCATCATCTTCGTTTGCTTGATGGCGATCTTCGCTCCATGGCTCGCACCTTACTCCTTCGAAACTCAAAACATCGATCGTGCTTTGATGGCGCCGGACGGGCAGAACTTGCTCGGAACCGACAGTCTCGGCCGCGATCAACTCTCACGCATCATGTACGGCGCGCGGATGTCCATGTCGGTCGGTGTCTTCACCGCGATCTTCTCTTTGATCTTCGGAAGCGTCTACGGTGCTGCTTCCGGGTGGTTGGGCGGCTGGGTCGACTCCGTTCTCATGCGGATCATCGACATCCTCTATGCGATTCCCTCGCTCGTACTTTTGATCTTGGTCGGAGTGATCTTCAATTCGGTTCACATCTTCGACAATCCCGAGCTGAAGGCGCTGACCGGAATATTCTTGGCACTTTCGGTCGTGGGCTGGATTTCGCTCGCGCGCCTCGTACGAGGACAAGTGCTTCAGGTGAGAGAGATGTTGTACGTCGAAGGCGCTCGCGCCCTCGGTGCTTCGGATTGGCGTATCGTCGCACGGCATATCGCACCGAACATTCTCGGACCCGTCATCGTCATGCTGACGTTCCAGATTCCGTCGAACATTTTGTTCGAGAGTTTCTTGAGCTTCATCGGCCTCGGCCTTCAGCCGCCGTATTCCTCGTGGGGTGTTTTGGCGAACGATGGGTGGAAAGCGAAAAGCTATCCGCACTTGGTCTTGTACCCAGGCATGGCGTTGTTCTTCACCATGCTGGCGTTCAATCTTCTCGGCGATGGACTTCGCGACGCCTTCGACCCGAAATTGAAACGCTGATCCAACATAAGGGGTGACGCATGTCCGATGTGATTCAGTTTTATTACAATCCGATGTCGCGTGCGCGA
>JAZKJB010000262.1:0-5247 GCA_040384505.1 Bdellovibrionota bacterium | reverse complement strand
GAATGCCTCGACCGCCGTGGTCGAGAATTGGAAGGGGCTGCCGCCGATCGCGCGCTCCTCGAATAGCATCATGCCGGGCGGCTCGTCGAAGCCCGAGAAGTAGTAGCCATACATCTCGGCGGTCGCGTCCTGCGCGGCGCTCGTCTGGAGCTCGTTGATCCGTCGATAGGTCGCACAAGTGCGGACGAGCTCGTCGTGAGAGCCGATCGCTTCGATGCGGCCGCGATTCATCACGACGATGCGGTCGGCGTGCTTCAGTGTCGCCAGTCTATGGGAAACGAGAACGACGGTCCGTCGCGTGGCTTCATGGCGAAGCTCGTTGGTGATCGCGCGTTCGGTCGTGCCGTCGACGGCGCTCAAGCTGTCGTCGAGCATCACGAGTGAAGATTGACGGATGACCGCACGCGCGATCGTGAGGCGCTGTTTCTGGCCACCCGAGAGGTTCACACCGCGTTCCCCGAGAAGCGCATCATAGCGGTTCGGGATGCGTTGGATTTCGTCGTCGATGTTCACCAGGCGCGCGGCTTCCGCGACGGGCTCGATGCCCGGGAAGGCCGGAATTCCGAGTGCGACGTTTTCGCCGATGGATTCGCTGAAGAGGAAGACGTCTTGGGTGACATAAGAAACGGTCTTCGTGAAAGAGTCCCGTTTGATGTCGGCGACATCGACGCCATTGATCAGCACCGTGCCTGCAGGCGCGGGATGCAGGCGGCAGATGAGTTGGAGCAAAGTCGTCTTGCCAGCTCCGACGGGCCCGACGATCCCGATCGTTTCGCCTGCGCGAATCGTAAGGTTCACGTCGCACAAGACGTCGGAAACCGAACTCGGGTAACGGAACGTGAGATTTTTCAGCTCAAGCGTCTGGAAGTTCTCGATCGTGTGAACGCCAGTGTCGGGGATATCCGTCTCGGTCGCGAGAAGTTCGCCGATCCGGTCGAAGCTCGCGCGACCTTGCTCGATCATCGAGGCACTCAAGCCGATCGCGCTCATCGGCCAAACGAGACGTTTCACGTATTCGAAGAACGCGACGAACGAACCGAGCGTCATCGCTCCTCGCATCACTTCCGGAGTTCCGAACCAAAGCAGGGCCACGGTCCCGAGAATCATCGCGCTTCGGAATGTCGGACCGAATGCGGCATCCACGAGCGCCACGCGATTGCATGAATGCTCGTAACGCCGAGAGATTTCGTTGAACGAGGCGAGCTGGTTTTCTTCTTGTGCGAAACTCTTGATCACGCGAACGCCCGAAACGATTTCTTGCGCGCGACCCGAGAGCTCGGCGAGTCGGTCTTGCTCAATCCGATAGTACTCGTGGATGAGCCGCTCGAGTCTCTTCATCACGAACGGCACGAACGGAATGAAGACGAGGGTCTTCCACGTCCAATCCCACGAGATCCAAATCATGAGGGGCAGAGTGATCAGGAGAAGTGAAATCGAATCGATCAGCGTGACCATGCCTCCGCCGATCGCCGAACGGAACGTGTTCACGTCGTTCGTCAGCAGACTCATCAGCTGGCCGACGGGGGAGCGTTGGTAGAACGAAGGACCGAGCTCGGTGAGTTTCGAGAAAATCCGATTCCGAAGATCTTCGGCGACGGTGTGATGGAATTTTCCGAAGAAGACGCGCCAACCGTAACGGAAGATCATCACGCCCGTCATGATGAACGCGTAAAACCCGATCGACATGAGAAGCTTCTTCGGGTCCTTCTCCGTGACCGCGTCGATCCCCATCATCAAGACGAGCGGCGTGAGAACGTCGAAACCGTTCGTCAGCAAAAGCGAGCCGACGCCCGTCAGAAACGCGCGCGGATGCTTTCGCATGTAATAGCGAAACGGCTGCGCCCGGAGCGCGAGTGAATCTAGGGTTTGCGGGGATGGCGAATTCATTAGGGAGGCTAGATTGCCCTAAGAATTCGCCCTAGGGAACTAGAAGTTGTACGTATAGCCCACGAGGAACTGGAGGCCCGAGAGGCGGACTGCCAAGTCGGTGGCGTCCATTTCGATCTCTTGGCCCGAGCCGTATTGCGAGAGGCTGCCCGTTGCGAAGGTGCCCGTCGAACTCGTGACCGTGTTGCGGTCCATGTTGAGGTAACGGTAATTGCCTTCGATCGTTCCGCAGTGGTTCGCGGTATAGCAGAATTCCGCGCCGAGACCCGCTTGGCTTCCGAAGGCGGCACCTTCGAAATCCACTTTCGCCGTTCCTTCTTCGACCGAGCCGTTGATGCGGCCGTAGCCGACGCCGACCTGCATGAAGAACTTCAACCAGTCGTTCTCGAGCGGAATGATCCGCAGGATCGGGAAGATCGTGAAGCCCGTGACGCCGTAGTTGTACGAAGAGCCGCCGCCGCTGCCGCTCGTCTTCTGGTAGAAGAACGATGGCCGGAAGAGCAGCGCGATCACGGAGCCGTCGAAACGGTAGCCGTAGTTCGCGGAGAACTCGTACGCCGAATTCATCGCGCCCGTCGAGATCCCGCCGACGCGAGTGTTCGCGCGCGAGATGAGCGTGTTGATGTGCTCCTGGCTCGCGGCCGTGACACCCAGTTGGACGCCGATCTGGCTTCCTCCGCCTGCGCCTTTCGCATTCGCGAGAGAGACGGTGAGAAGCGTGATAGCCAAGACCGCAAAAACCTGAAGTGTTCCAAAACGAGACATGGTGGCCTCCTTGCGCAATCAGTTTAGGCCAAGCCTGGCCGGGGCCCGAGTCCAGAGCTGCATTGCTTTGCGCCCGACCCCTGGACAGAAGTCTTGGTTAAATTCTGGCAAGCCTCAAGGGAGCGCCCTAGCGATACCGATAAGAAGTCATCGAACCAGGAGGACTCATGTATTCGCACGATGAACTGAAGAGCCTGCACGGATTCTTGCGCTCCACGGCCGAAGGCAACTTGAAGAAGATGCTGCTCGGTGGACGCATGACGGAGGTTCACCTTCGCGTGTTGATGAAGGTCATACGCAACTGCGACGAAGCGACTTTCATCACGCACTTCGAAGCGAACACGCTTCCGAAGATCAAGTTCTCGACGGAAGAGAAAGCCACCGCGGAAAAGTGTTATGAGATCTGCGCCGAGGCCTGCTCGAAAGTCGGGTTGCTGACTGCGGCCAAAAAAGCGGCTTGAGCCGAAGCGCCGACCTCGGGCTCGAGGGCGGCGAACAGCAACGGCATCAGCGATCAGCATCTGCAACGGCCAACGGCCTTCAGCTGACAGCTAACGGCAACAGAAACAGCTGACGGCAACAGAAACAGCTGACGGCAACAGAAACAGCCGACGGCAACCAAATAGCCGACGGCTCGCAGCCAACTGCCTACCGCGATCCCCAAAGGGTCGCGGTTTTCTTTTTTGACCCCGGACCCCATGGCGTAAGGCTTGGCCGAACGAGCCCGTGAGTGCGATAACTAAGCCTATTGGTTGAGCACTCGAAGCGAAGGGGGCCTCCGTGAGTCTTGCAAAATTCCTCTCGATGGCGGCGATCACGCTCGCGGTTTCCACGACGTTTGCCGAAGGTCATGAGCCGCGCGCGCTTGCTTCACCTTTCAAGGGAACGATCGACTTCACGGTTTCCGAAGTTCAAAATCATAGATTCGGTTTACCCGCTCTCATCACGACCGCGAACAAGAGAACCGAAGAATTCCACGCCATTCAAACGGGGTGGCTCGACTCGTGCGGCATCGGGCTCTTGTACGGTTATCTCTCTCCCTATTCGAAACTCACGACGGCCGAGCGTGAAGCGTACATCAAAACCAACGCGACCTGCGCGACTCCCCCGAAAGTCGGCGAGGTCGGCGTCACGAGCTGCGAAATTTTCGTGACGAAATACCTGCAGCGGGGCTTCGAGGAAATTTCGCAAGCTTCCGTGTACAAGCGAATCAACAAGTTCCTCACCGACAACGATCGCGACGGGCTCGCGCTCGCGTTCGCGCTGAGAAAGCTCGGATGGAAGATCGTCTACTGGAACACCGACGCCAACGTCACTCCGCCGCTTCCGGAAGATCGCAAGATCATGGGACAGACTCCCGCTGATCACGTTTGGTCGACGAAACTCGCGCTGAACAAACGCGAGTACTACGGAGTTCCGATCGATGCGGTCATGATCAACTTCGCTCCGCAAAAGGGCAGCAAGACGAAGAAGGACACGTCAGCGTACGCGCGCTTGGCTGACGTTCCGTACTACGTCGGCATCTCGCACGCGGGCTTCCACGTCTGGCAAGGTTCCTACGGAAACGTGACGGAGTCGCACTCGTTCTGGGATCCCACCGATCGTCACAACATCGAAGTCGGATCGTTCGCGCCCCCACTCGAATCGCCGACCGGTCGTACGATCGAGTATCAAGGCAAACGCCAAACGTTCTTCTACTACGCCGGCATCATCGCGATCCCTCCGGGCTCGTGGGTCTGGTTCTAAGTCGCGCTTTCGACGAGCGCCTCGACCTTTTCCAATGGACATGTCCTGTCATAGCGCAGCGTCCGTCTTTCTCGCGTCCATCGCGCGTGTAAACTCACCGTAAGAACAATTTCAAAGCCTGAGGTTCACGGATGAAGCTCGCTGCGTTTACCGTTTTGTCTTTCTGTCTGAATTTTGTTTCCGTTTCGACCGCTCACGCGTTCGAGAGAAATCTCCATACGGTGGAGAAGGGCAAGCTCTACCGCTCGGGGCAGCTCTCCGGATCGACGCTCGAGAGCGTCATCAAAAAACACGGCATAAAGACCGTCATCAACCTTCGCGGCTACAACCCGACTCAAGATTGGTTCAAGGCCGAGGAAAAAGTCGCGAACAAAACCGGAACGAAGCTCGTCAGCATTTCGATGAACTCGAAACGCCTTCCGCACCGCGAGGACTTACTAACGCTCCTCGACACGTTCGCGACGGCTCCGCGACCGATCCTCGTTCACTGTGAAGGCGGATCCGATCGCACGGGCGAAGCGGCGGCGATTTATCAGATGCTCTACATGGGCAAAACGAAGAAAGACGCTCTCAAGATGCTGACGGCGAAGTATCTCCACTTCACCTGGCTGAAACCGGCGAAGTCGTACTTCATCAAGAACGTTTGGCAGGGTGAAGAGTGGGCTCGCGAGAGCTACGACCCGTGTAGCGGCGGGTACGAGTATTACGACGTGAACAACTCGGCTTGCTGACCATGCACATGGGACGCGTTCTCCTCTTCACGCTCGTCACGGCTTTTCTCGCGGTCTGCTATACGAACTGCAGTGGCGGCTTCGCGCCGATGTCGCAGCTCGGGCAAGTGAACTTCGG
>JAZKJB010000261.1:0-1888 GCA_040384505.1 Bdellovibrionota bacterium | reverse complement strand
TGAGCGTTCTTCTTCGGATGACGGGCCAGCTCGAAGCGCGCAAAGGCACGCCGCCCGACAAGATCCTCGAACTGATGGCCAAGGAGCTCGTGCCGCACATTCAGAGCACCGACCAGGCCAACGTCTTCTACGGTGTGATCGATCGTCGCGGTTTCGAACTGACTTACGGTGGTGTCGGGAAGGCGAGCGCGATGTTGCTCAACTACACGACCGGGAAAATCCAGCGCCTGGAGTGGTCGACCCCTGCATTCGCACAGAACTTCGCTGGCGAGATCAAAAGCTCGACTCTTTCGTTGAACCCGCGCGACCGACTCGTCCTTTGTTCAGAAGGCGTGAGCCGGGTTCAAAACCAGAAGGGCGAAGCCTTCGGTGAGGAGCGACTGGCGAAAGCGATTCTCGCCGCGCCTCGTCTTGGTGTGCACGACCTGCGCAACGAGATCCTTTATCAAGTCGAGCGATTCGCGCAGGGAAAAGACCTTCCTCAGGACGCGACCGTCGTCGTGTGTGAGGTCAAAGACCGAGTCATCAAGCTCGCGAAGAGTCCCTAAACGCGTTTGTCAGAACCCGCAGGTTTCTGCTAACTTATACGTTCACGTCTGCGATCGCAGGTTCCCGAAAGGATATGTGTCATGGCTGAAGCAGTGCCGGTCTACGAAGGAGCGGTCGACAAGGGTCTCGAAGGAGTCGTCTCGTGTTCGACGGCGATTTCATTCATCGTCGGCGCCACGCTGAACTACCGCGGCTACACGATCGAAGATCTCGCGGGCCATTCGACCTTCGAGGAAACGGTTTTCCTCCTGTGGAACAACCGCCTGCCGAAAAAAGAAGAGCTCGAGTCGCTGAAGAAGCAGCTCGCGAGCGAGATGACACTCGATCCTTCGCTCATCGCGGCGCTCAAGACGATTCCGAACAAAGGCGTTCACCCGATGGCGTGGCTGCGTTCGGCGGTTTCGATCATGGGTCAGTTCGACAAGGAAGCGCAGGATTCGTCGCCGGAAGCGAACATGCGCAAGGCGATTCGCCTGACCGCGAAGATGACGACTCTCGTGACGACGTTCGATCGTCTCCGGAACGGAAAAGAAATCCTCGCGCCGAATCCGTCCAAGAACATCGCCTGGAACTTCTTCTACACTTTGACCGGCAACGAGCCCGATCCCGAAATCGTGAAGACCTTCGACGTTTGCTTGATCCTCCACGCGGATCACGAGTTGAACAACTCGGCTTTCGCCGCACGAGTGACGGCTTCGTCGCTCTCGGACGTGTACTCCGCGGTCGTGTCCGCAATTTGCTCGCTGAAAGGTCCTTTGCACGGCGGAGCGAACGAGCAGGTCATGCTGATGCTCAAAGAGATCGGCACGATGGAGAAAGCTCGCAAATGGGTCGAAGAAGCCCTCGCGAACAAAGTGAAAGTCATGGGCTTCGGTCACCGTGTTTACAAGAACGGCGACCCGCGCGCGAAGATCCTTCGCCAGATGTCGGATCAGCTCACGAAAAAACTCGGTCAGCATCACTGGTTCGAGATGTCGGATCTGATCGACGAAACGATGCAAACGAAAAAGGGATTACTCCCGAACGTCGACTTCTATTCGGCGACCGTTTACTACGCGATGGGAATTCCGATCGACCTCTACACGCCGATCTTCGCGGCGTCGCGGGTTTCGGGCTGGCTCGCTCACATCTTCGAACAGTGGACGAACAACCGCATCTACCGCCCGCGCGGCCACTGGAAGGGCAACGAAGGCCTGAACTGGGCGCCGGTCGAAAAGCGCTGAACCACTTCGCTTCGCTCGTGCACATGAGCGAAGCAAATCCGTCCAACTTCGGGCTGGGCACTCCCTTATTCCTCGGACACAGGCCTCCTGCCTTCGCCACTACGGGCCGTCGTCGT
>JAZKJB010000260.1:0-3770 GCA_040384505.1 Bdellovibrionota bacterium | reverse complement strand
GACGCCGGCGAAATTCCAGTCGATGCGTCGGAACAGGGAACGACCTTCAACACTCATCGAGCCGATCATTCGCCCTCCAGGGGTGCGTCGGGGCTGGCGACACGCTTTCGCTTCGGCGGCTCACGCGTGAGCCACTCGGGATGATATTTCGCCACGTACGCACGAACCATTTCCTTCGCGACCGGTGCCGCGCCCGACGAGCCATGGCACGAGTGCTCGGCGAGGACGCCGAACGCGATTTCCGGATTGTCGGCGGGAGCGTAACCGATGAACCAGCCGTGATGGCGTTGGTGCTTCGGTCGGTTCTCGCACTTCGCATAAATTTGGTCCGCCGAGAACGACATGACTTGAGACGTGCCGGTCTTCCCCGCGACTTCGACGAAGGGAAGGTAGCCGGAAACGCGCGCGGTGCCGCCTTCTCCGTTCACGACTCGTTTCATTCCCTCGCGAACGGTATCGAAAACGTCCTTGCGAAGTTTGAGCTCGGTGTGGGAGCCGTCCATCAGATCGCGAACGACCTGGGGTTTGAATTCGTCGATGATCTTGTTGTCGGGAGTGAGGACGCGGTGGACGACGAAAGGCTTCACGACTTTCCCGTAAGTTCCGATCGCATTGTACGCGACTGTCATTTGCAACGGAGTCGTGAGGACGAAACCTTGTCCGATCGCGACCGACAAATTCTCGCCCGGCTGCCACTCTTCGCCGATCGTCTCTTTTTTCCAAGCGGCGCTCGGCATGAGACCCGAGCGTTCGCCCTGGAGCTCGATACCGGTCTTGCGGCCGATCCCGAAAGCGTCGCAGTACGGGAAGATCTTCTCGATCCCGAGCGCGATCCCCATCTTGTAGAAGAAGACGTTCGACGATTTCTCGATCGCGGTGTGAACCGTGATGTTCCCTTCGCCGCCTTTTTTGTGATTGTGGTAAATGCGATTTCCGAAGCGCAACTGACCCGGGCACGAGATGTAACTCGAGGCCGTGATCGCTTTCTCCGCGAGTGCCGCGACGGCCATCATCGGTTTGAACGTCGAGCCCGGCGAGTTATGATCTTGGATCACTTTGTTTCGAAGGGGACGATCCGGATCGTTGATGAGCTTCGACCAGAGCTGTGCCGAGATCCCCGTCGAGAACTGGTTCGGATCGTACGAAGGGCCACTCACCCAAGCGAGAATCTCGCCGTTCACTTTCATCGCGACGGCACCACCGATTCGTCCTTGGCCGACGAACGCGTTGAAGGCGGCTTCTTGAATGTCTTTGTCGAGAGTCAGGATGACGTTGTTGCCCTTCACCGCGGGCACGACCTTCGTGATGTCGCCGAGAAGGTTCGAGCTCTTGCCGCTGCGGATATCCCGCTCCGGTGCGGCTTCGCGGCCGCGCGCATCGACTTGTTGGATCGAGATACCGTCGTTGCCTCGCAACTGCAGATCGAGAATTTCCTCGAGGCCGGCTTTCCCGATGATGTCGCCCTGGTTGAACTTGATTTTGCCTTGGTATTTCTCGTTGAGGATCGGCAGCTGGCGCGCCGAGATTTCACCGACGTATCCGAAGAGCTGAGCTCCGTTCGACTTCAACGGATACATGCGTCGCACGTTGTTCTTGATACTCAACGCGGGGAAGTCCGTCTTGATGATCGACAAACGCCAGATTTCGTCGTGCGTGAGATAATCCTTCACGCGAACGGGACGGAACGGACCGTTGATCTTGCGCGAACGCGTGACCAACTGAGTGATCGACTCGGCCGGAATGTTCAGCGCGCGGCCGACGGCATCGGCGATCGCGGTCAGATCGGTCGCGTACTGCGGAGAGATCGTCGCCTCGAAGCCGGGCAAATTCTCGACGAGGATTTCGCCGTTACGGTCGTAGATGATCCCACGGGGCGCCGGAAGCTTCGTTTCTTTGATCGAGTTCTGCTCGGAGAACGTGCGCAGCTCGGCTCCGTTGATGATCTGCAGGTACCAGAGGCGCAAGAAGAAGATCGACACCGTGAAGATCACGATCCCGTAGAGCAGCCGATATCTCGGCCAATACTCCTTTGCTTCTTGGTCGTTTGCGATGAACTGACTCAATCGAGATCCTTCATGAAACTCGGGCCGATACTTCTGAGGTCTGCTCGCGATTCGTCATCTTATCGATCCAGTGATAGACCGGGAAGAGGATCGGCGCGGCGAGGGGTGTAAGCAAAGCTTCGATCACCCAATCGATGATCTGCGGCTTCGAGACGGGCATGTCGCCGATCACGAACGAAGCGGTCCAGTGGAACAGGTGGAAGAACAGCGCGCCGAGGCCGCAGATGAGCATCGAGTAGCTCGCGCCCGACCAGTAGATCCGCTGCTTGAAGACCTGCGCCGAAAGCGCGAGAGCCAAGCAAGTCACCATCAACAGGCCCTCGGGCATCGCGGTCATCGTCGCGAGGATGAACGCCGTCATGTAGGCGAAGAGCACCGTTTCGAGAGTGGAGCGAAACAAAGCGACGTAGATCAGGCACGTCACCCAAAGCGCCGGACCCGGAAAATAACCCATCATCTGGAACCAGAGCGAAGTTTGAAAAGTGGCGAGGAACAACGTCACCATCAAGAAGAGGACGACGTTCCCCAGCAGCGTGAGCCGTTCCTTCATTGAACGGTCTCCGGCTTCTTCTTTTGGGCCGTCGTTTTCGTCGGACTAGGCGATGGTCCGGGCGCGGTCTCTTCGGGCGGCGCGGGGTTTTCCTTCGAGAGGAGCGGTGGACCGAAGTTCGTATCGCCGAAGCGTTGGTTGAAGTCCTCGTTGCCGGAATTCAAGACGACGAAGACTTCTTCGATGTTCGACGGATTCACGATCGGGGAAACCTCGGCCTCGAGGCTGATGCCGAGATCGGTTTTCTGAACGGACGTGAGGCGTCCGACAGGGAAGCCCTTCGGAAAATGACCTTCGAGTCCGCTCGTCACGATCATGTCGCCGGGCGCGAGATCGTCTGCGCGTTCGAGATACTGCATACGTGCGAGCGTCTGGCTCTTGCCGCTGATGAGGCCACGAGCCCGCGTCCGTTGAATGATCGCATCGATCGCGGCCGAGCGGTCGGTGAGGACGAGAACTTGCGCGCTCTCCGCGTCGGCGCTCAAGACGTAACCGACGACGCCTTCGGCCGTGATCACGCCCTGCAGCTTCTTGATGCCTTGATTGGAGCCTCGGTTGATGCGGATCGCGTAGTTGTCGGGAGTCAGGTCGCGAGCGATGACCTTCGCGGCCATGAGAGCCATGTTCGTGGACTTCTTGAAATCCAGGAGCTCGGTGAGTCGCTCGTTCTCGAGTTTCAACTCGGCGAGAGCGCCGAGCTTGGTGCGAAGCTCTTCGTTTTCCTTTTGCAGGTCGAGGTTGCGACGCTTGATCCCGATCAACTTGAGATACATCGACGTGGTGCCGCGAACGCCGCTGGTGAAGCTCGAATAACCGCCCTGTGTCGCGGCGACCATCGAGCTGAACGGCTTGCGGTACCACGGCTCTTCGCCGGGACTGCGCTTCATGTTGATCGAGAGCAGCGGAAGCGCGATCACGATGAGGACGATCAGCGCTTTCCTGATGTCAAAAGCGAAGAAGTTCAAATCCAATTCCTTTTGGAAGCTGCAAAACCGGGTGACCCTAGCTGTGAACCTATCCGTTCAACGCTAACAACAATCGGCGTGTTTGAGCAAATCTGATTGCAACAAATCTCCTTGAATTATCACATAAAAATCGTTTCACTACCCCCTCTACCGAAACGTCCCCGGAGGCTCCGATGTTCGACAGTTTGAAAT
>JAZKJB010000259.1:0-2591 GCA_040384505.1 Bdellovibrionota bacterium | reverse complement strand
CGCAATGCCCGTCTTGTTGACCATCGACTGCATGACCGCGCCAAACTTCGCGCCCCCATCGGTCGACAGCGCGAGAAACGCATTGAGCGCCTCCGACGATGATCCAAACAGTTTCTTCAGCGTGTCTTTGTTGAACTTCGGATTCGAGACAATCGTCTCGACGAACTTTTGAAAACCACCCGCCATCTTGATGGCGTGCATGTTGAATTTGATCCCGAGCTTCGCGGCCTCGGCTGTCGCGTCCGAGCTCGGTTTGATGATCTGGTCGAGGATGGCTTTCATCCCCGTGACGGCCTCGTCGGTCTTGATGCCGACCTGGGTCATGCGAGCGATTGATCCCGTGAGCTCGTCGAGCTGAACACCGAGCGCTGCAGCCGTGGGAACGACGCGCCCCAGGGCATTCGTCAATGTGCCGACAACGAGATCCGAGCCTCCGAGCTTCACTGCTTGGAAAAACGAATCCGCGACGTCTCCAGCCTTCGACAATCCCAAGCCAAACCCATTGAGCGTGCCCATGAGGCCCGTCATTGCGACGTCGGTTGTCGTGAGACCTCCGATCGCGAGCATATTCGCCGAATGCATGACGGCCGTGGCATCCGCGACGTTTTCAGCACCGGAACCAATTGCAGAATAAAGAGCGCCGATCTGCGTCGTCAGATCTCCGCCGTAGACGGCGCCCATTTCGTGACCAATTCTCGCGATCTCGCTTAACGGAAAAGCTGCTTCATCTGCAATGGTTTGGACTTTCGCTATAGCTGTCGCGAAATCAGATGCGGCTCCGACTGCGCTCCCGAGGAGCGCCAAACCTCCCAGGCCGGCGCCCATAATCGAGAGCCCTGCTGATGCGCCGGCGAACGCATCGCCCATCTTCTGTGCGGCGCTCGAGGTTGTCCCTTCGAGCTGAACAACGCCCTTCTGCACCTTCTGCATGACACCGGAGGCCATATCCTTGGCAGTGAAAAGAAAGCCTAAACCAAGGTTATTGAGTGCCAAGACTAGCCTCCGTTTGCTTTTTTCTGCGCCTCGATATCCTTCGAGCGCTCTTCATCGAGTTTCTCAACAAACCGAGCGAACTGCGAAAGTGGGAGATCCCAAAGGTCCGATGGTGTCACGCTCAGGTTCGTGACCCTCGGCCTTTGCGCGCAGATCTCGAAGATCGCATCGTAAAAATCGTCAGGCTCGGGGATGTCGCCGAAGAGCCCCGCGAGGACAACGTCGATCGGGGCCTTTACTCCCCAGCTTCCTCGTCCTCCTCCTCCTTGTCCGTCTCCGGTTCCTTCTCCTTCGTCTCCAGCATCATCACCGTCGATCCAACGCTTGGAGATGTTTTCCTCGGGAAGAAGAAGTCCTCGTCGAAAGGGACGTTTACGTCCTGCTTCCTGTCGCAATGTGGGCATTCGACTTCGATCGTCGTTTCCACTCCGCAATCATGAGAATCAAAAAGATCGAGAATCTTCGGCGCAATGCCCAACGAAAGATCAGGGCTTTCGAGGTACGCGCGAATGAGCTTTTTCTTTTTGACCGGGTTCTTTTCGTCGAGTGAAACACCCTCGATATCGAGTGTTCGCATGACGATGCTTTCGAGGATGAGGTTTTGCTCGTCGTCGTTCGCCGCGCGGAGACGCTTGTTCCGATCCTTGTGCTTTGCCTGCTTTCGTTGCGCAGCCGCATTGAGTAGATCGTTGCCTGTCGCGAGCATGAACCAAATCTTCTTATTGGTTCCGGGCAACGTCTCTTCGAACCGATTGCCGGCTGCGAACGTCTCGCGGTCCTTCTTCTTGAGGTGTTTTACAGGAAGATTGGCGAGGTCAATCGACCACTCGAATCGTTCATTGCACATGCCCGCTTTGCATTGGATTTTGAACGAATACTCGGGACCAAACGTCGCGATGCGAATTTGCATCAGCGAGTAGTCACGATCGCCGGCAATGACGAGACCGAAGTTCGGTTTGCCATTGCTAAACTTGTACATCCCCTCGTCGGATGTTTCGACCCAACACGACGAGAGGATGTAGTCCGGGATCTTGTTGCTCTTGCTCGCACGGAGCGACGTCAGGTGTCTGCCGTCGCCGATCGAGAGATGTCGGATTTCGCCTTCAAGGCCAGAGGGGGTAGTGATCTCCATGAAGGGGAAGCGTACGCGTCCACTTTGAAGATCACGAAGTTCGCAAGGATTACGCTGCGAGATCGAATCCGTCGATCGCGAGCTCGATCGACTCGAGCACGTTCTCATCCGACGTGTTGTCCCACTCGCCCGCCTTGAACTTCGCGCGGGCGATTTCCAGCATCGGCACATTGAGATCGTCCGTTGCTCCTCGCTCGAGCGTGACGTTCGAGAACTTCACGCGCCCCAGGCTCTTGTCGGCCGTGAGCGCTCCGCCTTCCCACTGTTCGATGATGGCGATCTCGGCTTCGAGCTGACTGCACTTTTGGAATGCAGATCGAGCAATGCCGTCGATCTCCACGACGAACTTGAACTTCTTGTAATAAGGTTTTGACGAGCCAAACATGGGGGTCTCCGATCACGCTGCTTGCGCGAGCTCTTCTTCGAGAGCGCGCTGGTCTTGCGAAAAGCGGAGAACGATAAACTC
>JAZKJB010000258.1:0-11560 GCA_040384505.1 Bdellovibrionota bacterium | reverse complement strand
GGAAACTCAGGCGCTGACGTCCGCATTGAAGGGCGACTCGAAAATTCAAGGCGACTGGGGCGAGCTCGTCCTCGAGAACATCCTCACGGCCGCGGGCCTTCGCGATGGCCTTGAATATACGAAACAGGAATCATTCGAAGGAGAGGGCGGCGACAAGTTTCGTCCCGACGTCCTCATCCGCTTACCCGACGACAAACAGATCATCATCGATTCGAAAGTTTCGTTGAAAGCGTACGAAGCCTGCTGTCGTGCTGAAACCCCGGAAGAGCGCGATCGGCAAATGCGACTTCATCTCGAGTCGCTTCTCTCGCACATCGACGATCTCTCGGAGAAACACTATCCGAAGCTAAAAGGCCTGAAGACCCCGGAGTTCGTCTTTCTTTTCACGCCGATCGAGCCCGCCTACTTGATGGCGATGAGACACGAGCCGGATCTCGCCACTCGCGCATGGAAAAAGGGGATCGCGATCGTCACCGCGACGACTCTATTCACGTCGTTGAAGACGGTCGCCAGTATTTGGCGCCTCGAGCATCAAAATCGCAATGCCCAGGAAATCGCCGACGAAGCCGCGAAGCTCTACGACAAATTCGTCGGCTTCCACGACGACTTCGAGAAACTCGGAAGGATTTTCGAGACCGGCCTCAATCAATACGAAGAGGCTCGGCGGAAATTGAAAGATGGGCCGGGAAACGTGTTCCGGAAAATCGAGCTCCTTCGCGAGCTCGGTGCGGCACCGAACAAACGTTTGAAGCCCGAGCTTCTCGAGTAGTCAAAGCGCCTTGGCGTTCAATGCGTCGCAAGCAACTCGCCGGAGTGTCGGATCTTTCCAGACCTTGAAATGCAACGACGGGAAAAGTCCATCGACGTACCCCTGAGTCGTCGACGGATCGTCGAGTTGCGCAAGTCTCTCGTTCGTCGCGAGGTAGGAGTCCTTCTCGATCGACTCGATCGCCGAGGCCGACGAAGCGAAAGCGGTTCGCAGCGCGGGATCGCTCTCGTAGGCCGTGACGAAAAATTTGAACGCCAACAGTGAGGGCAAGTAGTCGACGCCCGCATTCCAGGGTTTTTGCAGATCGAGCGATTCGCGTCGGCCCGCCTGCGTCGGCATGTCGTCGAGATCGAAGTCGACGGTCGGGTCGAGATCGAGAAGACGAATGGCGAGTGAGCCGGTGTCGGTCGGTTTGGTTTTCGGGCTCCAACGAGTATTGAAAGTGGCGTCCGACTTCATGCGGGCCTCGTAGGCGCTTTCGACTCGCTTGGCGACCTTCTCGGGAATCGCGCAAGACAAGGCGTACGCAGCGAAAGCCGAACCGTTACGTTTCCAGTCGGCGGCTTTGCGCGCTTTTACGAAAAGCGCTTGGGCGGTTCGCACTCCGAGTCGCGCGGTGAAGACGGAGTTGGGATATCCATATACGGTGTTCTTCAGAGAAAATTGATCGTTCGCGAAAGTCCACTCGAGATGGCGATACGCTTCGTGAAGAGGAGCCGTCGCGCTAAACGCGATGAAGTCCGCGAGCTCCTGGCCGTCCATCTTTTCCGGAATCGCGAGTGAGCCGCCGTAAGCGGTCGGCCAGTTGGGGTAGTCCCCCCAGATCGGGCGCGCCTCGTAAGTGCCGTGGCAGTGAAGACAGAATTGAACGTTTTTATGAAGTCCGGTGACGCCAGTTTCGTTGAAACTGATCGTCGAAAAAATCCACTCGCCGGTCGTTTCGTCGAGCTCCATGATTTCGAGATCGTTCGCGGACAAGTCGTTCGGTGCTTCGTGGCCACTCAATGACACGACGAGGTCGACGTTCTTGCTGAAATGGAGGACCCGCGGAAGCGCGGGCGTCCCGCGTTGCCGGCTGCGGCTCTTTTTGATCAAAACGAAGTTCTCTTTGAGCTCGGGCGGGAGCGCGGCGAAGACCGCGGCTTTTCCCTTGGGCTTAGCGCTCTCGATGGTACGAGCGAGAAGTTCGGTCTTTTCACCGGCGGCGTGGGCCGCGCCAGGAACGAAGCAGGCGAAAGAGGCGACGCAGGCGAGCGCGACGAGGACTGAAATGATTTTCGACATAGGGGAGGAAATAGCATTCAAGACGCCTGGGGCCAACCCGAGAATTGGCTGGCGCAGCACGAGCCGCTTGAGTGCACGCAGGCTGGGGCATACACTTCGAGGTGAAAACGATCTGAGAGGGGCCTCGATGGCGACCGGCTTTTTTCCCGAAATCGAACCGTACAAATCTTACCATTTTCGCGTCTCGGAAATTCACGAGCTCTACGTCGAGCAAGTCGGAAATCCGAAAGGTCAGCCCGTTTTGTTCCTGCACGGGGGCCCTGGCGCTGGGTTCGGCCCGAATCATCGGCGGCTCTTCGATCCGAAACACTTCCACATCATCTTGTTCGATCAGCGGGGTGCGGGAAAAAGCCGGCCCCACGCCGACCTTCGCGAGAACACGACCTGGGATCTCGTCGAAGACATCGAAAAACTTCGCAAGCATCTGGGGATCGAGAAGTGGATGGTGTTCGGCGGCTCGTGGGGCTCGACGCTAGCCCTCGCTTACGCGGAAACTCATCCGGCGTCGGTCAGTCACCTCGTGCTTCGCGGGATTTTCTTGTGTCGCAAAGAAGAGATCGAATGGTTTTATCAGCGCGGGGCCCACTGGATTTTTCCCGACGTCTGGAAGCATTATCTCGAGCCGATCCCTGAAAACGAGCGCGGCGATCTCGTGAGCGCGTTCTACAAGCGGCTCACGAGCGACGACGAACGAACGCGTCTCGACGCCGCGAAAGCGTGGAGCGGTTGGGAGGGAGCGACCGTTCATCTTCTTCCCGACGAGAACACGTTCTTGAAGTTCACATCCGACCACATGGCCGTGAGCCTCGCTCGGATCGAGTGTCACTACTTCAAGCACGGTTGTTGGTTCCGCTCGGACAATCAGTTGATCGAAGACGTTCACAAAGTGAAGCACATCCCGTCGATCATCGTGCACGGGCGCTACGACGTGGTTTGTCCGGTAAAGAACGCTTTCGATTTGCACGAGGCTTGGCCCGAAGCAGAGTTCAAAGTCGTGGCCGATGCAGGCCATGCGTTCGACGAACCGGGAATCCTGCGTGAACTGATGAGTGCAGTCGAGAGATTCAAGACGAACGTGAAGTGACGGCTCCGGCGCGCCCGAAGCGCGTCGAGAGAATCGCACTCAGTGTGATGATGCCCATTCCGATGAACGCCATCGGCTCCACCGATTCGTTCCAGACGAGCCAGCCGACGACGAGCGCGTAGACGATCCCGAGATAATTGAGGTTCGAGATGTTCGACGCTCGTTCACCTTGATAAGCGAGCGTCATGAAGTATTGCGCGATCTGCGTGAAGACCCCGATCAAGATGAGGATCGACCATTCGTAACCTTGCGGCATCACCCAATCCATCATCGTGAGTGGTGCGGTGACGAGTAGGTTCACGAACGGGAGATAGAACACGACCACGAGCGCATGATCCTCGGTGCGAAGGGCCCTTATCAAGTTGTACGCGACAGCGGAGCTCATCGCGGCCGCGACTCCGACGAGCGCCTCCGCCGGGGTGACGCGACCGTCGAAACCTTCGACGAGCAAAACTCCCCCGAAAGAAGCCGCGAAGAAGACCCACTGAAGCCAGGTCGGTTTTTCCTTCAGGAAAATGCCAGCGAGGATCACCGTGAAAATCGGATGCAGGTATTGGATCGTCACGGCGCTCGCGAGGGGCATGACTTGAAGGGTACGAAAATAAAGGAGCAGCGCGATCGTGCCCGCGAAGCCGCGCAGCAGAAGCATCTTCTTGTTGTGTCCCCAAGGAGACAGGCGTGCGAGTCGCAAGGCGGCGAGGCTGAGTGAGCACGAGATCAGCGCACGGAAAAAGACGAGTTCATGGGCCGGGAGGCCGGGGAGAAATTTGACGCTCGCGTGGACGACGACGAAGCAGAGGCCGGAGATGATCAGGCAAAGCGCGGGTGACATGAGTCGATTCTAACTCGATCAGCGCCCGCGAAGATAGCGGGCCCAGACTTCCGCGGTCGTGACGCGATTCGGGTTGTTGATCCCCGTCGGGATGATGTTCTCGGCATAGCCGAGATTGAGGATCGTACGTTCCGACGGTCTGTTCGCTTCGAAAGTTCCGTAGTGTTGAGTTTGTTGGGCCCGGTTCAAGTAGTTGCGCAAGTAGAAGACCTTCAGGTCTTCCCAGTTCGATGGCTGATAGTTCGTCCGATTTTTCGCATTGAACGCACGCATGCTGTCGTAGGCGTCGAGAGCCCATTTCTCGCCGTGATTGTAGGCCGTCGCGGCGATTCTCCAGGCGTTGGAGTTGTAGCCACCGGGAGAGGTCGCGGATTGGAAGGAGGCGCGCGGAAGCTCACCCATCAAGACTGTCATTTTGCTCTTCAAGATTCGAGCGCCTTCGTTCAAATTGACGATCGGATTCTCGAGGCACTGCGGAGCGTTTCGCAATCCCGCGACCGACTTGACTGCGAAGATCTGAGCTTTTTGCGCTGAAGTGCAGTTTCGGACGCTCGCGCTTCCGGGATTGATTTGCATCAGCCCTTTGTTCGCCGGATTCACCGAGCCCAGGAAACAATCGCCCATCGACTCCTGACTCATCAGCGATAAGAGGACGGCCGACGGAACACCATGAGTTTGCGCGGCGCGATTGACCTCGGGGAGGAATGACGAGAGCTCGAAGCCGCAAGTTCGGCGGAACGTCTCTTCGATGGTGCTCACTTTAGTCGTGCGCTGTCGGTTTTCTTCAGCGACGCGGGTCACGCGGTCGAGAGCAGGTTGCACGATCGCGCGAAGAGCCTCGATCGAACCAGCGCTCGCGGGCGCGATATGACAAGACGTGCAGGGGCCGACCGCTTCCGAATCGGTCAACTGCGCGGGACGAGTCGGAGGACGCGACTCGGTTGGCGGTGGCGGCGGGGGAGGAGGAGGCGGCGGCGGCGGCGGCGGCGGCGGCGTTTGCGTCGACGAACTGTCTTCGATGATGTCTTCGCCTTCTTCGAAACTCGGAGCTGGAGCCGGCGCTGTGGCAGCCGCTCCGGGCTTCGCGAACTGCAGAGGCGTATCATCGGTGGGACCGCCGTAGAGCGATGCTTGCTCTTGAACGATGAGCGATCCACGAACGCGTGCGAGCGTACGGAGGCTCACGTAGTAGACGCGACCGACGGGGTTCACGCCAGAATAGGAAGGCGTGCTCGCGATTCGAACCGGGAAGAAATAATCGAACCGTTCGCCATTCGCGCTGCCATCGATGTCGTTCTCTTGGTAACCGGCCGTCCGCAGCCAGTTGTTCAGCGTGAGCTCGGCGTTCACTTTTCCACTTTGATAAATCGCGTATCGATCGGGAATTTCGACGACGGCGCCGGATTCGACGGTACTCACGTGATCGAGTCGGCCGCTTTGCTCACCCCTGAGAACGAGTCTCGAGTTGACCTGAACCTTGAGCGCATGGGCGACGGGGGCCAGCGTGAGTCCGCTGACGAGAATCGAGAAATGAATGAGGCGCAAAATCTTGGAGACCATCGTGTTCAGGAGGTCCAAGGAGCGTGCCATAAAATCTCACGTGTTTTCAGGTGCCTACACGATCGAACAGGGTTGCTTCTAGGCGGATTCCCCGATGCGTTCGACGGCCGTCGAAAAGCTCGACAGCACGTTCGCCAACTCGAGCTTGGTGAAAGCTAATAGTTTCCGTCGATTTCGTTACTTCTGTGCTCGGAGAAGCGCAGTTTCCGTATCATCGACGACCCGTCGTTGAGCCTGATCGGAGTCGGCGCGAAGATAGGGGTTGAACGACGAGTTCAGTATTGTTTTTGGCCGAGGAGGAATCATGGGAATGAGCACGGAACCGAACGACATTCAGATTCTCGCGGAAAAGATAAGTGGCATCCGCACCGCGATGCTCACCACGATCGATCGCGATGGCGTCCTTCGCAGTCGCCCGATGGCGACACAGGAATTCGATCTCGATGGACGTCTCTGGTTCTTCACGAAGGATCACAGCGCGAAAGTGAACTCGATCCAGAGCGATCAACACGTCAACGTCGCTTTCACCGACGATGCCTCGAAGCGCTGGGTTTCGATCGCCGGCCGAGCGCGCCTCGTGCGAGACCGCAAAAAAATGCAGGAGCTGTGGACCCCGATGCTCAAAGTTTGGTTCAAAGACGGAATCGACGATCCGGAGCTAGCCCTCATTTGCGTCGATGTCGAGAGTGCCCAGTATTGGGATTCTCCATCGGGCCCGATCATGATGCTGGCGGGATTCGCGAAACAGCTTCTGACCGGACAGGCGCTCGCTCCCGATCAAAGCGAAAAGAAACTCGATCTGCGGCACTGATTCCGGCGCCGATCATGAGATTTTGTGTTTTATGCTCTCGGAATCGAGGTAAGCGCGAATCTTCTCGCGTTGATCGCCTTGGATTTCGATCACGCCGTCTCGTCCCGAGGTGTCGACGCTTCCGCCCGAGCCGCAACGAGCTTTCAACGCTTTCGCCATGGCCTCGAGAAAAAGTTTATTTTTCGGAAGACCACCGATCACGGTGACGGTCTTACCTTTACGCCCCGCCGAGTCGACCTTCACGGTCGCAGTGAAGCCGCGAGAGGCGACGAAGCGCGAGAGACCTTGCTCGGAGCTCACGCCAAGCGCTCGATGAGGTGGTAGCCGAATCTCGTGCGCACGGGTCCCGAGACTTCTCCGACTTTCAAGGCGAAGGCCGCTTCTTCGAAGGCTTCGACCATGCGCCCACGACCGAACGTCCCGAGATCGCCGCCGGCTCGCTTCGAAGGACACGTGGAAAACTTCATCGCGAGCGTTTCGAACGCTTCCCCTTGGTCCAGCTTCCGCTTCACGTCTTCGAGCTCGTATTGATGTTCGACGAGAATGTGACGCACGCGAATTTGATCAGTTGTCATGACGAAGACGATAACGGGGCGCCGCTGGCCTTGGCAAGCCGGACACACCTGAGTTCAAATCAGAGATCTCTCGAAAGGACCTTACAATGCGCCCGCTCTGCTTCATGCTGCTTTTCCTGTTCGTCCTTCCCGCGCATTCGAAGATCGCCGCGGTGTCCGATCTGCCGTTCGTCGTCGAGCACGATCACGTCGAGATCACGGTCGAGGCCGACGGACGGTCGCGCATGGTTCGCGACGTTCTCGTCCGGATCAACAACGATCAGGGACGCGAGTCGCAAAGCGTCCAATCCCTTTCGTTCAACTCTCGCGCGCAGAAATTCACTTTGCTCGAAGCCGCCACACTGAACGGTCCTCCCGACAAAGTCGTCAAATCGCCGGTTCCGAAAAAGGACGTCGAGATCAAAGAGACGGGAGAGCTCTCGCAAGCGTTCGATTCGATCAAGCAGGTCGCGCTTTCGTATCCTCAAGTGAAAGTGGGTTCGCGTCTCGTTTTTCGCTACGTGATCGAGACGAACGAGATTCCACTGAAGAACTTCTGGAGCGTCGGGCTCGTTCTCGCCAACGAGGCAATCGAAAGCTTTCGCTTTCACGTGAAGTCGAGATTACCGCTCCACCATGTGATCAACGATCTCGAGGGACGCCTTCGCATCGAAACGTCTCAGAAGAAAATAAACGGCTTCAACGAAATGACGATTTCGTCGGCCGTTCCCCTGATGGGCGTCCCGACTCAAGAAGAGTATGCCTTTTTCAGTCCCGAGCGAACCCTCGGGATCTGGTTGTCGTCGGTCCCGGATTGGAAGGCGTACGCGCGCGACATGATTCCCGTCCATCAAAGTCTGCTTTCGAAACCGTTGCCGAAAGCCCTGCAAGAAATCCGCGACAAGGCGGCGCTTGAAACGACGCCTCAGGCGCGAATCGAACGAGTGGCCGCTTTGATCGCACAGGAGTTTCGATACTTCGGTGACTGGCGTCGCCGCCATGGGGGATACGTTCCGCGTTCGCTTCAAGAGATCGCAGCCTCGCGTTACGGCGACTGCAAGGACCTGAGTTTGATTTCGACGGCGATCTTCAGAAGCCTCGGATTCAAAGCAGACATGGCCTGGATCTACCGAGGCGAAGTCGCTCCATCGCGAATCGCGTATCAGCTGCCTATCGACATGAGCTTCAACCATGCCATCTCCCGGGTCGAAGCCGATCGAGTCTACTGGGTCGACGCGACCAATCCCGTCGTCTTCGCTCGAGGCGTCCAGGCCGACATCGGCGGTCGTCCCGCTTTCGTTCTCGACCCGAAAGGTGGGCGTCTCGAAGATACGCCGAAACTCGAGGCGACCGGTGCGACCGATCTCACGAAACTCTCTTACGACTTTCAAGCCGACGGAACGTTGAAGGTCGATGGCCTCTTGCGGCTCGGTGGCCGCGTCTCGATCGGACTCACGGCACGGGCTTTTTACTCTCCGGTCGAAACGGTGAACTACGACATCATTCGAGCGGTCAGTGCCGGCGGAAAGATCTTGGAGTCGAGCGTCGGGGGTTTCGATCGCGGGACCCGGATCGTGAATGACCTCGAGATCCCGGTGAAGTTTTCGCTCGCGGACATCGGTCTCAGAACTTCGGCGGGCTTCGGATTTCCGCTCATGCGTCCCGACGTCGCGGCTTCGCTCCTGGTGGAAACGAAAGATCGAGCGAGCGATCTCTATCTCGAAATCCCCGGGATCTCGAAGACGGAGCTCGAAATTCACGGCGTTCGAAAGATCGGCCGATCGAGCCTCGACTGCGATTTGAAGAGCGAGCAAGCGAATCTAAAGCGTGTCGTTCGCGAGACCGACCGCGGTGTCGCGATCTCGGACACCGTGGAAGTGAAGAACGCGATCGTTCCGAGCGAAGTCCTTCAGTCGAAGGAGTTCGCTCTCTTCCAGAAGAGTTTGAGGGATTGTTTCAATCGCTCGGCGGTCATTCTCGAACGGCGCTAAAGCCCGAAGAGAGGATCAAAAGCGACCGATCGAGTTCGTGCAGTTGTTCCGCGAGGAGTCTTTCGCTTTCCGGAAGATGGCTTTGCAGCCTGCGTCCGCACGGCTTCGATCGCCGAGCTCGGTCAGGCTCGCGGCCGTAAGGCACGCCAGGAATTCTCGCTCCTGATAGCTCACTTTGTAGTCGCCACATTTCTGGAACTTCTTGGTGATCTCGGTCTTCTTCGAAATCGAGCGGTGGATACTCGCGCCGATGAGGCACGCTGCGCGTTCGTTGTCGTTCTCGGTGTTGGAGACGATGTTCGCGCAGCTCGCGAGCTGGTCTTCGATCTTCACGTCGCCTTCGATCGGAACGCTGCGAGCATTCAAGCAGGCGCGATACGTCAGATGGAAGCGGCGGTGATCGAAGTATTGCTCGCAAAGCTTGTTCTGTTGGCCCGCATCGGCGGAACCCAAACTCTCACGCGCCAAACTCAAGCCGACCGCGCAAGGACCGATGAACGAGCGCTCGGGGCTGAGACGACCGCACGTTTCGAACGCGAGCCCATCGGTCGCGCTCATCGTTTCCGGTAAGTGCACACCCGTCAGGCAGGATTCCTGGAGAAAAGCGTCGATCTCGGTGTGCTGGGGATACTGTTCCGCGCAGACTTGAAGCTTTCGTTTGAAATCGTCTTTCTTGTTCGCGAGATCGTCGACGATGCTGACGCCGATCAAGCAGGCCATCACGAGACGCGGCTCTTCTCCGTAATTGAGTCGGCAGCGCGTGTTCGCGAGGGTTTTCTCGCTCGCTTTGAAGTCTTCGCTCGCGACCGTGCAAGCCGCACGAAGTTCGCCTTGAATCTGGCCGGGATAGTGGCGAGCGCAATGCTTCTTGAGCTCGCTTCCTTCGTCTTCCGCTTTCTTCACGGGAGTCGGTGATGCCGTCGGGCTCGCGCTCGGGGAAGGCGATGCCGTTGGCGATGGAGAGGCGCTGGGTGAAGCGATAGGTGTTGCTGACGGGGACGCAGTAGGCGACGCGCTTGCGGCAGGAACTGGCGATGCCGTCGGTGAACTGGAGGGATTGCGCGAGCCGTCCATTGAGGCGGAGTCGGACTCGGCTTGCGCGACTCGCGGCGCTCCCTTCAGAGCGTCGCTTCTGCGCGGCTTGCCGTGGGATTGCGAGACGATCAAGAGCGCGGCCAGACCAATAGCGAGATGTCGCATCCGTTGCCATCCTTCGAGACGGTTTCAAGTGCGACTAGTGTATCCGGCAATTCGGGCGAAATGAAGAACAACTCACTCCGGAGCGGGGGCTTGCCATGCGACGAGTCCGGCATTCGCGGCCATGATCGCCTGCACTTTCACCACGTCGGTCGCGATCTGGACTTTTTTCGACTCCATCGCGGCCTTCATCGCCTCGGCATTGTAGAGGCGAACGTACCAGTAGTAGTTGCGTAAGATCGAGGACACGTATTCTCGCGTCTCTTTGAATGGAATGAAGTCGAGAAAGAGAACTTTGTTGTCGGTCGTGTATCGTTTCATCCAGCGATCGACCCGTCCCGCACCGGCGTTGTAAGCCGCGAGCGTGAGCTCGACGTCGCCGTTGTATTGCATCAACCGCTTCTGCAAATACTTCGTTCCGACGCCGACGTTCGTCGTCGGGTCGAAGAGGCGGGCCGCCCGCACCGACGCGATCGAGCGCGCGGTCGCCGGCATCACTTGCATCAAGCCGCGCGCACCGACGAGGGAGACCGCCGAAGCATTGAACGCACTTTCTTGTCGCATCAAAGAGAGGATCAAGAGCGGGTCGATGTCCTTCGCTTGATTTCGCACGATCTCGGCGAACTGGAGCGGAAAGAGCATCAGCATCGTCGACTTCGAGACCAAACGGGGAGCGTCTTGGAAAAGCGGCGACATGATCTTGAATTTCGTGAGCGTGATTTTCATCCGGTCGAGCATCGCGGCGACGTAAAGACGCGCTTCGGGCTCGATCGTGTTGAGATCGCTGACGCTTCGATCGATGAACTCTCCCGCGAGCGTCGTCTCGCCGAGCCGCTCGAGGGCTTCGGCCGAACGGATGACGTCGTTCAGATCGGGACGAACCACCGAGCGTAGCAAAACCGTCTGCGGAACGTCCGCGCGCATCACGCGACTCATCATCGCGTCGTCGCCGCCATTCACCGCGAGGTTCTGGAAGCTCATCGGATGTTGGCTCACGAGGGCTTCGCGCATTTCGCCGCGGCCCTTTTCGTTCTTCGCGACACCCGCGCAGTGATAGCGCCAATATTTCGCGCGAGCGTGGAACTGCGATGCCTCGGGAATGCTCTCGACTTTTTTCATGAGGGGATCGACGTCGGCACATTTATTCTGCCAAACCGAAATCAATCCCAAGCGGAAAGCCGCTTGTCCCGCGGCGTAGTCGCGGCCGCAGTCGGAGCTTTTCTTGTACATCGTCTTCGAGAGCTCGATCGCGGCGGTTTCGGGAAAGAGCTCTTCGAGTTTGAAACCGGCGGCCGACGAAATCGTGCTCGGAACACAGCCGCGCGCCTGCGAGATTTTCTCGGCGATCGGACGAATGGCTGCGGCATCGCCGATCTGCCCGAGAGCGATCGCGACGTCGGGATAACTTTTCCCCTCGAGCTTCGAAAAATCCGAAGACTTGATCCGGTCCGTCAGCTCTTGGCGTTCGGCGCGGATCT
>JAZKJB010000257.1:1427-12948 GCA_040384505.1 Bdellovibrionota bacterium | reverse complement strand
CGTCAACACGAAGAGTCTCTTCGATCTCCCGAAAGACGTGATCGAAGTTCCGATCTTGAAAGACCTGCTCACCGAAGACTTCGTCTTTTATTACAGGGACGGCGGAGCGGACTGGATGAGCTTCCGCGGGACGCTCGCGAGACTCGCGTTCGAACAGCAAACCGATTGGCCGACGAAAGTGATGAAGTGGATCTTGAACGGTCCCGCCGAAGTCGCGTTCTGGAAAGGGCCGGACGGAAAGCTCACGAACTTCATCGCCGTCATCGATCAAAGCGGCGTAAAAGAAATTTCGAAACTGATCGCGGAGTCCGCAATTCCCGCGGGTGAATCGCAGATGAAGATCGATGCGACGACCGGATCCAAAATCTCGACTCTGACGCTCGCGACGGGACGAACCGTCTATATGACGACGGAAGAAAATCGTCTCTTCATTTTCACCAACGCCGCTATTCCGGTGCCGCTCGCCGCTAAAAACCGAAGTTACCTCGATCGCGCGAAGGCGTTCTTCGGAGCGAACGAAGACGTTTCGCTCTTCGGCCCGAAACTGGGTTCGGCGAAGCACGTCGTAACCGTGTCGGCGAGATATCTCAGTTTCGGCTACCAAGCCTTCTTCAGCGGCATCAAAGGTGTCCGTTTCGATTTCGCGAAGGCGTCGGGCTGGACGACGAAGCTCTTGACCACGAATGCCGCGAAGCCTGCGGATGAAAAGGACTGGGCGCAGATGCCGAAAGGCGCAGCGTTTTGCCTCGCGGTCCCGGTCGATACGAAAGCCGTCGGCGCTGTCGTGAAAGCCGAAACGTGGCTGCAGAAGTCGGCGGGCAGTGCCGTCGCTTGCTGGTATCCGGAATCGAAGCTTCATTCGCCGCTGATCGCGACGCGCGGAGATTTCACGGAACTCTTGAAGAAACCCGACGAGCTCAAGCGGATTTTCACGAGCACGATCGGTTCGAGAGAAATCACCGTCGTCGCCGGACCCACGGTCGGTGAGGGCGCGACGTTCAAGTATCTTCCTGTTTTACCCGTTCAGGACGCGAAGGTCGCCGCTGGACAAGTCGGTTTCATTCGGGAAGTCGGCGGACGCTACGGTTTTTATCCGAGTAGCAAAAGTCCGAATAACAAGCTCTTGGGATCGAAGCGCTATTTCAAAGTGAAGCTCGTCGCGACGTCGGGATCGATTTACTTTTCGCCCGACGATCGTTTGGTCGACAAAGGACTCACGACCGCCGACGGAAAGTTCCCGTCGATGGCGACTTCGCTGCCGGCAAAAGGGAAGAGCGCGTCGTTCATCGTCGCGCCCGATGCTCTGGCGAAACTCGCGAAGGCGTCGATCCTCGAGTCATTGCCCGAATCGCAAGAATCGATTTTCCGTACGGCCGTTTCCCGTCAACTTTTCCCGAACCTCGAGAAGTTCGCGAAGCGACCGCTGCAAGCGGCTTCGATCGGCTCTGGCGGCAACGGCGCATGGAAGCAAGTCGAGTGGACGACCAATGCGGCGAAGTAATGCGCTCGAGGTTTTCCTATTCGTTTTCCTGATCGCCTTGTCGTTCGGATTTTCAATGGTGTCGTCGACGGCTTCGGCATCGCCCATGCTTCCGCGCGATCAAGTGAAGACGTTTCGCTCGTGGATGATCACGATCGTGGAGGATCAGATCTCGCGGGGAGCGAATCCGCGCTGGAATCATCGTGATTGCGCCGGCCTCGTTCGTTTCGCGATCGCGGAGGCCTTCGCTCGGCACGACGAGAAATGGCGTAAGGCCAACGGTTTCTTGGGTCGACCGTTGCCCGCAGAAATCGAACTCGCTACTGACGAGCGCGAGAAGTTCAAGGTCTTTACCGCGAGTGCGGACGGGGAGAAGTCCCAGTTCGCGAGGGCCCTTCCGCTCATCCAGAACAACGCCAATTTCCTCGGGAAGACACCTGAGAAAATCGAGCCGGGCGATCTCTTGTTCTTCGACCAAGGGGACGATCAACATTTGATGGTCTGGACCGGTCAGCGCATCGTCTATCACACGGGACACAGGCCGGTGCCGAACGAGCGCTCGACCGACAACGGCCTTCGCGCCGTGGGTCTTCGTCAGCTCATGAGCTGGCCCGATTCCCGCTGGCAGCCCCGCGCTGAAAATCCGAATTTCATCGGCTACTACCGACTCGCGTTCTTGAACTCATCGCCCTCCGAACGAGGAACACCATGATCAGACTCGTCTCGCTCCTCTCGATCGTCATCGTCTCGTTGTCGGCCTTCGGCGGAGACGTCGATCCGAGCGGATACTCACTTTACACGGGCGGCAAATTCTACGTCCTCACCGACGGTGTCTTCTCGACGGACGAAATCGTAAAAGTCCGCTTCGAAGGTGGCGGGAACCAGACGCTGAAGGAATACGGAGGAGTCGACGTTCGGCTCTACAGAATTCCGAAGCCACTGGAATTCCTGCGTGCACAAAAAAACCTCCATCGTCCCGACGTCAAGGGACGCTACGCGGGCGAGGGCTTGAGCAACGTTCTCGGTTATCTCTGGGACAGCTGGTACAAGAAGGCCCGTCTCGCGTGGCAGCGCGTGTTCTCGACGAGCACGAGAAAAGCGGTGGTGGCGGCAGCCCCCGAGCTCAGTCAGGCTCCGGCTCATTCGTACAAGACGAATTTCTCCAAGGAGAATCAATTCAAGCCGATGCCCGGAATGGAGATCGTCGATTCGTTCCGCTATCCCGTTTGGGAAGCGAAGCCGAACACGCCGCCCAAAGACACGGCGATGGAAGGAAGCTCGAGCAACTTCATCGAGACTCGTGCGGGCAACGTGCTCTTGCCGATGGGCAAGCGAAAGCCCGGTCTCTATCTCGTCGAGGCCGTGATCGGCTCGTTTCGTGCGACCACTCTCGTTTTCGTAAGCGACTCCGTCGTCGTCACGAAAGTGTCTTCGAACCAGGCCCTCGTCTGGACGGTTCACCGGGCAACTGGTGTCTCTCGCCCGAAAAGCAAAGTCGTTTTGACCGACGGGGTCGGCGTTCTCGACCAAGGATCCGCGGATGACGACGGCGTTTACGTTTCGAAGCGATCGATTCCCGAGCGCACGTTCGCGATGGTCGAAGACCAAGCCGGTGGCGTCGCGGTCAGCGAGAACTTCTTCTATGACTCCGAAGTCTTTCAATCGAAAATCTATTTGTTCACCGATCGTCCTTTGTACCAACCCGATGACACGGTTTCCGTTCGTGCACTCGGCCGCGATCTCAAGCGCGACGGAGCTCGCGAAATCTGGAGCGCTCTCACCGGCTCGAACGCAACGCTGACGATCGTCGACGCTTCCGGCGTTCCGATTCTTTCTCAGCCGTTGGCGTGGAAAGGGGCCGAAGGCGGGGAAGCGAAGTTCAAGATACCGTCGGGCGCCTCGAGCGGCGGTTACACGATGAAGCTTCGTTTCGAGGGCGAAGACTACGGGGGCGTTTTCCGTGTCGCCCGCTTCACGAAGCCTCACTTCGATGCGCAGATTCAATTCGACAAGGCATCGTATAAAGTCGGCGAGGCCGTAAAGGGGCGCGTCGTCTTGACCTATCCTTCGGGTCAACCGGTCGTCGGTGCCGACGTCGATCTGCAGCTCCGCGAGGAGCAGATGACGGTTTACGAAGGCTCTTACGGTTACAATGGCGCCTCGCCGATCGAGCTCAAGCAGAAGTCGTATACGAGTAACTCGAAGGGCGAAGTCGCGTTCACGATCCCGGCGGCGAAGAAACCTTCGCGTTACATCGCGACCGCCCGCGCGCTCGACCAGGCCGCTTACCGAGTGACGACGAAGAAAGAGGTTTTGATCGAGGGTTATCTCGAGACCTACCTCCTCACCTCGGATTTCAACGCGACTCAGCCGGGTGCACCGGTGAAGATCACGTTCAGTCGTCAAGGAAGTGAAGCGGCCGACGTGACACAGAAGTTGAAAACGTGGCAAGCGATTCGACTCGAGGATCGCTCGGTCACCTTCGGTCCCGTTCCCTCGGTCGATCGCGGTGAGTTCACGCTCACTCTCGCGAAGCCCGGCCATTACGTCGTCCGCGTCGTCGATGTCGGTGGGGTCACGAGAGGTGTGCGTTCGCACATCGTTCTCGGTCCCGGCTCGAAGAGTACGACGGGCCAAGTTGAAATCGTCGCCGATCGCGAGTCTTACGAGATCGGTGAGACGGCGAAATTGATTCTCACATTTCCCGGAAAAGCCGAAGATGCGTTGCTAACCCTCGAGAGAAATGAAGTTTCCTCGTATGGGCGTCTCGCGAAAGCGGCGAAGTGGTTCAAAGCCGAGCGAGTCGGTGACACGCAATGGAAGATCGACGTGCCGATCGAAGCCTCCTTCGCTCCGAATGTGATTTTCTCGGTCGCGTCTTCTTTCGGAGGAGAATTCGGCTTTCAAAACAAGGGCCTCGTCGTGAAAAAGCCGACGATCGACATCACGTTCAAGCCGAACAAGACCACCTACGCTCCGGGCGAAAAGGTCGTCATCGACATGGAAACCAAGATGGGCGGCAAAGCTCTCGCAGCGATGGTCGCCGTCGGTGTCGTCGACGAGATGATCTACGTCTTGCAGCCGGAGATTGCGCCACCGATCGGGGACTTCTTCCATCACTTGCGTCGAAATCAGGTGCGCACGACGTCGTCTCTTTCGTTCTACTCTTTCAATCCCGCGACGTCGGATGTCGCGACGGACTCGTCGTCGGCGGCACATCGTGACCTGAAACTCATGCAGGAGCGCGCTCGGCGTGACACGCGCGATACGGCGTTCTGGAACGGGAAGATCAAGACGGACGCCAACGGAAAAGCCCGCTTCGAGTTCGTCATGCCCGACGCGCTCACGCGTTGGCGGATCACCGCTCGCGCGATTTCGATCACCGGAACATCTGGAAGCGAAGGAGCCGTTGGCGAATCGAAAGGCTATCTCCTTTCCAATCAGGACTACTACTTGAAGTGGACCGGTCCTACGCGGTTCCGTTCGGGTGACAAGCCACGCCCCGCGATCATTGCCTTCAACTCGACCGACAAAAGTGCCGACGGCGAGCTCGCGATGAAAGGGCCGTCCTATACTTTCTCCCAGAAGATTTCGATGAAGCCCGGAGCGAACACGATCGTGCTCGAGAAAATTCCGGATCAGCCTCAGGAAATCGAGTCGCGTCTGACGATCGCCGGTGCTTCCGCCGATGTTCTCGCGACTTCGATCGATTTCATTCCGGCGGCTTGGCTGCAAACGCAGTCGCAAATGGTGCGACTGGAGAAAGGGACGAAGCTTGCGCTTCCGGCGACGGCGAGTCGCGTGAGAGTGAAAGCGATTTCGGATTCGGCTTATCAATTTCAACGAATTGCCGACGATTTGATGGAATACCCCTGGGGCTGCGTCGAGCAGACGTCGAGCCGCTTGATCCCGATGGTGATGGCAGTAAAAGCTCTCGATGGAATCGCGGATCAAGAGCCGATCGTCCTCGGCCTGAGAGATCGGATCGCGTCCGAGCGAAGACGCTTGGTTTCGATGGCAGGACCGAACGCGGTCTTTACTTGGTGGGGAGATGGAACGGCCGCCGATTTGTTCATGACCGCTCACGCGTATCACGCCGATTGGCGTGCTTCGAAACTCCTCGGGATCACCGTGCCGAAAGAGAATTGGGAGCATCTTTTGAAGGTCTACGCCGAAGCCGGTTCCGCGACGGCTTTCGAGAAAGCTTATGCGCTCTGGGTTCTCTCGTACATCGGTCAGCCGGTGACGGAGCAGGTGAAAGCTCTCGCGAAACAAGTTCGCGCTGGTGCGACGTCCGTCGATAAACGAGCGCGAGGCGATTCAGATAGTGTCATCTTGGATTCGCAGGTCGCGGACGATGTCGCGACGATGATCTTGGGGAACGTCGCGGTGAAGTCCGGCGCTGAAGTGCCCGCAGTTTTTAAAGCGCGACTCGATGCCTTGAGCAAAGTGAGTTCGTGGGCGCCGGCGTTCCGTGCCGTTCAACTCGCGTATGCCGCGCGCATCAAGACGGCGAGCGATCCAGCCAAGACTGCCGAAGGGATCTTGAACGACGTGAAGTTCGAAACGCCGACGATCGACCGAGCCATCGCACTCGCCTTCGTGGAAGAGGCGCTCCCGCAGGCGACGACGGTGAAGAAAGCGGCGAAGGTCGCGGACGTCGGTCCGGATTGGAAAAGAGATTCTAAATCTTCGGTCGTCACGTTCAATTGGAAGGGCAAGGGCTTGCCGGCAACAGTGCCGGTCGTTTCTGGTGCGATGGGGGAAGTAATCTACGACGCCCTCGAAGAGCCGAAGTCGACTCTCGACGTAACGGTCGAGCGCAAACTTTATCGCGTGATCTTCGACGAGGTAAAACAGGCTTCCGAGGACGAAGAAGACGAATACGGTGCGCCGCCATTGAAGGCGGTCGAGGTCTCGGCAAAGGACGCGTTCGATACACGCTCGCTCTATATCGACGAGCTCAAAGTCACTCCTCGCTCGGGAAAGGGACGCTTCTTCCTGCTCGAAGTCCCTCTCCCGGCGGGCGGTGAGATCGATGGCACGACATGGGGCCTCGATTTTTCGTCGCTCCAGGGAAACTTCGTCGAGGCGCGCGGGGCGAGTAACGGTTTAGGGTATTCGATTCCTATCGAGTCGATCATTGGATCGAAGACGTTCCATCAGCTCGTGCGATTCTCGAGCCGCGGGAACTTCACGGTACCACCGGCGAAGATCTTCCGGATGTATCGCCCGACCGAGCGGGCTTACGAAGTGGGGGCGGCGCCGCGTGCGATCCTGGTTAAGTAGGCCGAGCTTCGGCATTTTCGTGGCTTTTGCCGCTGCGACCGTTTTCTTCTTCGCCAGCGACGCGTTCGCCGGCGAGCCTTCGCTCGTTTCCCGCGTGATGTTGGCCGACGGCACGATCGAGAACTCGGGATCCAAAGGGGAATTGAAAACTCCACTCGGAAGTCTCTGGAAGCTTTTCGTCTATGCTCATCAGGCCGAGACGGGGGCGCACGAGTCTTCGTACACCTGTCGCGGAACCGATCCCGAGGAAATGTTCTGCTGCAAGGTGGGCGAGTCGATCGATCGAGAACAAGCCCTCGCGAGATCGTGTGCTCCTTACTTCGCTCCTGAAAGACTTCGTCTCGACGAGAAGAAGTGGGAGTCGCTGTGGGCCGACAAAGTCGTATCTGCGCCGGGTTGGCTCACGGACTTGAAAAAATTGAAGCCCGAAACGGTCGTTTCCGTCGACGAGCTCTTGCGTGTCCTCGTCGCGATGGAAAACAAACTCGCGTCGTTCGATCGCATCGAAGCCGCGACTGTCGGGACTGTCGTTACGGGAACCGCCAGGAATTCTCTGAAAACCTACGGCAGTACCCTTCGAGTGAAGACGTTCACATGGCGTGACGAGAAGACGAAAGATCGAATCGACGAGCTCGGCTTCACGGGCGGCTTCGCCGGCTGGATGCCCGACGGAAGTGCGATCTGGGTTTCACGTGCCGGTCACGGTCGAGATGCGTTTCAATCGGAACTGCAAACGATCGTGTCACGACACATGCAAACGAACGACGAAGGTTGTGTGGTCGTGAAGTACTTCGACCGACACCCGGTCGCGAGCATTTCCCCTGCGGGCGAGCGTCTTCGCGGGCCGACGAAGATTCGATTCAAGAGCGGTAGCTCCTTGTCGTTCGATGGTGACGGAAGTCTATTGGTCGAGCGCAAGAGCGCGAGCATCGGTGTCTCGGCGCGACTCGGGATGAACGAGTACGTCGCTCGCGTTCTAGAGCGTGAAGTGAAGACGATGCCGCTCGATGCCGCTCGTGCGTTCGCCATCGCGATTCGAACGTATCTCCATCAGAACTCGAAAAAGGTCGGCGAGTGTCTTCATATCGCGGACTCCTCACATCTCCAGCGCGTGAGTCCGTCTGCAGCAAGTGCCGAGGCGTTGTCCATCGCACGGTGGTCGGAGCGACTCGTACTCTCGCGAGTGAGTAAGCTTCGTTATCATTCGACGACCGAGGGGCCGAATCGGATGTCTTGGTTACAGGCGAAGGGACTCGCGGAGTCTGGCTATTCGATGTCCGAAATCCTCTCGACGGCTTATCCGAGCGGCGTGATCGCTTACGGTGACTTTGCAACCGAAGAGTGTCGTCCCAATGAAGCTGCCGCTCAGTGGATCACCGAGCAGTCCAAGCGCTGGCGACGCAGGCTCGTAGCCGAACCCGGCTTCGAGACACCCGATCGATTGAAGGTTTGTGCGAGCGTCGCACAGGTTTTCGCGGATCTCGACGCACAAGAGATTTTCGTCCCGAAGATTCGCACCGCGGACGACGAGATTTCGGCGGCTCACGAATATCTGCACATCGGCTTCAGAAGCCATCCCCGCGGCCAAGATGAACGTTTCATCGAGAAAATGGCTCGCTCGTTACAGCAGGAGGAAAGATGAAGACGTTTTCCATTCTCATCATGATCGCAATCACGGGCGCGACAGCGCTTCCGGTCGCGGCACAGGTGAAGATCGACAACCCGATTCGCGGTTGGCGCACGGGGAGCGGAGCGACCGACGTGGTCCAAGACGTTCATTATCCTGCATCGAGCGTGAACACCGCAGGGAACACGGATCCCTCCCAGCAAATTCGTGGTGCGATCAAGTCGGCATCGAAGACGGGCGCCCCGCTGACACTGATCGTGAACGGACTCGACATGCCCCAGCGATCCGACGGCGATACGTTCGCAAGAACTTATGCCTTCGGAAAAGGATCGAATTCCGTCGAAGTTCGAAGCGGAAAAGAGCGCCACGCCGTTCAATTCTACGAGACGAACACTTCGCTCACACCGACTCGCCTTCGCGTTCTGTTGTCTTGGGATTCGAACTCGACCGACCTCGATCTCCACCTCGTCACGCCCGAAGGTGAACATTGCTACTACGGCAACCGCAAGCTCGCGAGTGGTGCCGCCCTCGACGTCGATGTGACGACGGGCTATGGCCCCGAAATCATCTCCGTGCCGTCGCCGCGTAACGGAACTTATCTCGTGTACGTGAATTACTACGGTTCGGGCGAAACGGGCGACGCGCTCACGACGGCGAAAGTCAGTATCGTGAGCCAGGCAGGAACACCGGACGAAAAGATCGAGTCGAGCCTCGTGCCGCTGAGAGCTCCGGGGGAGCTGACGATGGTGAAGAGCTTCAAGTATCCTTGATTAAACCGAATGAATTGGTAGCCTGTCCTACGAAACAGAACATGGGAGTTCGCCAATGAAAACATGGATCGCTTTGATCGCCGTTTGCTTTTCGCTCAACGTTCACGCTGCAGAGACCGTCGAAACGATGCCCGGTCTTCCGGAATCGTACGACCGCACCGAAGAAACGCAGTTGATCCAGAACTCTCCCGCCTTCGAAGCAAGTGCTATCGTCGCACCCCTTTCGGCCGAAGAAGCCTACGTTCCGCCGACCATCATGGGATCGAGCCAATTCCGGGCACCCGGTGAAGGCAGTACCCTCGCGGAGATCTCGATCTCGAATGCGACGAGCAACGCGAGTTCGCAGTACGATTCGAATTACTCGCCGGTTTATTCCGAGATGAACATCGATGCGAGCTTCTATTCGTTTCGCTTCAGTCACGGCTTGACCGATCGCTCGATGATCTTCGTGGATGCCGGTTTCATGAAGACGAAGACCGACAACTCCTATCTCGCACCGATCATGAATCGCCAAGGTGTGCGCGATGTCGAAATCGGTTACCTCGGTCGAAGCGCCAACGTTCGTCGGACATGGCTCTATGGCGCCTCGGTCGCAGGAAGCCCGGAAAGTTGGTCCAAGAACGTTCCCAATTCGACGGCATTCTCGGGTGCGGCGGCATTGCGCAGTCACATCGGATACGAGCGACGCTTCTCGAAGTCGACCGGTGGATTCGATTTCGCACTCGTCAACACGGTGGGCGGCGCGAAATTCGGTTACTTCGATGCTCAATATCGTCCGACGACGGGATGGTACTTCGATACGATGGCGTACTTCGAATACCCGATCGCGCCCAAAGTGGGCTTCGGAGTCGAAGGCGGTCTCGCACTCGACGGATTCATCGAAAACAACAATTCGTATCGAGCCGCCGCGTACTCCACATTCGACATCATGGATGACGCTCAATTCAAGGTGAGGGCCGAGGGCGCGACGAGCACGAGTTTCAATTCCACGACCACATCGACGACTCGAGTGACCGGAATCTTGAGCAAAGCGCTCTGAGCATCACGCCATCGTCGGGCGTCACTCCAGATGGATGACGCCCAGGCGAGTGCGGCAAAGTTTATTTTCCGCTTCGCATTTCGCATCGGCACTCGAGATCTTCGAGCGCTCGATCTTGACGGTTTCGACGTCGACTTTTTTCCAGCCTGATGTCGTGGGTAGGTTCTGCAGGTAAGCGAGAACTTTTCCGTACAGTGGCGAAGCTCGCGAAACGCGTTTCGAGTCGACGTACACGGCCAACTCGTGCGGACCCTGGTAAACCAATTCCGTGACGTCGGCCTTGATCTTCGATTTCAGTTCCTTCGAGAATTCCAAATCCGATTTCGTCGCCGAACGTTCTTTCAAGCCGAGATCGAACGGTGAGGTCCCCGGCGAGAGAAAGTTGCTGTTCACCGTGGTGGTCACTAGGCCCGCATCGTCGATGCGTGCGGTGATCTGCTCACGGCCGACGATCGATCGCTTCTCTGCGATCAAGATGAGCGGGGTCGCAGCTCGAGCAAAATCGACGGCGAATGTAAGGGCGACGAAAGACATGAAAACCAGAGCCAGTTGAATCACTGCAGCCATGATTCACTTCCGAATTCGCACCCAGGGTTGCGGTTCACGGTGCATTGAGAGTCATAGGCTTTTCGTCCACATTCGAGGTAGAGCGCATTCTTCTGTTCACAATTCGGATAAATGATCGCCCGGAACTGCGCAGGATAGAGAAGGCTTCGGGCTCCTCGTTCGTTTCGATTCCTCACGACTCGCATCATCGAGAAACCGGAGGGAGTGTCGGAAAAATGAGTCGTCCCGGGATTCATTGTCGGGTCCTGCGACCAGTACTTCGAAGTCGAAGTCCGCGACTGCGAAACGGCTGCATCCGGGCATCGCTCCTCCGCCGCGAGGATCGCACGATTGATGGAATCGATTTCTGTCAGGCAATTCTCTTTTCCCGCCGGGCAAAAGCAAGCCCAGAGGCGGTGGGTGACGGCTCGGTGAGGCTGCATTCGTTTCTCGCCAATGAGATGATTGGACATGACCGAGTCGGGCGGGCCAACGGTGCGACATGAATACTTCGTAATCTGCATCGCGTTCGGAGTTTCTGGCGTCACGTGACGCCCAGTCAGCGGATCGACCCAGTGACCCAGCTCAGGCTCGTAGTATTCGTCGGGAAGTCCCAGGTGATGCAAGAACTCGTGGAGGATCGCGGGGCAATCGATGTTGGAAGTGAACGTAAGCATGTTCGCCCGTTGGTTCGATTCGTCGATCAAGATTCGGGCCTCCATGGGTGAGCGGTCGCTGCTCGCATAGGTTTCGCGGTCGAACAGGACGGG
>JAZKJB010000257.1:0-1417 GCA_040384505.1 Bdellovibrionota bacterium | reverse complement strand
GCGAGCACGATTCCAATCGAGAATGACGCCATCGGTTCCGAGATCGGGAAGTGGAGAACCATCTCGACGGGTCACGACGAGTTGCCCATTTACCATCGCGGCACGAAGGAATTCGCGAGGTCGCTCAGGCTCGAGTTTGATTTCCAGTTTCTCGCCGTTAGGTCCGCGCAAACGATCACGATACCCAGCGAGGCAGCCATCGATCTTCGAGCGCAACGCTCGAGCGCGTTGCTGTCCCTGTTCGAAGCCCGCTTCCGGATACGATCGGTAAAAACTAGGACCCGTTTCGATCGGATCGAGAAGTGCCATCACCGACGCAACGAAGGATTTGTTGCCCGTGCGCGTGAGTTTGTAACTCGAGGGGACCGGTTCGGGGATGCCGATCGTCTTCGTCTCGCCGACTTTCGGAAGTTCACACGAGCTAACGATGAGGCTCATACTGGTTTGAACTTGGCTCGCGACATCCGGTGGCGCCGAAGATTCACATCGTACCGCCGCACGAGTGTCTGTGAGGGCGGCGAGAGGAAAGATGAACGCGAGAAGAAGGAGCATGAGCCGCATTCCCCATCATCTCATACGGCAGGATCCATTCAACTTGCCGAAGGTCTGGGGCTTAGAACGAAAACCCGGTCGCGACGAGCATCGTGAAGACCTGCTGTGACTTCGGGATGATCTGTAGCGTTTGGCCCGTGAGTTGGGTCGAGTCGCCGCTGCCGCCGCTGTAGTAACCGCCGAAGGTGAACGACGTCGCGTCGGCGGTACGGAAGTTCACGTTCGCCGAAAAACCTTTTTGATCGACGTAATCGCCTTGGCGCTGGCCTTTCGCGAGATCGGGTCGTCCGTTGTTCGAGAGATTCGAAAAAATCCCGAGGCGTAACCGGGCCCAATCACGAAGACGCGCCTCGTAGCCGACGGCGAAGTTCACGACTTGGCGGTATTGAATGTCGTCCGAGCCTGCGGCGAGCTCGGGCAAATCGCTGTATGAAGTGCCTTCGTACATTTGAAGGTCGAAGCTCAACGTGTTCACGTTTTTCACTTCGCGTGCGAATCCCACGGCGACTCGGCCGGGAATTTTCGTGATGGCGCGTAGGTTTCCTTTGTTCGTCACGGTCGATGAGTAGGGCGCCGTCGTCGTGACCGACTTGTAATAGCTCGCTTCTCCCGCGATCGGCAGCGAGGGAGCACGGTATGAAACGCCGGCCGACCACCGCTCGTTCAGCTTTCGGTAGAACCCGAGGATCGCGACGACCGAGTTCGACGTCAGGTTTTTTTCTTCGTTCGTGATCACCGCCGAAGTGCCGCCAGCGTTTTCTTCTCGATCGGAAACCGATCGGGAAAGATTTCTCGCGGTGTAATAGAGCGAGAGGCCCGCGGAATCCTTCTCGGTGAGACGCGCGGAAAAAGTTCCGCCCACCCA
>JAZKJB010000256.1:0-2785 GCA_040384505.1 Bdellovibrionota bacterium | reverse complement strand
CGTCGCGCTCTTGTGGCGCGGGATCGCGGAGTACATCCAGCGCACGGAGACGAAGGTGCTCTTCGGTTGCGGCTCGATCAAGACGATGGATCCGCTCGAGTCGGGCCTCATCACGAAGTATCTGACCGACGAAGGTGTCCTCTCGAAAGAGTTCGGTGTGACGCCCACGAAGAAATATAAAATGCGCCAGCTCGATCGCGTGCTCGAGTACATCGAGGCGAATCCGTTCGTCTACGACAAGAGCGAAGTCGCGAAGCTGATCCCGGCGCTCTTCAACTCCTACATCCGCATGGGTGCGAAGGTCGCAGGCGAGCCCGCGCTCGATCGCGATTTCCACTGCATCGACTTCCTGACCGTTCTCCCGATGGATCAGCTGAACGCGGTCTTCAAGGACAAGTACAAAGTATGATTCGTCAGCTCAAGAACTCGCTCGAGATCACGGCGCGAATGGCGAAGTTCTTCGCCGAGGCGTCACTCAAATCCGTGAAGATCCAAGATCCCGTCGAACTACGGCGGTATCTCATCCAGCACGTGAGCGACGGCTGCAAGCCCGCGATCGAGTCGCTCAACTTCGACGTGAAACTCGTCGGCTTCGACGCCGCGAGGATGAAATCGAACAACTACCTCATGGTCGGCAACCACATGTCTTACATGGACGTCCTGGTTCTCGCATCGGCGCAACCGGCGCTCTTCGTGACGTCGGAAGACATGGGTGAACTGCCGGTGCTGGGTCACATCACCAAGATGGCCGGTTGCATCTTCGTCGAGCGCCGCAATCGCTCGAAGGTGGACCGCGATCTCCACCAGATGACCGAAGCGTTGAAGCAAGGTTTCGACGTGATGATCTATCCCGAGGGAACGAGCACCAACGGGCAGCAAGTCTTGCCGTTCAAGAAGTCGCTGTTGATGGCGGCGGTCGAAGCGGGGAAAGACATCCAGCCGATCTGTTTGAAGTACACCGAGATCGACGGCGAACCTTTCGGTCCGCACAACGCGGACAAGATCTGTTGGTACGGCGACATGACCTTCGCTCCGCATTTTCTGCAGGTCATGAATTTGAAGAGCGTGAAAGCAGAGCTGCACTTCCTCGATCCGATCAAGGTGACGAAGGACTCCACTCGCAGCGAGCTCGCCGAGCAGGCGTATCGTTCGATCAACGACGAGTACATGAAGGGCCGTGATCCGATCGCGGCTCAGAGCGTGGCCACTCCGAAGTCGGCCGCTTCATCGCAGGACGACGTTCGCTTCGCCTAATCCCGCGTTCTGCTGATCAAATCAATTTGTCGGCCGCTTCGGTGGCCTCTTGGACCGTCACTCTCGGCATGCAGTCCCAGTGCGGACACACTTCCCCGAGACATCGCAATTCGCCGGGACAATTCACGAGCGGTTCCAGCGTCGCCGTCTTCGCTCCTTGCGGTCCCCAGCGCAGCGCTCGTTGAACGCGCACGGGGCTGAAGAGGCCGAGCGTCGGGACGCCCGTCGATGCCGCGAGATGAAGGACGCCGGTGCTCGGTGCGAAGACGAGCTTCGCGTTGCCGAGAACGCCGATGAGCTCGACGCCGGTCAGTTTTTCGTTCAACCAGACGACGTTCGCGAGAGTGCCGAGCAATTCCTTGAGTGGAACGACATAGATCGCGTCGCTCGCCGTTCCGGTGATCACGACCGTTTCCGTTTTCGCACGTTCGCGAACGAACTCCGCATAGAGATCGACGGGCCAGTTTCGCGCCGATCCACCCATCCCGGGGTGGACGACGACGTACTCGCCTTTCTCGAGGCCGTGAGCGGTCAGGGCATCAGTGTCGGACGAGTCGAGGGAGAGGGTCCGTCGTTCGAGGGAACCCTCTGCCAGCCCCAGTCCTTGCTCGACGAGCAGGTAGTTGAACTCGAGCTCGCTCTTGTCGGCGCGGCTTCGCTTTTGGCGGATCCCACGGTTCAAAAACAAGAATGAATGCCATTGGCTCCTGACGCCGATCCTGAGTCTGACTCCGGCCAGGAACAGGACCAAACCCACCCACCACGGAGCATGGAAAATAACAGCAACATCGTAGGCTTGTGCCTTCACCGAACGAACCAATCGGAAGAGTTCTCCGGGGCCGACGGACATCGGGATTTCGGTGGAATTTCGAACAGGTCTCGCGGCTCGCGTGACAAAGGAAAGTCGTTGTGGAATCCACCAGTCGACGCGTTCGAAACCAAGGCCTTCGTCGACCGGCAGTGTCAGTGCCAAATCTCCGATTCGGTCGAGGCGGATGAAGAGCGCTCGTTGATTCCTTGGTGAAGCCATGTGGTTGCACCATAGCTCGACGAAAGATCGCTCGCAACCTAGCCACGGACTTGGCTCTGGGACAGGTTTACATTGTTAGGACGCTTCTGTAGCGTGGGATATGGGGGGAAATTGAGCAGCGATCAGATCCGCGTCGAAAGGCCCGTCAGCCTAATCAGGAGCCGCGTTTGCGTTCGCCTCATGGCGATCGGCACCGCTCTTTCGATGCTCTCTTGCTCGGTCGCCACTCAAGACTCCGCGACTCCCAACGACTCCTTCAAAGTCATCGGTCCCGAGACTAACTGCATTCAAAAAGCGGCACCCGTCGTCCAAGATTTCTTCGACGGAAAAGCGAAGCCCGAGGATCTCGCGGCGGCGTGGGATTGCGCGGGCGAAGCGCTCACCATGTTCACGAACTTCACGCGTGGAAAAGAAACCGATACTTACCAAGCCAAGGAAGTTCGCGCGTTCTTCGAAACTTATTTCCTCGGCGACATCAAGATCACCGACGGCATGCTCAAC
>JAZKJB010000255.1:0-9540 GCA_040384505.1 Bdellovibrionota bacterium | reverse complement strand
AAAAACTCATCCTGCTCGCCGTTTCCCTCGTCATCGTCGCGTGCTCGACGGCTCCCAAAACTCCCGAATCCGCCGGTAGCAGCTCCGGATACAAGGGGCATGGCGCCGAGAGTGTCGCGCCCGAAGTACTCGCCCGCTTCGCTCCGCCGTCGTTGCCCGCGGCCGATGCCGAGAAAATCAGAAAGATCCTCGAGGTCCAAGCTCCCGGTGTGGGCCGGCTCTCGCCCGACGGAAAAACTTTGTATTTCTCCTGGGGAATCACCGGGACGAGCCAAATCTTCAAGATCGACAAGCCGCTCGGATTTCCGGAGCAGCTCACGAGCGGTGCCGATCGCACGTCGCTCGCCGACGTCACGAACGACGGGAAGTTCTTGATCGTCCAGCGCGATCGCGCCGGCGAGGAGAACCCCGGTCTCTATTTGATGCCGTCGTCGGGCGGACCTCTCGTCGAGATCCAGCACGTGAAAGGCGTTCAGACCAACTACCTCTGGTCTTCGATGGAGGGCGACGTCGTCTTCTTCCGTGCGAACGACGTCAAACCGGACTCGTACGTCATTTATTCCTACGACGTCGCGACCAAGAAAAAAGAAGCGCTGATCTCGGAACCTGGGCTCTGGTTCATCGCCGACGTCGTGAACGTGGGTGGCACCTATCACTTCCTCGTCGGCAGATCGACGGGTGCTCTGACGGCCGAGTACTCGCGCTTCTCACTGAAGGATCGGAAGCTCGTTCCCGTCCTCGGACAAGGTGAAAAGGAAGAGTATCGCGTCGAATTCGCGCCGGATGCGAATGGCTACTTCGTCATGACGAACAAGTTCGGAAATTTCCACCGGCTCTATCGTTTCCGAGACGGGAAGTTCGACCCGCTGACGCCCGACGTGAAAATGGATCTCGAATCTTTCGAGATGCCGTACAACAAGACCGCACTTTATCTTCACTGGAACGACGAAGGTGCGACGCGACTCGAAGTTCTCGATCCGGTGACGATGAAGCCGAAACCGTTTCCGAAATTCGAGAACGCGTCCCATGTGTTCGCGACGTCCCCTTCGCGTATGGGCCGCTTCGTCGCCATCGGTGTCGAGCACTCGAAAGAGCCGCGCACGAGCTTCGTCTACGATTGGAAAGAGGGAAAACTCACGCAATGGGTGAAGCCGAGCTTCCCCGAGCTTCCGCGCGACCGCTTCGCCGACACGAAGCTCGAATTTTATCCCGCTCGCGACGGAACGAAGATTCCGATGCTCGTCACTCGGCCGAAAGAGTGCGAAGGAAAAGTTTGTCCCGTGGTCGTGCACTTCCACGGCGGACCCGAGGGTCAATCGCGACCCGGCTTCAACCGGCGCGCACAGCTCTTCGTCTCCGAGGGATTCATTTACGTCGATCCGAACGTTCGCGGCAGCGAGGGTTACGGTAAAGCTTGGCTCCATGCGGACGACGGGCCCAAGCGCTTGGATGTCATCACGGACATCGAAGATTGTTCGAAGTACATTCGCAGTGCCTGGGCAAAGGACGGAAAAACGCCGAAGGTCGGCGTGATGGGCTGGAGTTACGGCGGCTATTCGACGTTCATGGCGATGACGATGTTCGCGGGATCCTATGATGCCGGAGTGGCACTCGTCGGGATGAGCAGTCTTCGATCGTTCTTGCTGAACACGGCTCCGTATCGTCGCATCTTGCGCGCGTCCGAGTACGGCGATCCGGAAAAGGACAAAGACGCACTCGAGAAACTCTCGGCGATGACGTATCTCGATCGAGTGAAAGCGCCGCTCATGATTTCGCAAGGGGCGAGCGATCCCCGCGTTCCGGTAGGCGAGGCCGTTCAAATGCACATGGCTCTCGAGAAACGCGGAGTCGAATCGCCGCTGATCATCTACGCCGATGAAGGACACGGATCAGCGAAACGCGACAACTCGGTCCTCGAGCTCGGTCATACGATCGCGTTCTTCCGCAAGCATCTGAAGTGAGGGTGTCTGGACTTTGGCCCTGCCGGAAATCCCGGCAGTTTTGCAATTTCGCACGCGGTCGAACACACTAAACATATATGGGTGAACCGAAGCGAGAGCTGAAGCCAGTTGGAAAAGAAAACCGTGAGTACCTGGATCCGACGTCCAGTGATCGTGGCGGTGTCGGCGGCTTCGTCGAATCGGCTCTCCGGAAATTCAAGAACGTCGCGCAGATCGCTTTGATGACCCCGCTTTACGTTCTCGGTTGCGGGATCGCGGGTGTCGCCGGCGCACCGGCCGTGATGTTCTTCCGTTGGATGATGGAAGTTTCGAGCTCGTGGTCGCCGTGGGGCCAAGCTTTCGCGATCGGTTTCGCGTCGGCGGGCGCGTTCTTCACCTTCGGTTTCTCGCTCTTGTTCGTTTTGCCGATCGTGAACTTCCTCTTGATGGCGAAGCTGAAACCTTGGCGGGGCGCCTACTACAGTCTCGAGGCGATCCGCTGGTTCATCCACAACGGAATCACATACGCCGCTCGCTACACGATCCTCGAGTTCGTCACTCCGAGTCCGCTCAGCATCCAGTTCTACAGATGGATGGGAATGAAGATCGGACGGGGAACTGCGCTCAACACGACCTGGATCTCGGATCCGTCACTCATCGAGATCGGAAAGAAAGTCACCATCGGCGGATCGGTCTGCTTGATCGGGCACTACGGCCAAGGTGGCTTCCTCGTCCTCGCGCCGGTGAAGATCGGCGACGGAGCGACGATCGGTCTACGAGCCACGATCATGGGTGGTGCCGTGATCGGCGACAACGCGAAGGTGCTCGCGCACTCGGTCGTCCTGCCGAAGACGATCATCGGCGACGGCGAAACCTGGGGCGGCGTTCCCGCGGTCAAAATCGAAAAATGAAAAATGAGGAAGAGATCGCGGCTTAGGCGATCTTCTTGATTTGATCGAGCTTGCTTCGAGCCATCGAGAGCTCGTGGCGGAGAACGGCGTTCTCCTTGCTCATCTCGGCGATGCGTTTCTTCAACGCCTGGATTTCCATCACGCGAGATTCACTGTTCGCATCGGCGACACCGGGTGCCGTCGACGAGATCACTTCGAAGTTCCTGTGAATGCCCGTGTCGACCTCGAAGCCCGAGAAGTCGAGGCTCGAGCCCGGCGACGCGGTTTCGCCTGGCATCGGCATCTTAGCGAGCATCGCTTCGATTTCGTCTTCGATGGCGAGCGCTGCATCGATCTTCTCGAAACGGATCGAGCCGTCTTGCTCCATCTTGCGAACCGTCTCGATGATCTTCATGTGAGTGGCGGCGATCTCTTGCTGCGACGGCATCTGCGTCCCGAAGAGATCTTCGATTTTTCGTTTGCGACCATGAGTGAAGTAAGAATTGATCCGCCCCTTCATCGTCTCGTCGGCAGCGTGCAGAGCGACGGCGACGGTTAGATCTTGAAGAGTTCCGAAAATTTCGGCGAGTGTCTCGTTGCTCCAAGCGTAGATTTTCTCGATCGAGAGAAGTTTCGTTCGAACCGCGTCCGACCACCGGGGATCTTCGGCTTTGATGATCTCGAGGAACTTCTCTTGCTTCGCGGGCGGGCACGTCTCGACGAGCGCCACCAACTGCACGAAGCCGCCTGTTTTGCGATATCGATCGATCATCCCCATGAACGCTCCTCCGGACCTCAAGAGTCTCATCGGCGTCGCCCTCGTCAAAATCCATGAAGTTTACTTGAATTTCGCGGGCTTCGACGGACCGGTCGAAAGTTCGACGCTCTCGCCGAACTTCGCACGCGTGCGACGTCTCAAAATGAACGCTCAACTGCTCGCGGACGAATAAAACCGCATGGCGAAACGCCAGTAGAGCGTCGAGAGCCACAACACGATCGCGGCGACTAGAATCGCAAGAGCGAGAAAGCTCAACGTTTGCAGTCCCAAGATGAGCTGGGTCGGAACGCTCGCGATGAAACCGACCGGCAAGAGCGTCAGGACGAGATACCGAAGCCAAGGCGGGTAGACGGTGTCGGGTCGCATCGCCAGGCGATAGAGCTGGTACCAGACATAAACGATGTTCTCCGCTCTCGCGAAGATCAGGGCCGTCGCGGAAAAGACGAACCGCAAACCGTAGGCGATTGCGAGTCCACAGGGAACGGAGATCAGGAGTGTCAGGAGTCGTGCGGCTTCGAAGCCACCCGGAAGCTCCGTCAGCGAATAAATCATCCACGCGAACGTGAGGACGACGTTCACGAGATAAGGCGTCGACATTTTCTGCACGCTCATCATGAACTGCGCGTTCACCGGTTTCGCCAAGACCATGTCTAGATCGCCGCGCCGGACTTTGTCGGAAAAGCGATCGAGATTCTCTTGGAAGATGAGCATCCAGAACGCATCGACCAAGAAGAGCACCGACATGAACACGCGCATCGACTCCAGGGTCCAACCGGAGATCGAATTCGTGTGTTTGAACAGGACTTCGAAAACCGAGAGTTGGGCGACGTACCAAATGATGTCGGTGAAAACCTTCATCACGATGTTGAGACGATACTCGAGATCGGCCATCGCGCTCGCGCGAAAGAAGGCGACGAGGAGGCCCGAGTATTTTCGAAGCGTGCTTTTCGAAGGATTCATGCGCCCGTCCCCGCGTAACGGCGCCGGCCGCCTTTCCAGATCATCACCGCGATCGGCGCGATGACGACGAGGCCGAGGGTCGACGACACGAAGCCGTCGACGATGCTTCCGATCTCGAGTCGGCCAGTCAGGTAGCCGACGGGTCGATAGACAGCGTTACAGAACGGCATCGCCAGTAGCCAACCGCGAAACGGCTCGGGCGCGAGATCGAGGGGAAAGAGTTCGCCCGAGAGCATCCACAGTCCGATGTTCTTCGCCATCGTGAACGAGCTCACGCGGTTGAAGTAGAAGGCGAACGACGCGACGATGAAGCTCATGGTGTGGACGAAGATCAGGTAATACATCACGAGCGAGAAGGCGAGCGGGAGCCGTTCGAGTTTCGTCGGCCCTGAAATCACGGCCACGATCAAGATCGGCGCGATGAGCGACAGGACGCTCGTGATCAGTTTGTAGCCCATGAATTGCCCAAGATAATACTCGTAGAACGAAATCGGCCTGGCGAGAACGCTGTTCACGCTTCCGGTCTCGATCTCGTCGATCATTCGGAACTCGTACATCCAATTCGAACCGATCCGCGAGAAGAACGCGGCCCAAAGCGCATAGGCGAGGTAAGATTCTCGAGGGAATCCGTTCATCGACATGAGACCCGTCGACGTGAAGATAGCCGACCACAGAGCCACTTCGATGAGGCCCGTGATGAACGGCTGGATCAACGCATCGGTGACGAGGTTGAATCTGTATTCAAGTTGGGAAACGATCGCGAGCCTTGCGGTCCCGAGATTCTTTCTCCAGAAACTTGCGAATGACGTCTTCAAAATTCGCCTCTTCGATCTTCAAATCCTGAACCGAGCTGAGCGACATGATCTTTTGGATCGCGGGTGCGATGAACCGGCTCGGCATCTCCGCTTCGAACTGCATTTGCCCCGGTGTCAGTACCACGCCTGGCGCGATCTCGACCCCGCCGGAAGGAGGTGTCGCGATCGACATCGTGAGTTTCTGCATGGGCTCGACCGTTCCCATGAAACCGTCGACCGTTCCGTCGTAGACGATGTTCCCTTGGCTGATCAGCAAGAGTCGATCGGCCAGCCGCGAAATGTCGTCCATGTAATGGCTCGTGAGGATGATCGTCGGACGTTCGCGCTTCACGTAGTCGTCCATGAATTCTCGAATCGTCGTCTGCGCGACGATGTCGAGCCCGATCGTCGGCTCGTCGAGGAAGAGAACTCGCGGGCGGTGCAGGAGACTTCCGATGATCTCCATCTTCATGCGCTCGCCGAGAGAGAGTCGGCGAAGCTGCGTGTGGAGAAGCTCAGTGCACTGGAGCATCTCCGCGAGCTCACGAACGCGTTTCTTCGCGTCCACGCGGTCGAGATCGTAAATGCGCGCGAGAAGATCGAAGCTATCGGCGGCGGGAATGTCCCACCAGAGCTGATTCTTCTGGCCGAGAAGGATACTCACTTGCCGAAGATATTCGCTCTTTCGTTCGGCTGGATTGAAGCCGAGAACTCTCGCTTCGCCACCGGTCGGTTCGATCAGACCGCAGAGTAGTTTCAGCAGCGTCGTCTTGCCCGCGCCGTTCGCACCGACGAGACCGATGATCTGACCACCTTCGATCGAGAGCTCGGTCGGATGGAGCGCCACTTTCGACTCGTACTCTCGGTTGAAGAACCCTTTCAGGGAACCGAGAACGCCTTCGGGCTTGCGGTAAGTTTGGTACACACGCGTGAGGCCGCGCGTCTCGATGACGTTGGAAGACATCCGCACACTCTCGCTGCGTGGGGCCGATAGCGTCAAGGTCGATCCAGACGATCGTCGCCGACGCGAATGAATTGATTCTTTACCGAGTCAGCTCCTCAAAAAGCGACGGATCGCATCCGCCGCTTTCCAGATCTGGCCTAAGCCGTCGAGATGCCCGCCATCGGATTCCATCACGTGAACTTCGACATCGAGGCCTGCGGCTTTCAAATCTTGCGCTCCTCGGTGAGCGTACTCGGGGAACATCATCACATCCGTCGACACAGGCACGAACAAGAACTTCGCGCGCATGCGTGAAACTCGATCTCGCACGTCGAAAAGTTGAACCGCCTTCACGAGTCGGATGAGCGAATTCGCGTCGGCGAGGCTCGCCCGTTCGATTGCCATCTCTTCCAGTGCGCGATCGATGGCGAAGCCGTTCGCGAGCGTCGTCGCAGGATCGACTTCGCGATCGAGCCAGCGGCTCTTTCCCTTCGTTGAAAACAGCCGCGACATGTTCTGAGGATGGAGCGCCGTTAGAGTGATGAGTTTCAGTGATTCTTTCAAACCGTCGAGCGGCTCGCGCTGGCCGTAATACTCGCCACCGTTGAAGTTCGGATCGATCTCGACGACCGCGCGCCAAGTTTCGACCATGGAAATGAGAAACGGATCCGCCGAGAGACTTCCCGAGATCACCGCGATGACCCGATCGACGAAGTCGGGGAAGCGTGCGGCCCATTCGATGGCTTGCAGAGCTCCCATCGAGGGTCCGGCGACAGCGTGAAGATGCTTGATCCCGAGCGAATCGCAGAGTCGCTTTTGGACTTCGACGAAATCACCGATTTGAACGATGGGAAACTGCGAGGCGTACGGTCTTCCGGTGTCGGGGTCGATCGAAGCCGGACCGGTCGTGACGACGTGATCGAGCTTCGGGTTCAAGTTCGAGAGAACGTCGGAGCTCACGACGAAGAATCGATCGGTATCGAGAGGCTTGCCGGGGCCGATGATCGAATCCCAATAGCCCGGCTCTGGGTCGGCTTCGCGATATCGACCGGCAGCGTGCGAGTTCCCGGAAAAATAGTGGGTCACGAGAATCGCGTTGGTACCCGCAGCGTCGAGTGTGCCGTAGGCTTCATAGCCGATCTCCACGTCACGGAGCTTTCGACCCGACTGGAGCATGAGCTCTGGAATTCGAAACGTTCGCTTGTGGACGATCATAGCTTGATTGACCTCGTGAGGGGCTCGAAGGTAAGGCCCTGGGTAGACACAAGTCAAAGGGGAGAGTGATGGCTCCATCGTTAGGCGGGAAAACCGCATTGATCACGGGTTCCACGAGCGGAATCGGGCTCGGCATCGCGCGCGCTCTCGCCAAAGAGGGTGTCCACGTCACGTTGAATGGTTTCGGCAACAAAGCCGAGATCGATCAGCTGATCGTAGCGCTTTCGAAAGACCACGACATCAACGTCACTCATTCTCCGGCGGACATGAGTAAGCCCGCCGAAATCCGAGCGATGATCGGGGAGCACGAAAGCATCCACGGTTCACTCGACATCCTCGTGAACAATGCCGGCATTCAACATGTCGCCGCGGTGGACGAGTTTCCGGAAGAGAAATGGGATGCGATCCTCGCGATCAACTTGTCCTCGAATTTTCATGCGATCAAAGCCGCGGTTCCAGGAATGAAGAAACGCGGTTGGGGACGCATCATCAACGTCGCCTCGGTTCACGGCTTGGTCGCGTCTCCTTTCAAGTCCGCGTACGTGTCGGCGAAACACGGAGTCCTGGGTCTCACGAAGACGGTCGCACTCGAGCTCGCCGAGACGTCGATCACCGTGAACGCGATTTGCCCGGGCTACGTTCGAACTCCCCTCGTCGAAAACCAAATCGATCAACAAGCCGCAGCCCACAAGCTCCCGCGCGACCGCGTGATCCGCGAAGTGATCTTGGCGTCACAACCGAAAAAAGAATTCGTCGAAGTGGAACACTTGGGCGCACTCGCGGTGTTCTTGTGTTCACCGGCAGGCAACGCGATCACGGGAACGCACTTCGACGTCGACGGCGGCTGGACCGCGCGTTGATGCGCCGACCCGCGCTTTACTTTCATGTCGTCTCTTCGTAGCGTTTGAGGCAGGGGGCCGACATGAAATCGAAACTCGCACTGACGTCCGCATTCATCTTGGCGCTCACGTTTTTCACGTCGAGTGCTCACGCCGTGATCCGCCCGATCATCATTCCGGGAAAATTGGCGACCATCATGATGCAAGCGATGTCGTCCGCGGGAGGGGGACAGATGGATCCCGAGCCGCGAGCTCTTTATGATGCAATCGCGATGGATCCGCAAGACGGTCCGGGTGGTGGAAAAGGAAAAGTGATCGGCACCGCCGAGAACGATTTCAATCTCACGTGCGCTTACAAAAGCCAGGTCTCCGAACTCAACGTCGTTTGCACGATCACGATGAAGCCTTCGCCGCGCGTGAAGATCTCGATGACCGAAGTCGAGTTCGTCGCCGAAGGTCCAGACGCAGCGATGTTCTACGAAAAATTCGCAGGTCCGGGTGCGACTCAGCCCTTCATGTGGCGCTCACAAAACGGCTGGGTTTCCATAGAATCGCACGCCGAACATTTCACGTTTCATTTCAAACGCTGAAGTCCGCGCCAAGCGGATTCGCACGTCTCACAAACACACGCGTCGAACTCGTCGACTGGCCGTCAAGTCCCCGTCGTTTCGCGACGATGAGTCGGGAGTCGGGGAGTGTGAATGAGCAACGTGAAAGTGTTCAAAAAAGGCGAGACCCTCTACAAAGAGGGCGAAAAGGCGACGAGCCTCTACATCATTCAGTCGGGCTCGGTGAATCTCCATCTGAAGCGTCACAAATCGCAGATCGACATCTGTATCTTGGGAAGCAATCAGGTCGTTGGCGAACACGTCATCTCCGGCGCAGGAACACATCCGCACACGGCGATCTGCATGGCCGAGACGAAGGCGATCGAGCTCACCGTCGATGACGTGAAAAAGCAACTCGAAGCGCCAGACGTGACACAGATCGTGAAGTTCCTCACGAAGGGACTCACCGACAAACTCAAAGTCGTGATGAAAGAGCTCCAGTCGATGAAGCTCGAGCACGATACGACACCCTGCCCGAACGATCAGACGGCGAAGATTTTCGGAACGGTCTATCACGTCTGCCGTGTGAAGGGTGAAACGAAACCCGATGGAACCATCACCGTGCCTTGGCCG
>JAZKJB010000254.1:0-14042 GCA_040384505.1 Bdellovibrionota bacterium | reverse complement strand
CCAAGTTCGGGATCAAATCCGAACGACGCTTGTATTGGTTGGTGATCTCCGCGAGCGAAGCTTCGACGTCGTTTTTCTTCTGAGGAATGCTTTGCACTCCGCAGCCACTCAAAACACCGACGAGGACCAAAGCGAACAAACCACGAACGAGCGACGAAGAACGATGAGTCAACATGTGTGACCTCCCGCGATCAATATAGGGTCGCTGGCGGAGAACGCAAGGTGACCCCGCACGCTGACGCATCATCACAATGTGGCAAATGCGCCCCACGACTGAAGTTGACTCACAGCGAACCTCCTCGGAAATTCGTGGGGAACCTTCACGTCAGGAGCCCTCAAGTGGTCGGAATGCAAGTTCTCTACAAAGGCGAGAAACACTGCGAGCTCACTCATGGCCCGTCGGGCTCGATGATCGAAACCGACGCCCCTCGCGACAACGCCGGTCGCGGCGAAAAGTTTTCTCCCACGGACTTGATGGGAGCCGCTCTCGGAAGTTGTGTGCTCACCACGATGGCGATCATGGCGGAGAAAGACGGAGGCACCGTCGACTTGCGTGGCGCACGTGCGCGCGTGATCAAGGAGATGAATCCGAGCCCGCGCAAGATCGCCCGTCTTCCCGTCGAAGTCGAAATGCCCGCAGGCATCAAACCCGAAGACCGCAAACGACTCGAGGCCGCCGCGCACACGTGTCCCGTCCATCGAAGTCTTCACCCCGACATCCAGGCACCTATCACTTTCGTTTATCCGGATTGATCAGGGCGTCGCTGCGCCGCGGATTTTTTCATCGCGCCGATCGAGCGCGTGGATGAGGAAATCGGCCACCTTGCGATGCTGGTCGAAGACCATCGCATGACCGCAATCGGGAATTTCGACGAGCTCCGCGTGCGGAATCAGCTCGTGCAGGTGCGAAGCCGAATTGAACGAGAAGATCCGATCGTTCAACCCTTGAAGGATCGAAACGGGAACTCGAGTTCCCGCGAGACGATGTTCCCAATCCGCCCAATCGACGTCACGTGCGCCCTTCGCGTGCGCGTTCAAGATGAACGGCATCTTGGGCTGCTTCACTACGAGATACGCGAGATCGAGATAGAAAGTATCGAGCAAGCGATCGTTCAACAGGTTCTCTTTGCAAATCATTTTGTACTGGGATTTACGCAGCATCTTGTTGCCGACGACCGATGCCGTTCTCGACAAGTTCAACGCGAAAATTCCCTGGTAGAGCGGTGAGACGATGAAGTCCAACGGGTTCGGCGGCATGGGATTCAAGAGCACGGCGCGCTGAATTCGAGGAACGTTCATCGCGGCGGCAGCCCACGCGACACCGGCACCGTAAGAGATCCCGCACAAGATCACGCGATCGAGTTTCATTTCTTCGATGAACGCGCGAACCGCGAGGACGTCATCCTCGAGCGAGCGTGCGGTCTTGTTGAGTTCCGAGAATCCCCAACCGGGAAGATCGAGCGCATAGACGCGAGTGTGCCGCGAAATCGGCATCATCACGCGCGGCCAATCCATGAAGAAGCCACCGAAACCGTGAAGGAGAACGACCGCCGGTTTGTCGGCATCGTTGTCGAGTCCCATGGCGGCGTAGGACATGCGAAGACCATTGATCGTGATCGATGGAAGCGACGGAGGAGGCGTCAACAATTGGCCGGGCTTGTGGCTGGCCACGACGTCTTTGAGCTCGTGCAAAACGTGCTGGAACTTGCGCATGTCCTACCATTGAACCAAGAACGCGCGAGCTGCACCACTCAACACTTCGAGAAAGCCGAGTAAACGCTCTGCTTTGAGACGTAAGTCCGGTCAGTACTCTTCCTTCAGGTTCTTCAAGTTGTCCGGGATTTTCTCCCGCTCGAGGACCCAGGTCGCGGGCTTGCCCAGGATCTCCACCGCCTTCGAATGAGTGAAGTCCTTGTCCTCGCGAGCCGACGCCGACACGATGCGAATGTCGTTTCGGATCGAGTCACGGATCGGGATCGCCTTCAACGCCGCCTGCGGAGTCGCATCTAGGGTGACCTGTTTTCCACCTTCGACGAGAACCGATTCTTGCGAGCCCTGCTGCGAAACTTCGACCGATCCTTCGATCGTCGCTTGATCGGTCACGCCCGACGTCGGGTCGAAGCCGACGAAAAAATCGGTTCCACGCACGCCCGCGACCGCCGTCGCGGTCTTGATCTGAAATGTGTTCGCCTGACCGCTCTTCGGCGACTTGGAATCTTTTTGCGCCGCCGTCGATGACGCCGCCGACTCTTTGCCGCGGCTGACGAGTGCTCGCAATTTTCCGTAGGTGAGATTCAACAAACTCACACTCGGTTGTTTTGCCGCTTCGAGTTTCAGCGTGCTCGCGATTTCGAAGCGCGTGACGGGCCCGATCGTCAGCTTCGCGTTGGCGAGAATCAAGAGTGCGCTCGAGTCCGGTCCCGTCAGGACCACGTCGTCACATTCGACCGGTGACGTCTTCTTCTCCTCGATCTTCATCCCGAAACGAACGGTCTCGTCCGTTCGCGACTGGCGGCGGAGGATCTCGACGTTCGGCCCCTTCACTCCCGCGAGTTGACCGCATACTTCGGCGTTCGCATGCAGCGCGAGAAGAAAGATCGACAAGGCCAACGACAGTTTCGATGCACCCATTTTGAACCTCCAGCCGTAGCTAAACTCGCCCTTTCGGCAGCGTCAATTTGCTTTCCCGCCCCTCGGGGGGATGTTACCTTCGAAGATCATGAGCGACTCCAATGTTCCCTTCAATCGGCCGCCAATTCTCGGGCGCGAGCTCGAGTACTTGAAAGAAGCTCTCACGCGTCGCCATCTCTCCGGCGACGGGCCTTTCACGAAAAAGTGTCACGAGTGGCTCGAGAAGAACCTGAAGACGCCCGCTGCGCTGTTGACGCATTCATGCACGGCCGCGCTAGAAATGTCCGCAATGCTCGCGGATCTGAAGTCGGGCGACGAAGTCATCATGCCGTCTTACACTTTCGTCTCCACGGCGAACGCCGTCGTTCTTCGCGGCGCGACTCCGGTCTTCGTGGATTGCAGACCCGACACGATGAACGTCGACGAAACGAAGATCGAAGCCGCCATCACGCCGAAGACCAAAGCGATCATGCCCGTTCATTACGCGGGCGTCGGGTGCGAGATGGACACGATCCTCGAAATCGCGAAGCGACACTCGCTCCTCGTGATGGAAGACGCGGCCCAAGGGCTCATGGCGGACTACAAAGGCAAAGCTCTCGGCACCATCGGTCATCTCGGCGCGCTCAGCTTCCATGAAACGAAGAACGTCGTCTCCGGTGAAGGCGGCGCACTTCTCGTCAATGACGAGAGCATGATCGATCGCGCGCACATCCTCCGCGAAAAAGGCACCAACCGCCGTCAGTTCCTCAAGGGGCAAGTCGACAAGGACACGTGGCAGGACATCGGTTCGTCCTACCTTCCGAGCGAGCTCATCGCCGCCGTGCTCTGCGCTCAGCTCGAAAGCGCGAAAGAGATCACCGATGCTCGCCTGAAAGTCTGGAACGTCTATCATCGTGAGATGAAGACGCTCGAGGACCGGGGACGCATCGTCCGAAACGTCGTCCCCTCCCATTGCAAGGCGAACGCTCACATTTACTTTCTCTTCGCCGCGTCCCCGGAAGAGCGCTCCAAACTGACCGACCACCTGAAATCCAAAGGCATCTCGCCCACCTCACACTACGTCCCGCTCCATGCCGCACCCGGAGGCAAACGCTTCGGCCGTGCCCACGGAAACCTGTCGGTAACGACGGATCGCGCCGACCGGCTGCTGCGGCTCCCGATGTGGGCCGAGATGACGGAGTCGGATACGACTCGGGTCATCGAAGCCGTAAAAGGTTTTTACCAAGACTAGAGTAGGGACTCGAAACTCCTAGGTACCGAGGGCAAGTTTCCCTTGAGGGTCTAGGTTTCAGGCGCTAAACTGACTATTCCAAATCCAAGTGGTTTTGATTTGGTTTTTGCGTTTAACCACCGCCGTCCAAGGCGCGAATTAAACAGCTAAAAACACTCGCGCGATCGGTGGCTTCACGGCCGCAGGTCTCGAAAGGCAAGAAACAAAGATGTCCGCAAAATCGCCCTCGACTCGTTCCGAACGTACGGCTGCGCTATTGGCAGCTTCCAAGCAACGCATCCTCGTCTTGGACGGAGGAACCGGCACCGCCCTTCAAGGTCTCGACCTCAAAGCCGACGACTTCGGCGGAAACGATCTCGAAGGCTGCAACGAGAACCTCGTTCTCTTGCGACCCGACGTCGTTGCACACGTTCACGAGATCTATTTGAAGGCGGGAGCCGACATCGTCGAGACGAACACGTTCGGCGCGACGCCAGTCGTCCTCGAAGACTACAAGCTCGGTCGCAAAGCATACGAGATCAACAAGCGCGCGGCCGAAATCGCTCGCGAAGAATGCGCGAAATTCGACGCCCCTGGAAAAATCCGCTTCGTGGCGGGCTCGATGGGGCCGACGACGAAATCGCTTTCGCTCACTGGCGGCATCACGTTCGAAGCCCTCATCGAAAACTATTACGAGCAAGCCAAAGGACTCTTCGACGGTGGCGCCGACTACTTCCTGATCGAGACCTGCAACGACACACGAAACGTGAAGACGGCCTTGATCGCGATGGACCGACTGTTCGAAGAACGCGGCGAAAAAATTCCGATCGCAATTTCCGCGACGATCGAAAGCACGGGGACGATGCTCGCCGGCCAAAGCGTCGAGGCACTCACGGCTGCCCTCATGCATCGCGATCTTCTGTATCTCGGACTCAACTGTGCGACCGGCCCCGAATTCATGACCGATCACATTCGAAGCTTGGCGAAGCTTTCGCCGTTTCCGATCGCATGCGTCCCGAACGCGGGTCTTCCCGACGAAGACGGCCGTTACCTCGAAACGCCCGACATGGTCGCGAACACCATCGGACATTTCGTCGAAAAGGGTTGGATCAACTTCGTCGGAGGTTGCTGCGGCACTCACTCGGGCCACATCCAGGCTCTCGTCGAGAAGACGAAGTCGGCGAAGCCGCGAACGGCCACGGTCGAAAAGCGCTCGATCCTCTCTGGCGTCGACCATCTCGAAGTGACCGACGAACTTCGTCCGGTCATCGTCGGCGAAAGAACGAACGTCATCGGCAGCCGGAAATTCAAAGACCTCATCAAAGCGGGAAAATTCGACGAAGCCTCCGAGATCGCCCGTGCACAGGTGAAATCGGGCGCCCACATCATCGACATCTGCCTCGCGGACTCCGAAAGTGACGAGCTCAAAGACATCGAAGCGTTCCTCGATCGCGTGGTTCGAAAAGTTCGTGTCCCGATCATGATCGACTCGACGGATGCCGCGGTCATCGCGCGCGCGCTCACCTATTGCCAGGGCAAAGCCATCATCAACTCGATCAACCTCGAAGACGGTCTCGAACGCTTCGAAGAGGTCGTCCCGCTCGCGAAGAAGTTCGGTGCGGCGCTCGTCGTCGGCACGATCGACGAAGATGCGATCCAAGGCATGGGCGTCACGCGGGAACGAAAGCTCGAGATCGCCGAGCGCTCGCACAAAATCCTCACCGAGCAGTTCGGCTTTCCCGAGGAAGACATCTATTTCGATCCGCTCGTCTTCCCATGCGGAACCGGCGACGAACAGTACCGTACGAGCGCGCCCGAGACGATCGAAGGCGTTCGCTTGATCAAGAATCGGTTCCCGAACTGCAAGACCGCGCTCGGCGTCTCGAACGTGAGCTTCGGTCTCCCGGGGGCGGGCCGCGAAGTTTTGAACTCCGTCTTTCTCTATCACCTCACCCAAGCAGGTCTCGATCTCGCGATCGTGAACTCGGAGAAACTCGAGCGCTTCGGAAGCCTTCCGCAGGAAGAAATCGATCTCGCAGAAAATCTTCTCTTCAACCGAACGCCCGATGCGCTTCAAGTCTTCACCGAACGCTTCCGCGGCAAGAAAGCGAAAGGCAAAGACAAGTCGACGCTCACTCTCGACGAGCGCCTCGCGTCTTACGTCGTGGAAGGCACCAAAGACGGACTTCTCCCCGATCTCGACGAGGCCTTGAAAGAGCGAAAACCTCTCGACGTCATCAACGGCCCCCTCATGAAGGGCATGGACGAAGTGGGTCGCCTCTTCAACGCGAACAAACTCATCGTCGCGGAAGTGCTCCAGAGCGCCGAAGTGATGAAGGCCGCGGTTTCGCATCTCGAGCCGTTCATGGAAAAAACCGAGGCGACGACGCGCGGGAAAGTCATCCTCGCGACCGTGAAGGGTGACGTCCACGACATCGGCAAGAACTTGGTCGACATCATTCTCTCGAACAACGGCTTCCATGTCGTGAACCTCGGCATCAAGATTCCGCCGGAGCAACTGATCAAGGCCGTGCGCGAGCACAAGCCGGACATCATCGGGCTCTCGGGTCTGCTCGTGAAGTCGGCTCATCAAATGGTGACGACCGCGGAAGATCTCTCACGCGCCGGCATCGAGCTCCCGATCATGGTCGGTGGCGCCGCTCTTTCCCGTGGGTTCACGGAGAAGAGAATCATCCCGGCTTACGGAGTCGGAAACGTCTTCTACGCGCAGGATGCGATGGACGGACTCGATCTCGCGGGCCAAATCCGCGACCGCGAGGGATACGAGAAACTCAAGACGAACGTCATCGAGATTCGCAAGCGCGTTGCAACTGACGCCGCGAAAGCCGCGCTCGACGTGGTACCGGTCGCTCCTGTCGTCTTGCGCGAAAGCAGAGTTCGCAAACTCGACGTTCTTCCCGCACCGCCCGATTACGATCGCCACGTGCAGAAGCACATTCCGATCGAACAGATCTGGAAATTCATCAATCCACTGATGCTCTACACGCGACATCTCGGCGTCAAAGCACGCGCAGCGAAGCTTTTCGATCAAATGGTGAAGGATCCCACCGTCGCCCGCAAACTCCGCGAAGACGAACCGACAGCGGTTCAGATCTGGGAGAAAGTCGAAGAAGTGAAAGCGGAGTTCGGTCACTCGCCGGTCTTGCGCCCTCACGGCGTCTATCGTTTCTTCCCGGCTTGCAGCGATGGAAACTCGATCGTTCTCTTCGACGGCGAATCGCGCTCGAAAGAGCTCGCACGTTTCAACTTCGGTCGCCAAGTGAAGGGCGAAGGTCTTTGCCTCGCCGATTACGTGGCTCCTCGCGGCGGCCTGCCCGACAGTTTCGCGATGTTCGTCACGACCGTCGGCGAAGGCGTTCGCGACGTCGCAGCCGAGCTCAAGGGAAAAGGCGATTACTTGAAGTCGCACATCCTCCAGGCGCTCGCGATCGAATCCGCCGAAGGTTACGCCGAGCACTTGCATGCATTCCTGCGCGCGGCTTGGGGTCATCCCGACGATCCGTCCACGACGATGGTCGATCGCTTCCAGGCGAAGTATCGCGGCAAGCGCTACTCGTTCGGCTATCCCGCATGTCCCCGCATCGAAGATCAAGAACTCCTGTTCGAGCTCCTCCATCCCCAGGACATCGGCGTTCAACTCACCGAAGGCTACATGATGGATCCGGAAGCGAGCGTCTCGGCGATCGTCTTTCATCATCCGGATGCGAAGTACTACGGTCTCGGCGCGAGCGAAGAGGAACAGTCGTGACCCGCTTCGGCCCGAAAACGGATCGAAAGATCACGGAGTTGCTCTCAACGGGGCGCTTCACGCTTTCGGCCGAAATCATTCCTCCCCGCAACGGAGCGAATCCCGAAACGATCATCAAGCAAGTCGAGTCCCTCACGAACTCGGGGTCCCAATTCCTCGCGGTCACCAAAGGTGCCGGCGGAAGTCTTCGCGGCGGGAGCCTCCCGATCGCGCAGATGATCAAGGACTCCTTCCAAACTCCGTGCATCGCCCACTTCACGTGCCGCGATCTCCTGCCGGAAGAAGTCGAGAATCAGCTCATCGATCATCACTTCTTCGGCATCCGAAACATCCTCGCTCTTCGCGGCGATCCCCCGGTCGGCATCGAGAAATGGAACCCACGTGAAGGCAGCTATCCTTATGCGTACCAACTCGTCGAACAAATCCAGGCACTGAACCACGGCCGTTATCTCGATCGTCCAGGCTTCAAGTCGACCGAACGAGCGAAAATGGATTTTTGCATCGGTGTCGCTTGTTATCCCGACCACGAGAATCCGAAAGAACGCCGCGACTTCTATTCGCAAAAGGTGAAGGCCGGAGCCGAGTTCGCGATCACACAAATGCTCTTCGACGCCGATTCCTACGCTCGCTTCATCGACGAAGCGGCGAAAGACGGAATCACGATCCCCGTGCTCCCCGGAACACGTATGTTGAAATCGCGCGAACAAGCCGCGAAAGTCGGCCAACGTTTCGGCGTCCCGATCCCGAAATCTTATCTCGATCGTCTTCCCGAAACCGACGCACAAGCGACTCCCGAGTCGACCCTCGCAGCCTTCGCGAAATTCACCGAAGAATTGAGAACGCGTGGCGCTCCCGGCATGCACGTCTTCGTCTTGAACGACACCGAGCTCGCCAGCCAAGCCCTCACGGCTCTCTCGAAAGCTTGAACTGGCGAAAATTTGAGATGAAGTCGGAGAAACCAGCGAGCGGCGCAGGCACCTTGCCATTGCGCGAAGCTCAGCCCTTAGAGCGCAATTTCTTTTCCCACTCGAAGGCCGTGCGACAAATCTCGTCGAGATCGTCGAAGCGCGGCTCCCATCCGAGAGCCTTGCGAATCTTCGTACTGTCCGCGGCCAGCATTGCTGGATCACCCGCGCGGCGCGCTCCCTCGGTCACCTTGAAGTTCACGCCCGAGACCCTCTTGACCGTGTCGATCACCGTGCGAACCGACGTCGCATGTCCGTAACCGACGTTGAACACGTCGCTTTGTCCGCCCTTACTCAAGTATGAAAGCGCATCGAGATGGGCACGCGAGAGATCCTCCACGTGAATGTAGTCGCGCTCGCAAGTACCATCGGCCGTCGCATAGTCGGTACCGAAGATCTGCATTCCATCCCGCAAACCGACCGCGGCCTGCGATGCGATCTTGATCAAGTGCGTGACGACGGCACCCGACTGACCGATCTTCAAATCGGGACGAGCTCCCGCGACGTTGAAGTAGCGAAGGATCACGTACTTCAAGGCTCCATTCGAGGCCGCCGCCAAGTCGCACAGGATTTGCTCACTCATGAACTTCGACCAACCGTACGGATTGATCGGCCGAAGTCGATCGGTTTCCTTTAGTAAACCGGAGTGAAGCTCACCGTAAACGGCAGCCGTCGAGGAAAAGACGATCGACTTTATTCCGCTCGCTTTTGCCGCTTCGAAGAGCCGCAACGTGTTCATCGTGTTGTTGCGATAATAGAGTTCCGGCTTCGAGACCGACTCACCCACCTGGATGCTCGCCGCGAAATGGATCAGCGCATCGAACTTCTCGCGCTGGAGGAATTCGCGAACACTCGCCTCTTCACCTAGCTCCATCTGTACGAACTTCGCGCCGTCCGGCACGGCCCAACGATGTCCGGTCGAAAGATTGTCGAGAATGGTGATGTCGAAGCCGCCCTCGATCATCTGATGAGCGACGTGTGAGCCGATGTAACCGGCCCCGCCTGTGATCAAGACTTTGGTTTTCAAGGCATCACTCCTACGGACGTCAATGCGCCTTCCCGAGTACGGCCTTCATCCATTCGCGATTCGCGAGATACCAACGAACCGTCTGAGTCAGTCCTTCTTCGAAGTTCGAATACTGGCGCTTGAAGCCGAGCTCTCGCACGGCTTTGGCATCGTCGATCGCATAGCGCCAGTCATGGCCCTTGCGGTCCTCGACGAAGCTGATCTGTTCCGTGTACGAGCGGCCGTCGGCGCGAGGTGACGAACGATCGAGCTCCGCGCAAATCGATCCCACGACGTCGAGATTGCGCCTTTCCGAATTTCCGCCGAAGCAATAGGATTCTCCCGGGACGCCGCTGTCGAGCGCGAGACGCACGCCCGCGCAATGATCCGCGACGTGAATCCAGTCGCGAACGTTTTGACCTTTGCCGTAAACCGGCAACGCCTTCCCCGAGAGCGCACAATTGATCATGTGGGGAATGAGCTTCTCGGGAAACTGCCGCGGACCGTAATTGTTCGAGCAGTTCGTCACGACGACCGGCAGCTTATAAGTATGAAACCAAGCCCGAGCGAGATGATCGCCTCCCGCTTTCGAGGCCGAGTACGGCGAGCTAGGAGCATATGGTGTCGATTCGCTGAACTTGCCGGACTCACCGAGGGCACCGAAAACTTCGTCGGTCGAGACATGGACGAATTTGAACTTCGCCTTTTCAGTAGCACCGAGCCCATCGAAGTGCGCGAGAGCACCATCGAGAAGCGAGAAGACCCCGAGGACGTTCGTGTGGACGAAACCCGCCGGAGCTGAAATCGAACGATCGACATGGCTCTCGGCCGCGAAATTCACGACCGCATCGAACCCATGCTTCTCGAAAAGCCCGCGAACGAGCGCTCGGTCGGCGATGTCACCCTCGACCAACTCGACCGATGCCCTAGCCGCCTGGAGATTCGCCTCATGACCCGCATAGGTCATGAGGTCCAAGACGACGACCCGATCGCCGCGCTTCACGCAGTCGTCGACGAAGTTGCTACCGATGAAACCGGCTCCGCCGGTGACGAGGATCTTTCTCATTGAGTTCATTATTTGGGTACCATGCCCCCTCCCCCCCTGTCGAACACCGGGCCCCAAACGATTCCGCGGTCGTGAAGCGCAGGGTCACCGACCACTTTCCCCTGCTGAAAGCGCCGTTTTCCCGCTAAGTTTTCAACACTGACATCGTCAACCCTATGAACCCGCGAGGCGCCGCATGGTGTTTTTGCTGAAGCAGATCTTCGGATTCGTGAAACTCCTCAACTCCGAGACGGGTCATATCCAGATCGCGGCCGGAATCGCCTGCGGCTTGATCCTAGGATTCGCCCCGGTTTTCTCCCTCCAGACGCTCCTCGTGATCGTTCTGCTCTTCTTCTTCCGAATCCAAATCGGAGCAGCGACTCTCGCCGCCTTCTTCTTCAAGTTCGTCGCGTACCTGATCGATCCGCTCGCGCACTCGGTCGGATCAGCCGTCCTCGAGCTGCCATCGCTGCAAGCGCTCTTCACGACGATGTACAACATGCCGATCGTGCCGCTCACGCGCTTCTACAACAGCATCACGATGGGTTCCGGCGTGATCTCCATCGTGCTCGCGATCCCGGTCTTCTTCCTCGCGAAAGCTCTCGTCGTGAAGTACCGCGAAACGGTTTACGCCCGGTTCAAGCAAACGAAGTTCTTCAAGGCCCTCAAAGCGACCGCCGTTTACAACTGGTACATGAAGTACGAAGAGCTCTACGGCTGATCCCAGAGACCTGTTTCGAAAATCTCGACATCATCAAGGAACAATCGAAATGGCCGAACAAACCGCTCCCGCAGCTGCTGAACCGAAGACGAAGAAGAAAAAGAAAAAAGGACCGATCCGCACAGAAGCGGTCGTCCCCTTCCTGATCTTCGTCGCGATCGTCTGGGCGTATTTCTTCTTCTTCTTCGACACCCATCTCCGTCACGGGATGGAGTACGTCGGAACCAACGCGAACGGCGCCGAAGTGAACATCGGCAACGTCCGCACGAGCTTCTGGAAAGCCTCCCTCGAGATCAACGAAGTTCAAGTCACCGACGTCGACGCTCCGATGAAGAACAAGATCCAGATCGAAAAGATGCGCTGGAAGATGATGTGGGACGCGCTCCTTCGCGGTAAAATCGCGATCGAAGACGCCTCCATCCTCGAGATCGCCATCGGCGCCCCCCGCAAACGCCCGGGCCGAGTCCTGCCCCCCGAGCCCCCCAGCGGAAAATCCGCCTTCGACAAAGTCCGCGAAGCGGCACTCGCGAAAGCCCAAGACGAGTTTTCGAAAAACGTCCTCGGCGATGCCGCCTCGATCCTCGGCGGAGCCGACCCCTCGGAACAACTCAAGAACATCCAGGGCTCACTCAAAGCCGAAACGATGGTCAAAGGTCTCCAAGAGGAATTCGCGAAGAAGGAAGCCGCCTGGAAGCAACGCCTCGCGAGCCTGCCCCAAGCAAAAGACTTCGACGATCTTCAAAAACGCCTGAAAGCCGTGAAGAAGGACAACTTCGGAAGCCCCCAAGAGCTCCAAACGTCGATCCAACAATTCGACGGCATTTACAAAGAAGCGGACGCGAAAATCAAAGCCGTCCAGGAAACGAAGAACGCGATCGGCACCGACTCGAACGTCGTGCAGACCTCGCTGAAAGATCTCGAAGCCACCGTTCGCCAGGACATCAAAGATCTCGAAGCGCGACTCAAGATCCCGACCCTCGACGTGAAGAGCCTGTCGAAGTCGATCTTCGGTCCCTTGTTCCTCACGAAAGTGAAGCAGGCCGAGTTCTACATGGCAAAAGCACGGACCTACATGCCGCCGAAAAAGACCGCGGAAGAAAAAGCGGAGTTCGCGAAACCGAAAGCTCACGCCCGCGAAAAGGGCATCAACTACAAGTTCGGCCGACCGAATTCATATCCGCTCTTCTGGCTGAAACACGCGGCCATCAGTTCGAAATACACGAAGGGCGCAGACTGGTCGGGCGACGTCGTGGGCAAACTCATCGACGTCACCGACGACCCGCCCGTACTCGGTCGCCCGACACTCGCAACCTTCAAAGGCGACTTCCCCGCGATGGAGCTCATGGGAGTCGACGGCAAAGTCACGATCGACCACCGCACCGACGACGCCGTCGATCGTCTCGATCTCAAAGTCGGAAGCTTCCCCGTCATGGGCCAAAAACTCATCGACTCCGACGAGGTCATTCTCGGATTCGACAAAGCCGTCTCGTCCTCGAAGTTCATGGCCGAGCTCCGCGGAAAGAACGTGAAGATCGAACTGAACTCGCTCTTCAAACGACCGAAAGCGGACCAAAAGCCTTCGGTCACTCCGGAACCCTCGAGCGCAGGGACGCCTCTGCCTTCGACCGGCTTCCTCTCCGCACAGGCGAAACAACCGATCCTGAACGAAATCCTGAACGGAGCCTTGAACGACATCCCCGAAGTCACGTTGAACGCCAACGTCCAGGGCCCCTGGAACGGCCTCGCGTTCGGCATCGACTCGAACCTCGGCACCGAACTCGCGAAAGCGTTCGACAAACAGATCCAACTGAAAATCGCCGAAGCCCGCGCGAAAATCCAAGCCCTCGTCAACGAACGCATCGAAACCGAGCGAGCCAAGCTCACCGCCGAGTTCAACAAGGCGAAAGCGCAAGTCGACAACGTCATCAAAGAAAAGCAAGCCGAGGTCGACAAGTTCAAGAAGCAGGTCGAAACCGCAAAGAACGAAGCCGTGAACTCACAAAAGAAAAAGCTCGAGGGCGAAGGCCAAAAAGTCCTCGACGACTTGAAGAACAAATTCAAATTCTGAATTGCGCTGACGCCTGAAGTCCTACTTCATTGGCGTCGGCATGAAGCCAAACCTGTAGCCACCCTACGAGGTCCTCCTCGAAACCGAGTTCGGCTCGGCGCGACCATTGCGAATGCAATGGGCGTGACGAACGCATGTCCGAGCGTTTCGAGGAGGATCTCGTAGGGTGGCTACAGTGTTGGTTACTTGCCGACGAGGTGTTGGAAGTATTCGATCGCGTTTGGGGATGACCAGTTTTCGATCCCCAAAACTTTGCGGATCAGTTTTCCGTCTTTCGCGATCAAGAAGCTCTCGGGGACTTTTTCGACGGCGAAGGCCTGCATCGCTTCTTTTTTCTCGTCCCAGGCGACGTTGAAATTCGGCTTCGGAAGCCCCATCGCCTTCGTGAAAGTCTCGATGTCCTTGCGTTCGTCGTCGGTCGAAACCGCGACGATCACGACTTCGCCCTTCATCTGTTCGATCAGCTTCATCATCGAAGGGAACTCTTCGACACACGGGTTGCACCATGACGCCCAGAAATTCAGGATGACGATCTTCCCGCGCAAATCGGCGAGTCGAACCGTCTGACCTTCCAATGTCGTGAACGTGAGATCGGGAACGCCTTCGGCCTCCATCTTGTCGATGACC
>JAZKJB010000253.1:0-6307 GCA_040384505.1 Bdellovibrionota bacterium | reverse complement strand
CGATCTCATCAACCTCCTTGCGCGCAAAGATCGGCTCGGCGTCTTCGGTGAGATCGTCCACGCTTTCGAGGCGGAGGCCGATGCGGCCAACAACGTCGCACGCGGAGTCGTCCGGTCGGCCACGGTACTCGGTCAAGACGACCGCAAGCGCATCGAGGACCAAGTCGAACGCGTGTTGAAGAAAAAAGTCATCCTGTCCTACAAAGTCGATCCGTCGGTGATCGGTGGTCTTGTCGCCCAAGTCGGAAGCTACACCTTCGACGACAGCATCTCCGCGCACCTCAAACGCATGAATGAAGAACTCAAGAGGAGAACGGTCTAACCATGGAAATGCAGATTCGCGCTGACGAGATCAGTAAAATTCTGAAAGAGCAGATCAAGAACTACTCGAAGTCGATCGAAGTCAGCGAAACGGGAAGCGTTCTTTCCGTCGGTGACGGTGTCGCCCGCGTTTACGGTCTCGAGACCGCGATGGCCGGCGAGCTCGTCGAGTTCCCGGGAGAAGTATACGGCATGGTCCTCAACCTCGAAGCCGAATCCGTCGGCGTCGTCATCTTCGGCGAAGATCGCGGCATCAAAGAAGGCGACACCGTGAAGCGCACGAAGAAGATCGTGCAAGTTCCGGTCGGCGAGGCTCTCCTCGGCCGCGTCGTCGATCCGCTCGGTAATCCGATCGATGGCCGCGGCCCGATCGCCTCTAAAGAATCGCGTATCGTCGAGATCAAGGCCCCCGGCATCGTCCTTCGTCAGTCGGTTTCCGAGCCGCTTCAAACCGGCATCAAGGCGATCGACTCGATGATCCCGATCGGTCGCGGTCAGCGCGAACTGATCATCGGCGATCGTCAGACCGGCAAGACGACGATCGCGCTCGACACGATCATCAATCAGAAGGGTCAGGGCGTTCACTGCTTCTACGTCGCCATCGGACAAAAGCGTTCGACGGTCGCGCAGGTCGTGGAAAAACTCCGTGATGCGGGCGCGATGGAATATACGACGGTCGTCGCGGCGACGGCGTCGGACCCGGCTCCTTTGCAATATCTCGCGCCCTACTGCGGTTGCACGATGGCGGAATACTTCCGCGATTCCGGCCGCCACGCGCTGATCATCTACGACGATTTGACGAAACAGGCTCAAGCTTACCGCCAGCTGTCGCTCCTCCTTCGCCGTCCTCCGGGTCGCGAAGCTTATCCGGGTGACGTGTTCTACGTTCACTCGCGTTTGCTCGAGCGCGCGGCGAAGATGTCGAAAGAAGCAGGCGGCGGATCGCTCACGGCGCTTCCGATCATCGAAACGCAAGGTGGCGACATCTCGGCGTACATTCCGACGAACGTGATCTCGATCACCGACGGTCAGATCTTCCTGGAAGGCGACTTGTTCTTCAAAGGGATCCGCCCGGCGGTGAACGTCGGTAAATCGGTTTCGCGTGTCGGTGGCGCCGCACAGATCAAGGCGATGAAACAGGTCGCGGGAACGTTGAAGCTCGAGCTCGCGCAGTTCCGCGCGCTCGAGGCCTTCGCGGCCTTCGCATCGGATCTCGACAAAGCCTCGCAGAACCAGCTCGCGCGCGGCCGTCGCCTCGTCGAGCTCTTGAAGCAGCCGGCTTATTCTCCCGTGAAAGTCGAAGATCAAGTTCTCTCGATCTATGCCGCGACCAACGGACACGTGGACCATATCCACGAGTCCGACGTTCGCCGCTACGAAAAAGAGCTCAACCAGTTCATCCACCAGAAGCACAAGGCCCTCCTGGAGAAAATCGTCGCCGACAAAGCGATCAAAGACGAAACCAAGAAGCCCTTGAACGAAGCACTCAACGAGTTCAAAGCGATCTTCGTTCCGAGCACGAAGAACTAAGGGACTTTAGATGGCGAGCTTGAAGGATATCCGGGCCAAGATCGATACGACGAAGAACACGCAGCAGATCACGCGAGCCATGAAGATGGTCAGTGCTGCTGCGCTTCGCCGGGCCCAGCACAACATCGTGAACTTGCGTCCCTACGCGAACGCGATCCTGACGATCATCGCGGACATCGCGGCGACTCAACGGGTTTCGCATCCGCTGCTCACGCGCACGGAGAACCCGCAAAAAGTATTGCTGGTCATCATGACGTCTGATCGCGGCCTCGCGGGCGCGTTCAACACGAACGTGAACAAATACGCCGAGCGCTTTTTGCGCGAGAACAAGTCGAAGTACGAGAAGATCGACGTTCTCGTCATCGGCCGCAAAGCCGCGGACTACATGCGCCGCCGCGACGTGAAGCCGATCGACACGATCATGAACTTGGCGAAGACGGTTTCCTATCCCCTCGCGGCCAAGGTCGCCGAGCGGCTGATGGAAGCGTACAAGTCGGGTGAGTACGACGAGATCAAAGTCGTCTACAACGAATTCAAATCCGCGATCTCGCAGCAGGTCGTCGCCGAAACGCTCCTTCCGATCGACATGTCGACGGCGGGAACGTTGAACAAGGGAACGAACGGTTTCCCGCCGGACATGATTTTCGAACCGGCTCCTGAATTGATCATCGAGCAGCTCATCGTGAAGCACTTCACGGTGCAGGTGTATCGATGCATGTCGGAAAGCGTCGCCGCCGAGCACGGCGCGCGAATGACGTCGATGGAGAACGCGACGAAGAACGCAGGCGAGATGATCAATTCGTACACGCTCACGTACAACAAGCTTCGCCAAGCGAACATCACGACCGAACTGATCGAGATCACGTCGGGCGCCGAAGCACTCAAAGGTTGATTTAGAAATTTACGGCCGCCGGGAAATGACCGCCGCCAAGAGAAGGAATGCAGATGGAAAACGGATTGGTGAAACAGGTTTTGGGTCCGGTCGTCGACGTGGAATTCACGGGCGAGCTTCCGGCGATCTACACCGCTCTCAAAGTGACGAACAAAGCGATCGATGACCGCGAAGGCAACCTCACCCTCGAGGTCGCGCAGCACTTGGGCGACAAGACGGTCCGCGCGATCGCGATGGACTCGACCGAAGGCCTCGTTCGCGGTGCGAGCGTCACGAATACGGGCAAGATGATCATGACGCCGGTCGGTCGTGGTGTTCTCGGCCGAATCATCAACGTCATCGGCGAGCCGATCGACGAAGCGGGTCCGGTGAAAGCCGACACGCAGTGGGAAATCCACCGCCAAGCTCCGAAATTCGAAGACCAATCGACTCGCGCCGAAATGCTCATGACCGGCATCAAAGTCGTCGATCTCCTCGCTCCCTACGCCAAGGGTGGAAAGATCGGTCTCTTCGGCGGCGCAGGCGTCGGCAAGACCGTCTTGATCCAAGAGCTCATCCGCAACATCGCGACCGAGCACGGCGGATTCTCCGTGTTCGCGGGTGTCGGCGAGCGGACTCGTGAAGGAAACGATCTCTGGATGGAGATGAAAGAATCGGGCGTCATCGCGAAGACGGCTCTCGTGTTCGGCCAGATGAACGAGCCCCCCGGAGCGCGCGCACGCGTGGCTCTGACGGGTCTCACGATCGCGGAATACTTCCGCGACGTTGAAAAACAAGACGTTCTCTTGTTCGTCGACAATATCTTCCGCTTCACGCAAGCGGGCGCGGAAGTTTCGGCGCTCCTCGGTCGTATCCCCTCGGCGGTCGGTTATCAGCCGACACTCGCTACGGACATGGGTGCGCTTCAAGAACGAATCACCTCGACGAAACAAGGCTCGGTCACATCGGTTCAAGCCGTCTACGTTCCAGCGGATGACTACACCGATCCCGCTCCGGCGACGACCTTCGCCCACTTGGATGCGACGACGAACTTGGATCGCGACATCGCGGCCCTCGGTATCTATCCGGCGGTTCACCCGCTCAACTCGACGTCGCGGATCCTCGATCCCGCGGTCGTCGGAGAAGAGCACTATCGCACCGCACGTGACGTTCAGGCTCTGCTCCAGCGGAACAACGAATTGAAAGACATCATCGCGATTCTCGGGATGGACGAATTGTCGGAAGAAGACAAAATCGTCGTCGCCCGCGCACGTAAGGTTCAGCGCTTCCTGTCACAGCCGTTCTTCGTCGCCGAGCAGTTCACGGGTTCGCCGGGCGCTTACGTCGACATCAAGGACACCGTGAAAGGCTTCCGCGGAATCCTCGACGGAAAATACGACGACATCCCGGAGCAAGCGTTCTACCTCGTGGGCACGATCGAACAGGCCCTCGAGAAAGCGAAGCGCCTCTAAGATGTTTACGCTGACGCTCGTCACCCCAGAGAAAAAGCTCCTCTCCAACGTGGAGATCGAAGAAGTCTTCGTTCCCGCGGCGAAGGGCGAGCTCAACATTCTTCCCGGACACGCGCCGCTCATGACGACGCTCGAGACGGGAGATCTTCGTTACCGCCTGAAGGGCGAAGCGAAGCTCTTCCACGTCGCGATCAGCTGGGGCTATCTGCAGGTGAATCCCGAGGGAGTGAACATCCTCGCGGAAACCGCAGAACGACCCGAAGAGATCGATCCCGCTCGTGCGGACGCGACACTCCGGGCCTCGGAAGCGAAGATGATGGCTGACGCGACACCGGAAGAGCTCGAGAAGTATCGCAAGAAAATCGCACGCGCGACCGTTCGCAAGGAAGTCAGCGGACTGTCTCACTGATGAACAAACCGCTCGTCGACCTACGGGTTCGCCATGAGCGGCTTCCCGTCCATTCGAAACTGGAATCGTCACTCAAGAGGTCGCTCGTCGCGGCCTCTTTTCGTTTGGACTCGAACTCAGTCCCCGACAAGCTGACCGTCGAAGGATTTGCCGACGCGAAAGTGCCGTTGAAGCGCGGTTGGCGTTTCGAGGCTTCCGCTCTTTGGAGCCGCGCGAGCGAGGGCTCGCTCGTCGACTTCGACGTCTCGACGGAGCGAGATGCGACGACGAACAAAATTCGCGAGTGGAAGCGAGAAGGAAACCAGCTCAAGTTTCGTGAATTCGTGAATGGAGAAGTGCGCCGCGAAGCGAACTACGACTTGCACGAAGACCTCGTGCCGATTTCGTCGCCGTTCCTCCTCGTCTCCGCGCTACAGAGCTCGTTCACGAGCACGAACGATTCCTACGGAGCGGTGGTCGTCATCGGATCGAAGTTCGCGGCCTTCCGATTGGATCCTGTGTCTTCCGGAGAAATCGTTTCGTTCAGGGGTGCCGTCATGACGTCTCGAGCGCCGCTCAGGCGAAGCGATTGGCTCGATCTTCCCTGGCATCAAGCCAAGACATTCGATCTCGACTGGAACGTCGAGCGCTCGGCCGTCACTCGAGTTTCGGCAGAAGTCCCGATCTTCGGCTCGGTCAGTCTCAACTTCTGAAATTACTTTTTCTTCGGTTTCTTGCTCGGCCTCGAGGCCGGCGCGCGCACTTCGCTCGGTGACGAGAAGTAGCTTTTGCCGAGAAGCGTGCCGAGCTCGGGATGGCGATAGTAGATGTCGGCCAGGGCTTTGAAACTTCCCGCGTTTTGAATCGACCCCGGCGCTTCGACGGTGACTAGCACCATGCGAGACGCGACGTCTTCACTGATCCTCGAGCCGATTTTCGCGACGAGGGGGCCCGACGCGTAGAACAGGCCGATCGACGCAGGGTTCGAACGCATCACCCGATCGACGTCGAAGGTTTGTTTGAGAGTGATCTTGAAAGGGCGAACCTCGCGAGGAGCGACGGAGGCCGTGAAGTCTTTGGTGAAGCGTTGGCTCGCCGAGAACAAGAGAATCGGCCTTTCGAAGTTTTCGGCGAGAAACGTCAGCTCGTTTTCCGAGGGTGGAATCTTGAGTCGTGCCGCGACCGAAGCGTCGGCGACTTCGCGGAACGCCGGATTCTGGAGGACCATGCGAAGCTCTTTCACCGAAGGAGAAGCCGCGGCCGGGACCGCGTACCGACGTTTCGCCGCGATGATCCGCCGAACGCTTTCGTTGATTCGCTCTTCGCTGATCCGGCCGCCTTTGACCGCTTTCACGAGCGAATCGGAAACCTGCGCCATCATTTTCTTGTTCCAAGCGACCATGATGAGATCGACGCCTGCTTCGACCGCTCGAACCGCGCGCTCGTTGATGTCGGAGACGACGGAGGCGCCGGCCATTTCGATGTCGTCCGTGATCACGAGGCCGTCGAACGCGAGCTTTCCGCGGAGCAGATCGGTGACGATCGGTTTCGAGAACGTCGCGGGCATTTTCGTGGGATCCAACGCCGGGTAGGCGACGTGAGCGAGCATCACGGCCCAGGGGCTCGTGAGCTCCGCGCGCAACGTTTCGAAGGGCGCGATGTGAAGCTGCTGGAGGATCGCGAGTGGATCGTTCTTCGTCGGCGTTCCCGTATGAGAGTCCTCGC
>JAZKJB010000252.1:0-5373 GCA_040384505.1 Bdellovibrionota bacterium | reverse complement strand
GGTGAAAGTTCCGACCTGGATGCGTGACGAAGCTCCGGCTTTCGCGGCCGTCGCCGGTGACGTCGGGGCCTCGCTCGCGAAAAGGCTGCCCGGGGCGAAGCTGGCTTTCGAAGATCTCTCGCGAGATCCCCACGTCTTGTGGCCGGTCTACGAAACCGCCGACGCCGAAATCGAAACATTGAAAGCGAAGAACATGTTTTTCTCTGCGCCCGGGCTTTGGCCCTCGTGCGACTGGCTCGGCCGCTTCCGGCACGAGAGCGGGGTCGTCGCGCGACTCGAGAAGATGAAAGCGCAATGGGATGCGGTCGCTCGCAAAGACGCCGCCAAACTTCAGAAAAATGGGAGCGCACAAGCGTGATCGAACGTTACACACGACCGCAGATGGGCGCGATCTGGACTCTCGAAAACCGTTTCCGCAAGATGTTGGACGTCGAGATCGCCGTCGCCGAAACGCAAGCCGAGCTCGGAATCATCCCGCGCGAGGCTGCGGTGAAGATCCGCCAGAAGGGCGACTTCTCGGTCGATCGCATCAACGAAATCGAAAAGACCACGCGCCACGACGTCATCGCGTTCGTCTCGAACGTCGCCGAGCACGTCGGACCCATGGGTCGCTACGTGCACTTCGCTCTCACGAGCTCGGACGTGATCGACACCGCCATGTCGCTTCTCGTTCGCGACGCCGGAGACCTCGTTCTCATGGACAAACTCGAGAAGATCCTCCAAAAGCGGGCGCGGGAATTCAGCGACGTCTTGTGCGCCGGTCGTACGCACGGCATGCACGCGGAGCCGACGTCGTTCGGAATGAAACTCGCGAGCTTCTGGGCCGAAACTCGTCGCAATCGCGATCGTCTCGTTCGCGCTCTCGAGCAAATGAAGTGCGCGAAACTTTCCGGTGCCGTCGGAACTTACTCGACACAAACCCATGAAGTGGAACTCGGAGTCGCGGCGCGACTCGGGCTCGTGCCCGAAGTCGTTTCGACTCAAGTCGTTCCGCGCGATCGCCACGCGGAAGTTCTTTGGGCCCTCGCGATGGTCGGCTCGGGCCTCGAGCGATTGTCGGTCGAACTTCGCCATCTCCAGAGGACGGAAGTCGGCGAAGTCGTCGAAGGTTTCTCGAAAGGGCAGAAGGGCTCGAGCGCGATGCCGCACAAGAAAAATCCGATCTCCGCGGAGAACGTTTCGGGTTGTGCGCGACTGCTCCGCAGTTATTCGCAAGCGGGAATGGAAAACGTCGCCCTCTGGCACGAGAGAGACATCTCTCACTCCGCCGTCGAGCGAGTCGTTTTCCCCGACGCGTTCATCTTGGCCGACTACGCCACCGATCGAATCGTTCGGTTGATCGAAGGCCTCGAGATCAAGAAAGATCGCATGCGCGAGAACATGAATCTCTCGCAGGGCCAGCTCTTCAGTTCGCATTTGTTGCTCGCTCTCGTCGAGAAGGGTCTTTCGCGTGAAGACGCTTACGCGCACGTCCAGCGTCTGAGTCACAAGATGAAGCCCGGCGCGCATCTTCGCGACGAAGCCCTCCGTGACAAGGAAGTGGGCCTTCTCTTGAGCGAGGATGATGTCGACGAGATTTTCGAAGGCGTTCGCCACCGCGAAGCGATTCACGGGGCGATGGAGCGTGCGGGAGTTCTGCAAGGCAAGTCCAGCGCTGCGGGCCGCAGCCCGGGTAAATCGAAATCGAAACCGCTGGCGCGGTCGGAGTCGCGCGCCATGCGGGGTGCGACCAAGCGAAAGGGTCACTGATGGGAATCGATTACCGCAAAGGGGCCATGATCTACGAGGGCAAAGCGAAACGGCTCTACGAAGTCGAAGGCTCGCCCCAGTGGGTCGTCCAGGAATTCAAGGACAGCCTGACGGCGTTCAATGCGCTGAAGAAGGGCTCCTTCGAAAACAAGGGGCGCCTGAATCGCGACATCACCGCGCTCGTTTTCAAATTCCTCGAGGGCCGTGGAGTGCCGACTCACAGAGTGGCCGAGCTCGGGACGAACGACATGGTCACCGAGAAGCTCACGATGTTGAAAGTCGAAGTCGTCGTCAGGAACGTGCTGGCGGGTTCGACGGCGAAGAAGTTCGGAATCGAAGAGGGGACGCCTCTCGAGAAACCGCTCGTCGAATTTTACTACAAGGAGGACGCTCTCGCGGATCCGTTCATCTCCGACGAGCAGGCTTTGATGATGAAAGTCGTCAAAACGCAACCCGAGCTCGACGAACTGAAGACGCTGGCGCTCAAGATCAATCTCGGCCTCATCGAATTCTTCGGAGCGGTGGGCTTGAGGCTTGTCGACTTCAAGCTGGAGTTCGGTCGCAACAGCTCGGGAAAGACCGTCCTCGCCGACGAGATCACACCCGACAGCTGCCGGTTGTGGGATAAAGAAACCGGCGAGCGCATGGACAAAGATCGCTTTCGCCGTGATCTCGGCAACGTCAAAGAATCCTACGAGCAAGTCTACGAGCGCTTGAAGAACCACTGGGAGAAGAAAGTATGAAGATCGGCGTGAAGGTCATGCCCCGTCGTGAAGTCCTCGATACGCAAGGTCGTGCCGTCGAGAATACGCTTCGCCAAAACGGGAAGAAGCTCAACGCGTGCCAAGTCGGACGCTACATCGTGCTCGATCTTCCGGATGGCGACGAAGCGAAGGCGATGTCGTCGGCGAAAGAGATGGCCGAGCTCGTCTTGCATAATCCGTTGATCGAATCTTACTAATTGGAGCGACTCTAACTTATGTCATCCAAAGTCGGAGTCTTGAGATTTCCGGGAACGAACTGCGATCGAGACGTCTTCGAGGCGATCGAGCAACGCGGATCGAAGCCCGAGTGGCTGTGGCACGCGGACCGTTTCGACGCTAAAACGTACGACGCGCTCTTCTTGCCTGGCGGCTTTTCCTATGGGGATTACTTGCGCGCGGGTGCGCTGGCGGCGCGAAGCCCGGCGATGGAGTCGGTACGCGAAGCCGCGGACCGCGGAACTCCGGTTCTCGGCATCTGCAATGGATTTCAAATTCTCTGTGAAGCGAACCTTCTTCCCGGGGTGCTCGTTCGCAACCGCGGACTTCGCTTCATCGACGACTGGGTCGAATTGAAACTGGAGAACTCTCATCAAAAGTTCGCTTCGAAGGCGAAGCCCGGTCTTCGTGCGAAGCTTCCGATCGCGCACGCGGACGGACGATTCTTCGCCGAAGATGCGGAGCTGAAGCGAATCCAAGACAACGGCCAAGTTTGGTGGACGTACGTCGGCGGCAGTCCGAACGGCGCTGCCGCGGACATCGCCGGCATCATGAACGAAAAGAAAAACGTCGCCGCTTTGATGCCGCATCCGGAACGTGCCGTGCACGACTGGATGGGTGGCACCGACGGCATTTCCTTCTTCGAGTGGGGTTGATCATGGCGACCGACTTCTCCTCCGACGAGTTCAAGAAAAAACTGAAGACGTATCGTCTCAACGAGGCCGAGTATCAGAAGATCTGCGAACTGCTCGGGCGCGAGCCGCGAGCGGTGGAGTGGGCTTTGTTCTCCGCGCTCTGGAGCGAGCACTGTTCGTACAAGAGCTCGAAGGTCCACCTGAAGAAGCTCTTCAACAAGAGCAGCAGAGTCCTCGAGAGTTTCGGCGAGAACGCCGGCGTCGTCGATCTCGGCGGTGGCGAGCGAATCGCTTTCAAGATCGAGTCCCACAATCACCCGAGCTTCATCGAGCCCTACCAAGGTGCCGCGACGGGAGTCGGTGGAATCTTGCGCGACATCTTCACGATGGGTGCTCGTCCCGTGGCGCTCGCGGATTATCTTTGCTTCGGGCGTCCCTCGGCTCCGCGCATGTCGCAGCTCGTGGACGGAGTCGTTCGCGGAATCGGCGGTTACGGCAATTGCGTCGGAGTTCCGACGATCACCGGGCAAACCGAATTCCACGAATCCTACGACAACAACATCCTCGTGAATGCGATGGCCGTCGGACTTTTCCGTCCTGGCGAAAAAGTTTATCTCTCGAAAGCGAAAGGGCCGGGCAACTGGATCGTTTACGTCGGAGCGAAAACGGGGCGCGACGGAGTTCACGGGGCCTCGATGGCGTCCGAAAGTTTCGAAGCCGATTCGGCCTCGAAACGTCCGACGGTCCAGATCGGCGATCCATTTTTCGAGAAGCTCTTGATCGAGTCTTGTCTCGAAGTCATGAAGGAAGATCTCGTCGTCGCGATCCAAGACATGGGCGCCGCGGGTCTCACGAGCTCGTCGTTCGAGATGGCTTCGAAAGGCGGAGTCGGTTTCAGGATCGAGCTCGACAAAGTTCCTTTACGTGATTCGTCGATGTCGCCGGAAGACATTCTGTTGTCGGAGTCCCAAGAGCGGATGCTCCTCGTCTGTGAGCCGGCGAAATTCGAACGCATCGCCGAGATCTTCCACCGCTGGAACCTCGACGCGGTGAAGATCGGCGAAGTGACGACGAAAAAAACGGTCGAGCTTCACTGGAAAGGGGAGCTCCTCACCGACATCGATCCGGATCTCCTGGTCGAAAACGCACCTCAGTATCAGCGTCCTTATACGGTCCTGCCTCCGCAGAATCGAACGACGGATCGCAAAGCGCGAGTTGCAAAAGTCGACGACGCGAGAGAGGAGTTGTTGAAAACGTTGAAAGACGTTCGAGGAACTTCTCGCGAGTTCATTTATCGTCAGTACGATAGCCGAGTCGGAGCTGCGACGGCGCGCGATTGTACGGACTCGGTCGGTGTCGTCCGCTTGAAAGACTCGGGTCGCGGCCTCGGTGTCGTGCTCGGCTGTCGTCCGCACGTCATGCGTTTCGACGCTCGTATCGGTGGACTCGACGCCGTCGCGTATCCTGCGCTCGAGTTGGCGGCGAAGGGTTTCGAAGCTCTCGCGGTGACCGATTGCTTGAACTTCGGGAATCCCGAGCGTGAAGCGATCATGAGCGAATTCGTCGCCTCGCTCGACGGGATGAATTCGATCTGCGCGGCGCTGGAGGCGCCGATCATCAGCGGCAACGTCAGCTTCTACAACGAAACCATGGGCCGCAACATCACCTCGACACCTTCGACGGGTCTCATCGGGTTGCGGGATTCGGTCGCGAATCTCCCGCACTCGCAGTTCGCACGAGCCGGGCTCGCCGTTTACGTATTGAGGCAGCCCGGTGTCGTCATCGGCGGAACGCTCCAAGAAATTCGCGACGGTCGTATCTTGGGTCAAGGCGATCTCGATGCTAAAAGTGTCGCGGGCTTCATCAAAGTCACACGTGAACTCGTCGGTTTGCCCGCGGTGAGCGTCTCGAGAGTCGTCGGCAAGTTCGGCTTGGCCTATGCCTTGGCGCGGATGTCTCTCAACGGTGTCGGAGCGATCGTGGATGGCGAAGGTCTGAGGATGCTTCGC
>JAZKJB010000251.1:0-5402 GCA_040384505.1 Bdellovibrionota bacterium | reverse complement strand
GCCGCGACGCGAACGATAAGCGTTCGCCGAGGCCTTGCTTTCTACTGAAACGAAAGTCCAACAAAACGGATTGGTCGGCAGCGGTGTCGCAGCGACGTCGTGCAGGTCATAGCCGTCGCCATCCGATTCGAGGTCCGACGCGAGCGCGCGTTTCGCGAGCCCCGAAGCGAAACTTTGAACCGCGATAAAAATGACCATGGCCAGGAAGGCCGCGATCAGCGACGTCGGGCGGCGCGGACCATATTTGGACTCGACGATCGCAAGCGTCACCATGGTGAGAGCGAGGAGCAAGACGGAATACCACGCGAGAAATCCGGCATAGGCGAAGAAAGCAGGAGCACCGATGAGGAGTGTCGTCGCGAGGGCCCGGCGCTTACCGCTCTCGATCATGATGACGAGAGGTGCTGCGCACGCGGCCCAGAAAAACGGCTCGACGATGAAGATCATGTCTCCGTAGAACCAACGCGAATCGATCGGATGAAACGGATGGACCCCGTATGAATTGAGGTAGTCCATCGAGAGATGAAGTGCGAAACCCGAAAGGGTCGCGATCGAGAGCCCGACTCGGGCCCGCACGGATTCTCTCAAGAGTTCCCGAGCACTCTTCCACACCATGAGGAGAGTCGCGATAAGAACGAATGCTTGGGGCAAGCAGTAGAGAATCGTGTGCGTGTGACCCCGGTGATGGAGCAGGTAACCCAAAGGTGGAGGAAGTAGCGGCGAGAGAACCAAGTCGAGATCGGGAAAATTGCTGGCGACGGCACATGCGACGAGTAGAAGTCGACGACGACTCGAGCGCGCCGATTCGGTCGGCTCATCGGGAAGACAGCGGTGAAGGAGTTCGCCTGCCGCGAGGCCGACGAGAGTATGCGTGATGTTGTCCATCTCGCAGAAAGGATAGCGGCTCAGCCGGACTTTCGCTGATCTTTTTCTGCTTCGGGGGGCGGAGGCGCGACGGCGAGCGGCGGATGCTGGCGTCGTTCATGGGTATGGGTCTGAACGAAGCGCTTTTCGATCTGCGAAATGATCTCGATGGTGGCCACCATACCCGTCGTGATGACGAGAGCCGCAGGTCCGAAGCCCATCCCGATGATCACACCGAGAGAGGCCATGACCCAGATGATCGCAGCCGTCGTGAGACCGATGATCCGATCGCGCGCCATGATCGTGCCTGCGCCGAGGAAGCCGACGCCCGAGACGATCTGTGCGATCATTCGTCCCGCGTCGCCCGTGCCGCGATCGTCACAGAGGACGATGGAGCAAACGGTGAACATCGCCGAACCCGTCGCGATGAAGACTTGTGTCTTCATGCCCGCCGCCGAGCCGCGACGACCACGCTCGAAGCCGATGATCCCGCCACACAGCACGCTGTATCCCAGGGCGGGAACGATCATCTTCAGGAACTCGACGTTCGATAAGTCACCAAGCATTGCTGACTTATCGGGCTTCGGTCCGGTCAATTCAACTCGACCTTCGTCGAAACTATGCTAGGTTTTCGCCCATGTCTGATCTTAATTCGCCGACGTCGAACGCCACTGGCTCGAAACACTACGAGATCAATTCTTTCTTGGTGAACACGCAAAAGCGTTTGGGTCTCTATTCGTTGTTGAACATCCTCCAGGATGCCTCGTGGACCCACGCGATGACTCTCGGGCATGGCCACGACGCGAGCTTGGCTCGAAAGACGTTCTGGGTTCTCACGCGACAACATCTCGTCATGAAGCGCTGGCCGGCGTGGGGCGAAAATCTCGAAATCGAAACTTGGATCAGACCTATGACGGGCGCGATCGCGACGCGCGACTTCACGTTGTCCATCGGCGGGGAGCGAATCGGAGAAGCGACGACGGGCTGGATCCTCCTCGACGCCGACTCCCGGCGTCCGATCAAGGATGGAGCGGCGTCGATCGAGTTCGAAGCGCGAGTTGAAGGCGTGCTGACGCTCGAGACTCCGAAGATCCTTCCGATCGAAAACGCGACGGCGATGGCGAAGTTCCAAGTTCGCAACTCCGACATCGACATGAACGATCACGTCAACAATACCAAATACGCCCAGTGGATCCTCGATGCGATGCCGATCGAATGGCATCGCCGTTACAGGCTCGAGGATTATCAAATCAATTTCCTGACGGAAGCGAAGCTCGGCGACGCGGTCGAAGTTCAGTTCGCGGCACTCGAAGGGGACGAGACGAGCGACCGGACGAAGCTCCTTTTCCAAGGGCTTCGTGAATCGGATCGCAAACCGATCTTCACTGCACTGCTCGAGTCGAGCCGTCTTTTTTGAGTCGCGAAAGGCAAGCGACGCGGTCGGGGATGTCGCCGTTGAAGGCGCCCGCGACGATCGTTCGCGCCAAGTGATCGCGAACGTCCTCGATCGAAAAGCCCGCCAAACGCGCGCCGATGGCATCGACCAAGAGATGGTCGCGCATCGAGTTCGGATCGGGATTCAAACCAGAGAAGGTCGACTCGTACACGAGATGTCCGATTTCGTGGGCGACTACGAATCTCAACATTTCCCGGCTCTGCGGAAGATGGCTTCGTTTCGAAATCCAAATCTCCGGAATCACGACTTCGCGGTTCAACAATAGAGTGTGGGGATAGGTGGCCGACGAGCCGCTTCCGAACACCAAACGTATATCGCCTTGGGCATTGAGAACTGCGAGCGAAGGATCACTGAGGATGCGGTCGAATTCGATCTGAGCCTCCAGCTCGAGCGGACCGATGGCATCGCGTCCTGGAGTCACCCTGGAAATCGGGCTTTCACATGCAGCGCAAGGAATGTGGCGTCCCGCTCTGGCGATTGCACGCACAGCCGCACGCTCGAGAGCGGACGTCTTCTTGAAGCCGCACGATTCACCGGCAAAACCAGGAGAGACCGTGAGGATCGTGAGACTCAAGAGAGCGAAAGTTTTTACGAGAGCGAAGCGCATTCGCGAGCAAAGCTTCAAGCCGGGCGCCGCCGTGAGAAGCGACAGAGTGTGAGCTGGCTCGTATCTTTCGGTTCATTTTTCAAAATCGATCGCCCCTCGAGCCGAATAACGTCTCCATGGCAGAGTAAACGGATTTCATGATACGGGCTCGCGGCGGCGATTGGGGTCGACTTCGACGGGCACGGCACTTGTAAAAGGAGCCGCCAACCAACGAGGTAAGAAAAATGAAATTGAAAACGATCGTTCTCGCTTGCGCCGTGGTGGCGACAGGTGCCGCATGTTCGAAAGGTTCCGACGGCAACGGCGGACGCAACACTCCGCGCGGGATCAGCCCGAGCATGGCCAGCGAGTACGCGAAACCCCAAGTCTACAACCAAAAGGCCGTCGATTTTCTCGCGAGCCAGGCCAAGAAATCGAACGCTTCGCTTCCGTCGACCGGACTTCTGATGAAGAACGACAAGAACGACGAAGCGTACAAGAAACTCGATGCCAAAGGTAAAGCTTGGTTCGAGCGCGTAAACGACAATTGTTCGATCAAGAATCCACCGAAGCTGGAGCAAGCTGAAGGTCAGCATTCGCGGACGGAAAGCATCAGTGGCGGTGCGGACTGCCCGATGCGCTACAAACAAACCGAAACGGTACAGCTGTCGATGACGAAGACCGATCGTCTCGTCACGTTCTCGGGTCAGACTTCGACGGGTTCGAGTACGGAGATCGTCGATCCGCAAATGCAAGCGGATACGGGTTCCAAGAAGATGCTGATTGAAATGTCGATGAACATCCAGGGCGATGCTGCGCACGACGGCAACCGGATGACCGACATGGCGATGAAGATGGACGGTTCGGGTCGCTTCGAAGCCCTCATGAGCGACGGCAACATCTCAGGCGAATTCAAATTCGAAGTGGCCATTAGTGGAAGCGACTCGGCTTCGAGTCTTCTCGTCGTGGGCGTCGCGACTTTGCACACGCCCGAAGGCGACCTCGCCCTCGGCATCAAGATGCAGGACAAGACGATGGAATTCCGCGTCGGCGGCCGAGTGATGACTGCCGAAGAATTCGGCAAAGTTTTCGGCCCTCTCCCGGTCGATCCGACGGCTGCGTTCTTGGCAAACGTCCAATAATTCGAGAAGCTTTCTCCCAAGAGAAACGCCAAGAGGGACTCCCGCGAGGGGTCCCTCTTTTTTTGTTTTCGGGAGAAACATGAAAAAGCTCGCACGCACCATCGGAATCGTCGTCATCGCGCTCGTCGTCTTGGCCGCCATCGCCTTCGGAACTGTTTATTCCATCACCGAATCCAAGCGGAACGCGAAGATCACGGTCGACGTGAAGTCAGTATTGGTTCCGACGGATGAAGCGTCTCTGACCGAGGGGAAGCGCCTCGTCTCGATGCGCGGTTGTGCTGACTGCCATGGCGAGGACTACGCAGGCTTCACGATCGTCGACGAAGCGCCGATCGGAACGTACACCGGCGCGAATTTGACCGGCGGCCAAGGTTCTGCGACGGCTCAATACCAAGACATCGATTGGGTGCGTTCGATTCGTTACGGCATTTCGCCGGCGGGACGCCCCCTGATCTTCATGCCTTCGACGGATTTCACGGGCATCAGTGACGAAGATCTCGGAAAGATGATCGCGTACCTCAAGACGCTCCCGAAGGTCGACCGCGAACAAAAGCCGATCGTGATCGGGCCGCTCGCTCGCGTCCTCGCGATGACGGGAAAGATGCCGATCTTGTTCTCGCACGAGCACGTGAATCGCGATCTCGAAATCGCCGCGAGCGTGAAGCCCGAAGCCAATGCCGAATACGGGAGATATCTCGCACAAGGCTGCACGGGCTGCCATGGCGAGCATTTCTCAGGGGGTCCGGTGCCGGGAGTTCCGCCGTCGTGGCCTCTCGCCGCCAACTTGACCGCGAGCGGGAAAGTGAACGCCTACACGCTCGAACAATTCACGAAGGTGCTTCGTGAAGGCGTGACGCCGGAAGGCCGGCAACTCAATTCCCAGTACATGCCGTGGAAGGCGATGGCTCATATGAACGACACGGAGATCGTGGCTCTCTATGAGTTCGTGAAGCAGCTTCCGGCCCGCGAAGCTGGTACTCACTGAGCTCCAACGACGGGAGCCGAAGTTAGCCCGCGGCTTCGCTGGAGTCGCGCACGAGCCACGTGCGAAGGACGTCGAGCCGGTTGCAATGCTCGATCAAGAGTCGGGTGACTTCTTTCTCTTCGGCGTTCTTCATCGCTCGGCAACGCATACTGAGCTCGAGGTTCCCTCGGATCAACGTCACGTCGAAGCTCCCGCCGAGATCCGCGGGAAGCGCGTGGCGAAGCTTCATTCCTCCGACGGAAATGTTCACGGTCGTGTTCGTGATCACTCGGCCCTCGACGTTGATGAAGACTTTCAAGTTCAACAAGAAGCGGGGATTCGCCCGTTCGTCGTTTTGACCGTCTTTCTTCTTCAATGGAATTTGCTCTT
>JAZKJB010000250.1:10698-12171 GCA_040384505.1 Bdellovibrionota bacterium | reverse complement strand
GTATTTTGGTCCCTACACGAGCGGTGCAGCGGTGTGGGGAACGATCAAGTTCTTGAATACGACGTTCCAGATTCGCGATTGCAAAGACGCGTTCTTCGCTTCCCGGAAGCGCCCCTGCATGACCCATCAGATCGGCCGATGTACGGCTCCGTGCGTGGACTACGTGAACGAAGAGCAATACGGCGCCGACATCAAAGGGGCGGTCGCGTTCCTTCGCGGTCGTGATAAAACCGTCGTTCGCGATCTCACCAAGAAGATGAAAGAGGCAGCCGCGGCGGAGCGATTCGAGACGGCCGCGAAAGTTCGCGATTCGATCGAGTCCTTGAAGAAGGTTCTCGAGCGGCAAGCGGTCGTGAACGACACGAGCGAAGTCGATCAGGACGTCATCGGCTACTTCGGCGGCGATGCCGGGACGCTCATCGAGACGATCCATATCCGGGCCGGTCGTGTGATCGGCAATCGGTCGCACTTTTTGTCGCTCCTCGATCCGCACGCACCCGAAGAGGACGTTCGCGAGTGGCTCGTTTCGTTCATCAACCAATACTACGAAGACCAGTTCATCCCCGACGAGCTCTTGCTTCCCGACGACCTCGGCAACGATCTCATGCGTTTACTCGAAGCCGTTTTGAAAGAGAGAAGCGGGCACGAAGTCCGCGTTCGATACCCCACGGACCAAAACGGCAACAAGCTTCTTGAGATGGCGAATTCGAATGCCGAGAGCCATTTCGGCGATTACGTGCATAAGTCGGAAGCCAAGAAGCGGGGCCTCGTGGAAATTCAGGAACGCCTGAAGCTTCCATCTCTCCCGAATCGCATCGAGTGCTTCGACATTTCGAACTTCCAAGGCAAAGAGACCGTTGCCTCGCAAGTCGTCTTCGAAGAAGGCGCGCCGAATAAAGATCAGTACCGTCGCTACCGCATTCGTACCGTCGAGGGTTCGAACGACTTCGAGTCGATGCGCGAAGTGCTCACTCGTCGTTTCAAGCACGTCGAGTACGAGGATCCTCAACTCATCGTGATCGACGGCGGTAAAGGTCAGCTCGGCATCGCGATGGAAGTCTTGCGAGAAATCGGTCGCAAAGATTTGTGCGTCGTTGGACTCGCGAAAGCGCGCACGAAGGGTTCGTTCTCGGATGCCGAAGTGACAGCGACCGAAGAGCGCTTCTATCTCCCGGGCCGGGCAAATCCCGTGACGTTCAAGCCGGGGAGCGAGGCGTTTCAAATTCTCGTCGGCATCCGCGACGAAGCCCACCGCTTCGCGATCACGTACCATCGCAAGCTTCGCGAAGCGACGTCGCTCGAGAGCGAACTCGATTTCGTGATCGGTCTCGGGGAAAAGCGAAAGCGTTTGTTGCTGACGAAGTTCGCGAATCTCGACGACATCAAAGCGGCGAGCGTCGAGGAACTTTCGAAGATTCCGGGTTTCAACCGCGTTCTAGCGGAGCGTGTGCTCATTCAATTGAATGAAGAGTC
>JAZKJB010000250.1:0-10598 GCA_040384505.1 Bdellovibrionota bacterium | reverse complement strand
TTCATCTGGATCTGGCAGCTCGGGCAGTGGGCGTCTTCTTTGATTCTCAAAGTCAGGTAGTCGACGTCGTGCTTGAAGTCGAGCTGTGAGCCGCAGAGGCAGCAGTTGTTCTCGTCGTCGAGGACGACTTCGTGTTCGTTGTTCTTGCTGATGAAGTTCTTGGCGGCGTTGTTCATGCTCTTCCTCCGGGCAATGCGCGAAACTTCTCCGTCCTGGATCCGTTTCATCTCGTTACACACTGCTAATCGGCGCGCGCGGCTCAGGCTTGAGCGGTGAAGCGACTTCACTGGGAATTCCGGTCTTGTGATCGAGGAAAAACTTGCCTGGCTTCGGTAGACGGCTCGAGTTGGCGGGAGATTTCTCGGTACAAGTCCGAATGGAGTTGACCCCGTGCCAGCAATTTCACGAGCTTGCGGCGCCGCATCTGAGGGGCTGCTCAGCACCTAAGCCTGGACTTTGGGCAGGGTGTCAGTGAGAACAATAAGGTCAATCAAATCGGTTCATCTGAGGGGGAGTTATGCGCCAGCTAATTCTGGGGCTATTGCTGCTTTCGTGCGTTTCGAGCGTGCATGCGGGTCCGATCATCGTCGGCAACGGCGGTGGGCAGGGTGAATACTCGGTCGTCTTCGCGCACGCGAATCTGAAAACGATCTTGCGTGACTGTGGCTCCGCCGCCTGCGGCCTCGATTCGCGCGAGCAAACGCTTTTGAAGAAAATCGAAGACGTCGCCTCCGGGGTTCCCGCGATCGTCATGAAAACGGAAAAGGAAATGGGTTCCGTTCGTTTCTTGCTCCAGGGGAAAGACGTTTGGATCAATCAAGACCACTTGTGGGTCGACGAAAAGAAAACGAGCGCTTACGGACTCGCTGACGGAGTCGTGCTCTGGATCGAGATTCTCGCCACTCGAGAAGCGCTCGATCCTGCCGAGTTCGCCTCGATCGACCTGAAAGTTCTCTCTTCCCTAAAAAATTACGTCCAGCGAGCACAGCAGCTGAGCACGGATTTCCAGAGCTTCGAATATCTGATGTGGCGCCGAGCCGGCATGCCAGATCTGTTGCTCGTTCGCGATCCCTTCTTCAACGAAGTCGACGTCACGAAGGCGATATCCGAGCACTTGGGTTGTACGACGGTTGCTGCGCTCAAATTCTTTTCTCCGTCGCTGAATCCTGGTCCCGGCGGCTCCGGTCCGCTCGACGACTATCTCCTCACCCTGGATTTCGGCGTTCGTTGGGATTGCGATTCGGGAAAAGGAAGTTCCATCGGCCGCGCCGTCGTCGAAGCAAGACGCCAGAAGCCCGACGGTCCTCTCGCATTCGATCCGAAATCGGTCTTCGTCCACGTCGAAACAGGAGGCATCCATTGAAAAAGTTCATCTCGATCGCGTTCGTCGCTTTGCTCGGTACGATCGTCGTCTCGACGGCAGCGACGCCAGCTCAAGCGGGATATCGCGAAGGCATGAAGGGTGCGACACAAGCCGAGCGTGAAATTCGTTGGCTCTGGAAGTACGTCGGTGAAATCGTCGCATCGTGCGCGCGTTCACAAACGGAATGTACGACCGATCCCGAGATCCGCGACGTCGTCTTGAAGCTCAACGGCTACATACCGGCGTTCGATTCCGCGCAGGCTGGATCGTGGGCGGATCTTCTCCAGTTCATCTCCGAGAAGAACAATCCTGGCGTTTTCAGTTCGGCTTCAGGTGAGGCGCACCGGGTGATGGTCACGGGTTCGACGGCGATGTCGAAAGTCCTCGTCAATACGGATCGAATGACGATGCCACTCGAAGATCAGTTGGGCTTGCTCGTTCACGAAGCCATCCATCATCTCGGCTACGGAGACGATGCGACGAGACTCCCGGATCGCATCGGCGCCGAGGTTGCGAAACATTTCGTGAAACAGCTCAAGCGTTCATCGCTCGAGCAGTTCAATGCACCCGAAATTCAAGTGGTCACATTCGATACGATGCTGCCGAATCATCCGAACATCGGTTTCATCTCGTGGGGGCAGTGGACCTCGGATGTCGACTGGTCGTCGAGCGCCCTCCAGCCGTTGTGTGACCCGAACACCGAAGTCATGAACCGCCAAGAGATCTCGGCTCCGTCATGGCGCGTGCAGGGATTCAAAGCCGATCGCGGGATCGTTGTCGTAAAAGGCGGCGGTCATGTGAATGTCGTATGTTTGAACCCGCGCACGGGAGCCTTCCACACCAATCGTTTCGCGCTCGGTGCGAGCGTCGAGCTCCAGTATCCGCTCCCGTTCGATCGCGAAAAGTGGATGGACCAGACTCCGACCGTTAGAAAAGAATCGGTCGCGCTCGGTGCCTCGATGAATCCGAACGATCATCTGTGGGGGCAGGCGATGACGTTCACGATTCTCGCCACTCAACATGACAAGACGACGATGAAGGCGGGCGAGACGCTTCGCTCGACTTTCAGAGTGCGCTCGATCGACAACTACCGACCGGAGACCTGCCAGCTCTTCGTCGTCGGCACTCAATATTCGGTGATCACGCAAGACACGATTCCGGGTGTGAACTCGTACGACTCGTGCAAGCTGACCAAGATTTCCGCCAACGAATGGCAAGTCGAGGGAGACGTTCGAATTCCGACGAACGCGCGTCCCGACAAATACTACGTTCCGCTCATCTTTTTTCAAAGCCGCAGTGAAGGCGATCGCGACGCCATTCCACTTTTGCCGGCATTCGTGACGGTCGAGAACGCGGGCGCGCCTCCGCCTCCCGTGATACGGGGTCTGACCGTGCGGGGATTGCCGGCGGCGCAAAAGCTCGACGGGAATCCGCTGACGAATTCGTACATGGCCGATCCGGGGCAAAAATTCGAGGTGGAATTCATCGTCGAAGGAAAACAGCTCGCGACGACCGATCGGTGGTTCGATGCGACGCTTTATCTGAAGCGACCGGGAAGTCTGGAGTCGACGGTCGTGCACGGCTCGGGTTCGTCGATTTCGTGGCCGACGGTTCTCACGAACACCGATGTCATTTACGTGACGGGCGGAACGAGAATCACGATGCAGTGGACGATGCCGACGATGTTCAGCGGGGTCGAGGTGATGTCGCTCAAATTCGGTCGATTCTACGTGCGAACTTTCGACTATTCGTGGGCCGAGATCGAGATGCCGGAGATTTTCGATTCGATGATCGTGAGCTCGAAGGTCCCGCACTGATCCCAAACTGATTTCGAAACGAAAAGAAGGCTCGCGGCCCCTCGCAGGAACCGCGAGCCCCCAGGAGTATCAGCGCGTGATCGAGAGTTTCTCGAGCGCCTGATCCATGGAGAGAGCGGATGCTTCTCTCGCTAATTGATTGAGTTGTTCCTGCGAACCCATGCCGGCGACGTTACTCGCGCCACCTTCGACTTCGGGCCCTTCGGCTTGCTGCCAGTAAATTTTCTCACCCGATCGAGCATCGACCGCGTAGATCGAAGCCTTTCCTTTCGGATGAATCTTCCCGAGTCCGACGAGTGAAGCGAGCATTCCGGAGTTCACTTCGACCGTCGTCGCGGCATAAACGATCGTGTCGACGCCGAGATCTTGCGCGAGTTTTGCGAGACGCTCGTGCGGAGTCGTCATGACTGCGAACGAAGTCAGAACCTCGGGCGCCTGATAAAGGTCGAAGCGGCCGTCGATGATCGGCGCCTGGTGGAAGCCGTCGGTTTTCTCCTTGTAGAAAGCGGCATACGCCGGATTCTTTCTGAGCTCGTCGAGCTTCATGACTTTCCAGCCGGTCTTCTTCGCGAGCTTGGCCGTGAGATCCTGGTAAGCGTTGGCGACGTGTTCGGAGGGGACACCGAGTTGGGGTTTGGCTCGCGAGTCGTTCGTCTTGAGCGCGATTCCGACGAGATCGCCGGTCGAGACGGGTTTTTCCTGGGTGATGTCGATGGCGATGATCGCGACACGGTCGACTTTATTGAGCTGATCCGGCTTGATCGCGCTGGTCGAACAGGCCGCGAGGGCGAAAAGCGGAAGTGCGAGGGCCAGTTTCATTAATTTCATTTTCGATACTCCTGTAAATTGATTTTGATTAAAGCGTGAAGGCGGAGACTTCGGACGAGTAGCTGCCATCGGTCCAAGCGATCTTGACCTTGCCGAAGAAAGGGACGTTGCCCCACCAAACGGTCTCGCCGTTCGTCGTCGTCTTGCAGGTCTTGAACGTTCCCGCTTTCACGGTGACGGTTTCGAGGGTGCCGCCATCGGCAACGCAGCTCGCGAGCTTGGCTTGGTGCTTCGCCGTCGACCAAAGCGTCGTGGGGTGGGTGTAACCCATGCTCGAGCGGCTACCGCGAATGTCGTAGAAGACGATCCAGGAATTCGCATACGAATCGAACCCATTGTTCGTGTAGTACTCCGACTGCGAGCCGCCGTAGACTTTGCCCGAGTACGTGATCGTCTGACCGATCGCGGGCGCATGCGCTTTCTCCGTGTCTGGCGTCGGTGTGGGCGACGGAGCAGGGGTAGGGCCGGGTTTCGTCGACGGGTTCCCGTCGCGGAGAAGCTCGATGTCGGGCGGCGAGAGCTCGCCGATGTAGCGATCGCTGATCCACAGAGAATTCGCCACGAGCTTCACGTTTTCACGAGGTAGAACGCTCATGCCGTTACCGAGGCTGAACTTGTATTCCACTTCGAAAATTCCGTTTTTCAGTTCGGCTTCGTATCGGAAGGCCCCCACTTGCGTCGACTCTTTCTTCAGAGTCGTGCAGCTGGCGTTGCTGTACTCCTTCTCGATTCGAGTGACGTCTTGGCCCTTCACGGTCATGTCGAAGACGATGTAGCCCGTCGACCATTTGTGATCGACGCACTTCGAGATCCAACGGCCGTCGATATTGGGGCCGGTCACTTTATGCGAGAACGCGCCGGGGCCGGGGATCGTGAACGGGACATCTCCGCCGGAAACCTCGGCGCTGCAAGCGGCGAGTAGGGTGGCAGAGCTCAAGACCGCAAGTTTCAGCGTGCCGGTCATCTTCGAACCGAAAGACATACGAACCTCCTGGGTTGGTGTTGAGTTCACGGTAGGGGCCGCCTCAGGGGTGCGACAATGTTTCGCGGCTCGAAGCGTTCGACGGTGTTCGGCGAGCTACCGTTAAGTTCGCGGAAATGCTTGATTTGATCTCTCTGGGCGTCTAGTTGTTGAGACCGATGCTCACATCTTTCGAACACCAAAAAGTGTCTGATTTTCTCGGCGCCGAGTTCGCTCTTCGCAAGCAGCGAAACAAGTCCTATTCGCTTCGTGCGTTCGCGCGCGATCTCGATCTCAGTCCCTCACGATTGAGCGAAGTGTTGAAGGGAGAGCAGGGTCTCTCGGAGAAATCCGCGGATACGATCGCGGTGAAGCTGAAACTAAAACCGCGCGTGCGTGAGTTTTGGAAAGATCTCATTCTCGCCGAGAGTTCACGGAGTGGGAAAGTTCGCGAACTCGCCCAAGCGCGGCTCGAAGAGAAACGGAAAGAAGAGCGTTTCCGAGTTTTGCGTGAAGACCAATTCCGTGTCGTCTCCGATTGGTATCACTCGGCGATCCTCGAAGCGGTCGCTCTCGAGGAGTTTCAAAAGCAATCGGCGGAGCAAATGGAAACGTGGATTGCCGAGAAAATCGGAATCCCACGTTCGCTGGCCACTGAAAGTTTGGCGCGACTGATTCAGCTTGGACTTTTGAAGCGCGAGAAGAGCGGTCGCTTGACGAGCTACACGGAACCCTTCGGTGCGTTCCCGGAAACTCCCTCGGCCTACATCAGGAAATTCCACCGCCAGGTCCTCGAGATGCACATCACGTCGGTCCTCGAAGATCCCATGGACGAGCGCGAGCTCATCTCGATGATCCTCGCGCTTCCGAAAGCGCGACTGGGCGAATTTCGCACGGAGATGCGGAAGTTCATCATGGAGTTTTGGCAACGCGTGGAGAACGAGCCGCGCGACCAAATCTATTCGTTCAGCGTTCAGCTGTGTCCGGTGAAGAAGCGCTCACGGAAGTAGCGAACGGATGACAAAATCGGGCCGAGGCTCTACGTCCTTTGGCACCGGCCACTGCGTGATTCCCGTCGTGAGCAATGCGCTCGCAACGCCTGCTGCTTTGGCGCCCGCGATATCCGTATGCAGTTGATCGCCGAACATCACCGCGCGTGAAGCTTCGACTCCCGCGCTCTTCAAAGCCATTTCGAAAATGAGCGGCTCGGGCTTCCCGAGTGTCTCGAAGCGCGGAGACACTTTCGGATGGAGTTTCTCGAGTCCCATCTCCAGAAGGCGAGCGAGACTTCCGCTCGTGAAACCGAAGGATCCGTCGGAGACGGGATACAAGATGTCCGAGTTCGCGAGGAACAGCGCAGGCACTTGGCCGGCCGCGATCGAGCGGTGAATCGACGACAGGAGGGCATTCATCGTCGGCAAAAAATCGAATCCCGAGTCGTCTCCGATCACGACGGCATCGAAGCGCGTGTTCGCCGAGATGATCTGCGGCTTTCCTCCGGCTCGCATGACGAGCGCGAGCGTGTCCGGCGTGCCCAGCACGGCACAAACCGGATCTTTCAATCCGCGACGGGCGAAAGCGGGAGCGATCGTCACGCCGGCCGACATCAGCTCCGCGATTTCGATCGAGAGGCCCTTGGCGCGATAAGATTCGACCCACGTCTCGGGTGTTTTCGACGCGTCGTTGGTGACGATCCGGATTTTTTTGCCGCGTTTTCGGAGCTCGCCGATGAAGTCGGCTGCGCCCGGAAGGAGCCCGGAACTCTGCACGAGGACGCCATAGGCATCGAGCAGGAAAGCGTCATATTGGCCGATGAGATCGTAAGCGGAACAAACCTTCATTTCGGGTTCCTTTAAAGCACTGCATTCCTTGCCCGCCAAGGGAAAGCGCGGGTAGATTGCCCGTTCCATGAGCGGATTGAGCCCTTCCCAACTTCAATATCTCAAAGACGTCCTCGGCGTGGACGGCGTCATTCTCGGAACGGCAACCCTCGCCGCGGCCGAAGCGGTGAGCGTGCAGCTGCCCGCAGCTGCGGCAGTCTCGGAGTCGCGAATCATCGGCAATCCGAGCGTCGCGCGACTTCTCGTTTTCGCGGCCGGCGAGCGAGCCTTCGTTCTCGAAGGCGAAGCTGGCGATCTCGCGAGCAAGATGATCCAAGCGATGAAGCTCAAGCCGAACGACGTCGCGGTCGTCGAATGGACGGGCGAAACTCCCGATGACGTTCGCGACATCTGGACCGCCTGGAGGGGTCTCGCACTCTCGTTCGGTGAACGGACGGCGTTGCTACTGACGAACGAAAAATCCGAGTCGGGGGCGTGGATCGAAACCGACGGCCGTAAATTGATGGTCACCGATTCGCCAGTACGCCTTCTCGCGGAACCCGCACGAAAAAAAATCGCTTGGGCGCATCTCCAACTCGTGATGAAAGCTCTTTCTTGATTCCGGCCTGATCGAAGGTCGAGGGCGTGGGTTGAACGATCCCGCGATTCTTGGTTCAATGACGGACGATCCTGACAAGTTACCGATCAGAGCCGATTCCCAAGGAGGGGCATGGGCACCACGCGAGGCCTCCTCGTTTCTCTTTTCATTTTCATGCTCTCCTCTTCGGCGTTCGCGGCGCCGAATGTTTCGGCTTCCAATGAAATTCGCGTTCGTCTCCAGAGTCTCCAGAAAGGACCCGTGCCCGTCAGTGGAATCGCGCTTCGCTATCCCGGTTCGGTGCCCGGCGCGATGGGCTTTCAAGCGTTGAAAGTGTCATGGCGAAAAGGTTCGAAGGGTCGTTCGGCATGGACGATCGAAGATCGCGATACGAGCCGGGTCGTTTCGCGTTTCGAAGCGAAGACTCTCGAAGTCGTCGGGATGGGTTTGCGAGTCGGGTTGCAGTCGATGCCGGATCGGTTGTCCTTCGCGCCTCGGCCGACCGGCGCACTCGACGTGATCGCGCGTCTCGGTCTCGAAGCTTACATTCGCGGCGTTCTTCCCTCCGAAATGCCCGCGAGCTGGCCGCTCGAGGCTCTCAAGGCTCAGGCCATCGCGGCTCGAACGTTCGCTCTCTTCCGGAAGCAAGCCCGCGCGAAAGTGAATGCGACTTACGACGTTGAGTCCGACGTCATGGATCAGGTCTATAGAAACCCACTCGGCGACGAACCTCTCAGCTCGAAGAAGAGCGAGGCCGTCGAACGTGCGATTCGGGAAACGAAGGGCGTCGTCCTTCTCGCGGCAGGGACTCATCCCTTCGCGACGTTCTTCCATGCCGACTGTGGAGGACACACGGAAGAGCCGGGACGCGTTTGGGGCGCCAGCGAAAGCGTGGGGACAGCTCGCGACGAGTCGTGCCCGACGAATCCGATGGCCTCATGGTCACTTCACTTGGATCCGGAAGCGATCGCGAAGAAGTTCAAGGTCGCGGGTCATCTGCAGGCGATGAAAGTCCTCGAGAAGACGTCGTCGGGTCGAATCGGGAAGCTTCAGATGAAGTGGAGCGATGGGAGCACCGTGGTCGTCAGCGGTCACGAGTTCCGAATGACGATGGGCCACGACAAAGTCCGCAGTGCGAAGTTCGAGGTTCGTAAGGACGTCGACGGTGGTTTCGATCTCGTGGGCCAAGGTTTCGGCCATGGCGTAGGGATGTGTCAGTGGGGAGCTCGGCATTTGGCGAAGGTGGGAAGGGGTTACCGCGAGATCCTCGCGCATTACTTCCCGAAGGCGACGTTCTCGGATACGGACGTGGGAATCCCTACGGAACCGACGATTGCAGCCGTCGACTCTGATCAGCAGCTCTAGGGCTCAGTAGCCCAAGACCACTTTGCCGACGAAGAACATGACGGCAGCGAATAGGAACATTCCACCGAGATTCACGTATAACCCTCTTATATATAGAGATGCCTAGGCTCATAAGCTCGGCCTTTCCTTGAAGCATCTTTAGAAGCATATCGAAAACTCTACGGAATCCGGGGAACGTCTCATTCTGAAACGTTCCTCGTTTCATGCCCGAAAGGTGACCCGCTCGGGCACCTGTCGACCCAAGAGTGTCACCGTGAAACGCCTTCATAGCCGTCTCGGTCTGAGACACTTTTCGAATAGTCGAGTCCCGTCGCTCGCTTGAGCTCGAAATCGAAAATCGGGAAAGGGCGGCACGTGTCTCGCACTAGATCACTGCGGGTATGTAAGAAGGGCGAAGGAAAGGGTGTCAGTCATGAAAAACTTGGGTTGGATGATTCTGATGACGGCGGCGTTGGTGATCAACGTCGGTTGCGCATCGGAAAATCAAGAAGCCGGTCCGACGGCAGCTACGGTTCCTCCGAGAGCCGACGGCACGCTGGTCGACGCCAATGGCGACGGCATCCCGGACGCACCGATCGGCACGGGTAACACTTATTCTCAATCAGGATACTCGAGCGGTTCGACGGTCACGTTCACGGCAGACGTCGGTGCGCTCCGCAAGATGTTCTACCAGTCGAATCCGCCGAATCCGACGAACATCCGTATCAATATCGATCTCTCGCGCAAGAGCGAAGGTGTGATCATCAGCTTCATCGATCGCGGTTACATCCGTGAAGCGGCGATGGGTGTTCAGCATCCTTATGCTGGAACGACTCATGAGCAGTACAACGGCTGGCAGAACATCAATGGTCAGTCGGTCTACAAAGGATTCTTCCAGGATCAGTACGGTGCGATCGTTCTCGTCATGGACCGAATGCTCAGCCAAGGCGATGGCCAGGCCGGCAACATCCTCGGTGGTTCGGTGTACTTCCAGAACTTCTACGAGAGTCCGTATCAAGCTCCGTGGCAGGGTTCGATGAAAATGTGCTGGGAGATCTCGCGCGGTCCTTACGACTGCCGCACGTTCTTGATGGGTCCCACGAACAAAGCGAAGAACGATCCGAGCTGGATCATTCAAATGGTGAAGAGCTTGTACCCGGACCCGAACGACTACGGAACAAATCGCACTTTCGGTTACACGAAGCTCGGCGAGTTCGACGGACTCAATCGCTCGGCGGCTGGACTCTGATTTCGATCGGGCAACTTAGGGCTAAGATTTATTTTTGGATGGTTGGGTAACAAAAAGTTTTTTTGGGAGAAGGTATGAAAACCTCGAATGCGAACTTCAAAAAGAATCTGTTCAAAGCGATGATGCTCTTCGCATCGGCGCTCACGATCTCGGCCTTCACGGCTTGCGGTAAGAACGGCGGGGACTCTCCGCCGCCGATCGCACCGGTCGGACCCGGAATCGGCTACGGCTCTTGCGCGACCTGCGGTGGCAACTCCGCACTTCTCGCCTCGGGCACGGGCAACACCTATTACGGTGGCCAACTTCAAGGAAACTTGAACCTCGAGTTCTACGGAACCGGGATCGTGAACACGGCCGGTGGTCAGACACAGCAGTCGAGCTACTCGGGCACGGTCGCGGCTCAAGGAAGCATGGTTTGGCAAATCCCTTCGATGATGTGCGGACTTCAAGCTGGCACCTACGCGGTCACGACGACGCAAGCTGGAAACTGGTATGGACAATCGTTCCGCGGTCTCGCCCTTCAACTGACGGGTCCGACGCAAGCGACGATGTACATTCAAGGCTGGATCTCGCCTGCGACTCCTGCTCTGGTCGGCCTCGATGGCCGTCAGTATCCTT
>JAZKJB010000249.1:1754-17882 GCA_040384505.1 Bdellovibrionota bacterium | reverse complement strand
GAAAAAATAGGGCTTCCGTAATTAACGAAACCTTGAAACTCAACGATCTGAGGTTGCTACTCGACTGTTACGATCGCGGAATCGAGACGGTTGCCGTCGGGAAGGGTATGGCTTCATCAAAAAAGCGCCTGATCGGTGCTCGGCGGATTGAGGAAAATCCGACTGCAAAGACCTTGGTCCGGATTACCGAACTCGGTGAAGAGTTCGGCTTCTCGGAAGACCTCTCGATATCAAATCGAGAGAAGTCTCACTTCATGTGCTTGCCGACGAGTTTCGTCATTTCGAACATGTTCACTTTCGCTTTGCCGAAGATCGCCTTCAGGCTGTCGTCCGCGTTGATGTCGCGGCGATTTTTCGCGTCTTGGAGGCCGTGCTTCTTGATGTAAGCCCAGAGGCCTTTGGTGACTTCCGTGCGAGCTGCAGTCGCGCGACCGATCACTTTTTGAAGTTCGGGGCTGAGGGTCATTGCCTTCATGAAACCCGAGTTCGATGCGCCGGCTTTTTTAGCTGCTTTTTTCTTCGGAGCCGCTTTTTTCGGTGCCGATTTTTTTGCAGTCGCTTTTGCCGTCGTCTTTGCTTTCTTCTTAGCCTTAGCCATGCACACTCCTGAATGTTGGATACGTCGATTGACGGTTCATCATGACGAGGTCCCGGGGCCTTTTGCAAAGGTTTTCGCAAAGAGATACGCCTCAAAACTCGTTTTCTATAGGGGATTTCGTCTTCGGGGCGCCTCTCAGAGCCCGGCGGCGGTCTCGATTCGGTCGATCGTCGACGGGGAACTGAGCACGTGGCGCCATCCGCCGCCGGTCATGACGAGGTCACGACCACGAGGCAAAAGGGTAAAACCAGTCACCCATAAACCCACGATCGCGTGGATGACCAGCGCCGTCGGGGACCATGTCGGGAACGCGAGCGGAGACGTGAAGAGGGTGACCCCGAGAAAGACGTTCGCGAATCGAACGACCCTCGTCGACGGAAACGCCGAGAGCGCGGCGACTGCGGCGATCAGCGGTCCCATGGCCCGCGAGACCATCGCTTCGGTCGAAGCGGCGTCGAGCCCGCCGGGGATCACCGACGCCAGGGAATACGCGCACGCTACGAGAAAGACGATCAACGAGCTGATCATGGCGGCTGTTCTCCCTCGCGCGTGAGGACGTCGTCCAAGGTCACGGCCCGTCCATTTCGGCGTCTCGAACGCAGGCCGAAGAACGCTTTCCACAGGCTTCTCCCGTGATCCGTCTGACGTCGAATCATCTGGGTCATCGCGAGAATTTCGTCCAGGACGGCGCCGGCGAAGGCCGTCGTCAAACCGATGAAGGCGAGTTCGAAGGCGTCGACCTGCAGCGCTTCGAAGTAGGCCAAGGCGACGAGAGCCGTGTTCGTGAGTGAGACGGGAATGGCAAGAATGCCGAGCAGGGTGATGAGCCACGGCCTCGTGGCCCAACGATGTGAGCCCCCGATGAGGCTCAACGCACCGCAGACGACGAGAACGAGGGACGTCGACCCCGCTAGCGCGCTCGGAATCGAGAGCTGTGTCACGAGCAAGGCCGCAATCGCGGCGATCGACGCGAGTCGCGCTCGTCTCGTGAAACTCGATGGATTGTGTCTCCAGCCAGGGGGTGCACGGTTGATCACCCTCGAGAGTGTAGTCGTTCTCCCTAGCAAAAAGTGTTGCTGATTTCGAGACACGATCTGGATCGGGTCGAGAAGACGACGGCGACGGGTCTTGGCTAGAACCAGGCTCTATCGGAGGAGTCATCGATGAGTCTCAGGAAGTTCTTCGGCCCGGTCGCCACGCGCGGATTTTGGAAAGTCCTTTACAAAGAGATCAGCGAGGACAACGTCACGACGGGCGCGGCTTCGCTCGCGTACTACCTCTTGCTCGCGTTGTTTCCGCTCATGATCTTCATGCTCTCGCTCCTCCCGTATCTCCCGATCGAAGACCTGCATGCCAAAGTCATGGGCCTGTTCGCGTCCGCGATGCCCGGCGATGCCGCGAAAGCCGTGGAAGGTACGATCGCGGAAGTCACCCAAGACAAGAAAGGCGGCCTTCTCTCGTTCGGTGCCGTCATGACCCTGTGGGCGGCCTCGGCCGGGATGTATGCGATCATGCAGCAGCTCAACATCACCTATGACGTGACAGAGAGCCGACCGTTCTGGAAAGCGCGCGGAATTTCAATCCTCATGACGTTGATGTTCATCGTCTTGATCGTCGGTGCTTTCGCGATGATCGTCTTCGGTGACGCGATCCAGGTCTACGTCGAGAACGCTCTCGGCATCGGCGGATCGCTCGACATCGCTTTCTCGGTTCTCAGATACGCGCTCGCTCTGGTCTTCATGAGCTTGGGCTTCGCTCTTCTCTATTACTTCGGTCCTGATGTGAAACAAGACTTCAAATTCGTCACGCCGGGTTCGGTGATCGGAGTCTTGGTTTTGGTCTCGGCTTCGCTCGGCTTCAATTTCTACGTCGAGCGCTTCGGCAACTATGCCGCCACCTACGGCAGCCTCGGAGCCGTGATCGTCTTGATGTTGTGGCTCTACATCACCGGTCTCGTGATCTTGCTCGGTAGTGAGATCAACGCGCTGATGGAACACTACAGTCCTGAAGGTAAAGTGAAAGGTGAGAAGGCGCCGGGCCGTCCTCAGCCGCGCATCACTCGACCGCCGGAGCCGCACCCGGTATGATGTCGGCCTGATGATCAGGCAGGCCTCGGTTCAAGACATCACCAACGAACGAGTGACGAAGCGCCACGGGCGAATCGTGGTCGTCACCCGTTACTATCCGCGATACCTGAAGAAGAAACTGATCGACGATTACTTTGCGGTTTTGGCTCCGCCGAAAGCGCTCTTGCACGAATTCAAAGGCCAAGAAGAAGCGATGGACGCCGATCACGACGGCGCCTTCGATGCGATCGACTACGAATCCAAGTTCACGTTGAGCGAAGAAGGACTCGCGATTTTGCAGGAGCTCGCGATCGAGTCGGCATCGAAGCCGGTGTATCTCGTGTGTCACTGCAAGCTCGGGCAGAGGTGCCACCGCGAGATCTTGATGCTCGCGGCACGAGAGCTTTTCGGAGCGCAGGTCGCGAAAGTGTATTTCGAGTATCCGACGATTTCAGCGAGACTTTCGGGTGCGGGACTTCTCGCTCAGTAGGCCCCGGTCAGTCGGCGACACTCAGTAAGGCAGTGGCTCAGGGGAAAGGGCTCTCAACTTTTCGTCGATGGTCTTCAAGGTCGCCATCGGCGGGATTGATTTGAAGCGGAGAACGACTTTCGGGTCGGAGCCGAATCTGACATAGCCCTTTTTGCCGACCGGGATACTTGCGGCGGAGTCGTCGGGGGAGTTGACGGCTTGGCCTGCGCTAACGATGTCGTCGAACGCGTACGTCGGGAATTTCTCGAAACCAGCCGAGCCCGCCTCGAAGACGGAGTAACCTTTCTGAATCGCCAGGAGGTTTTTCGTGTCGACTCCATCGACTTCGCGCTTCGCGATCGCATCACCGATTTTTTTAGCAGCGAGTGCCAGATGTTTCTTCGACTGGGCGATGCGCCCGTCATTTGCTTTGTTAGCGGCGCTTTCATGACCGCGCATCGGAATTTTCATTCCGACTCCCGACTGGACGAAGACGAAGCCCGAGGTCGCGGACGCTTGAACGACTCCACTCACGTGAGCCTCCTGCGAGATGAAGATGACCGAGAAGAAGGCGAGAAGCGCGAAAACTTTCATGAGTCCCTCAATCGTTGGCTCGGGCGAGGCGCTCGTGCCAAGTCGGATCGCCGGCAAGAGCGCCGAAAATTTGGTGATCGGTCGCGACACACTTCAACCACTTCGTGAACTCGGGATGCCAGAGTCGTTTAAGTCGTTGAGCTGCGGGATCTTCGACTTTGTGACCGCCGTCGGGACCGAACTCGCGATGAAGAAACGCGATCCACGACGCGACGGCCATGTCGCAGGCCGGGCTGGAGGCGTGCGATCGAATGGATTCTTCGATCGTCGGGAGGAGGCGCTGCGGAATCTTGACGGAGCCGTCCATCGCGATTTGTCGAAGTGAATGCGGCAGCTTCGAGTTCTCGAAGCGCTTCATGACTCTTTCTCCGTAGGACTTCCAGTCGATGTCGGTCCCGAGAAGGGGGCCGGCCTCGTCGAAGATCAAACGACGGGTCCATTCCCGGAGCTCGGGATCGCCTGCAGCCTCGTGAACGTAGCTATGACCACGCATCAAGCCCGCGTAAGCGAGGAACGAGTGTGCTGCGTTCAAAAGCCGAAGTTTCATGTCTTCGTGGGCGCGAACGCTCTTGACGAAATCTACGCCGACTTTATCTAGCGGCGGTCTCGGTCGCGCGAAGCGATCTTCGATCACCCATTGGGAAAATGCTTCAGTGGCGATCAGCTCCGGATGGACGAGACCGATTTCGGTTTCGAATTTCTTTCTCGCGTCGTTCGATAGTGACGGCACGATCCGGTCCACCATCGAACAAGGGAACGTGACGTGCTCTTTCAGGATCGCGACGACGTCCGCGCGCCCGAGTTTCTCGAGGTAAGCGATCACGGCGTTCTGCAAGCGGTCACCGTTCGCACGCAAATTGTCGCAGCTGAGGATCGTCAGTCGACGAGACGACGGACTCGAATCCGAGAAACGTTGGATGAGTCCGTGGGCCAACGCTCCAATGGCGCTCTTCGGTTCCTCGGGTGAAGCGAGATCCGATTTGATTTCCGCGGAATTCAAGTCGAGTCGGCCATCGACGTCGAGGCAGTAGCCTTTCTCGGTGATCGTCAGCGTGACCATCTCGAGAACGGGGTCGGTCATTCGCGAGAGAAAAAGCTCGCGATCGAGACCTAGGGCTCCGACTTCACGAATGCGGTCGATCCACCGAAATTTCGTTTCCGCTTTCTCGGTTTCGACGACGGGGTAACGGTGGTCGACCGCGATCATCGCATCTCTGGCGTCGGCCGTCCGCATGCTGAACGAGGTGATCGTCCAGCGCTGATCGTTGAATTCGTCGGCGAGCCGCTGAAAGTACACCGCTTGATGAGCGCGATGGAATCGACCGAGGCCGAGGTGGAGGATCGGATGACTCATAGTTTGTAAGCTTTCCGCGCGAGGCCGATCGCGAGCTCTGGCGCGAGTTCGAAAGCTTCGGTCTCGGTCAGCCGGTGTTCGCCGACGAGTTCCGCGAGGAAGCGGCAATCCATGCGGCGAGACACGTCATGACGGGCGGGGATGGAGAAGAACGCACGAGTGTCGTCGACGAAGCCGCAGGTGTTCGCGAAGCCGGCCGTTTCGGTCACACGTCGTCGATAGCGAATCATCCCCTCGGGACTATCGTGAAACCACCAAGGTGCACCGAGGCGAAGCGCCGGGTAATGGCCCGCGAGAGGCGCCAGCTCGCGCGCGTAAGTCGATTCGTCGAGTGTGAACAAGATGATCGTCGCCCGCGGATCGTTGCCGACTCTGTTGAGCAAGGCTTGGAGTGAACGTGCATACTCCATCGCGATCGGAATGTCGGCCCCTTTGTCGCGACCGAATTTCCTGGTGACCAAGCCGTTGTGGTTGCGAGCCGAGCCCGCGTGAATTTGCATCACGAGACCGTCGTCGAGGCTCATCTCCGCGAATTTCACGAGCATGAGAGCGCGAAAAAGCTCGGCCTCGTTCGGATCGAGATTCGGTTTTTGGATACGGCCAAAGAGAGACTCGCATTGCGAGCGATCGAGATCGAAAGTCAAAGCGCTCGGATGTCCGTGATCGGTCGCCGTCGCACCCATCGACTTGAAGAAAAGTCGTCGTTTGGCGTGAGCGCGAAGATAGCCGCTCCAGGTGCGAGCATCTTCGCCCGTGAGGCGAGTGAGCTCGTCGAGACTCCACTGGAACGATTCGTGTTCGGGATCCACAGCTGCGTCAGGGCGATAGGTCGGGATCACGCGCCCGGTCCAATCCTTCTTGATCTTCGCGTGGGCCTCGAGCGAATCCGTCGCGGCATCGGTCGTCGCCAGGACTTCGATCCCGAATCGTTCGAACAAAGCGCGGGGGGCGAAAGCAGCCGAGCGAAGCTTCTCACTCATCGAATCGAAGTAGAGATCGGCGGTTTCGCTGGCGAGAGGCTTCTCGAGACCGAAGATTTCGTGGAAGACGTGCTTCATCCAAATCGCACTCGGAGTGCCGCGGAAGAGATGGAAATTCGAAGCGAACAGGCGCCAGATTTTCCGCGCGTCTTTTTCGTGAGCCGAACCGTCCAGCGGTGCTACGCCCAAAGACTCCATCGGAATCCCCTGGCTATAGAACATGCGCAACACGTAGTGATCGGGAGTGATGAGAAGTGAAACCGGATCGGTGAAGGCCGCGTTCGATGCAAACCATTCCGGGTCCGTGTGTCCGTGCGGACTCACGATCGGAAGCGCGCTGACCGTCGAGTAGAGACGTCGAGCCAAGGCCCGCGATCCTGCCTCGACGGGAAACAAGCGATCGGGATGTAGCAGGTGGTCAGCGGAACTCACGTTTTAGCCTTTTGACTCGATTTTCCGGCTAAGGTTAAATGCTTCTGAATACGTCCACAAGCGAAAGGACCCTGCTTCATGAAGATCCTCGAAGGTCGGGTGATCGTCACGTGCCCGAACCGCAACTTCGTGACGTTGAAGATCGTCACCGACGAAGGTGTGTTCGGCCTCGGCGACGCGACGTTGAACGGTCGTGAACTCGCGGTCGTCTCGTATCTCGAAGATCATGTCCTTCCGTGCTTGGTCGGTCGCGATCCGCATCAAATCGAGGACATTTGGCAATACTTGTATCGCGGAGCGTATTGGCGCCGAGGTCCCGTGACGATGACTGCGATCGCAGCGGTCGATATGGCGCTCTGGGACATCAAGGCGAAAGTCGCGAAGATGCCGCTCTACCAACTCCTTGGCGGTCGTTGCCGTACGGGAGTCATGGTCTATGGCCACGCGAACGGCGAGACGGTCGAGGAAACTCTCGACGAGCTCGATCGCTATGTCGGACTCGGTTACAAAGCGATTCGTCTTCAAACCGGTGTGCCTGGAATGAAATCGACCTACGGAGTTTCGAAGGACAAGATGTTCTACGAACCTGCCGATGCGTCGATGCCCACGGAAAACATTTGGTCGACGGAGCGCTATCTCGACTCACTTCCGCGTCTCTTCGAGAAGGCCCGCGAGAAAGTCGGCTTCGGTCCGCATCTCTTGCACGACGTGCATCATCGCCTGACTCCGATCGAAGCCGCGCGCCTCGGGAAGTCTCTCGAACCTTATCGCCTCTTCTGGATGGAAGACGCCGTCGTCGCCGACAACCCGGAGAGCTTCCGCTTGATCCGTCAGCATACGGTCACGCCTCTTGCGGTGGGCGAGGTCTTCAACTCGATTCACGATTGCCGCGAGCTCATCCAGGAACAGTTGATCGATTACATTCGCTGCACGATCGTCCACGCCGGCGGCATCACGCACATGCGCAGGATCGCTTCGCTCGCGGATCTGTACAACGTTCGCACCGGCTCACACGGAGCGACCGACCTCTCGCCCGTGTCGATGGCCGCGGCCCTTCACTTCGATCTCTCGATCCCGAACTTCGGCGTGCAAGAGTACATGCGACATACGCCTTTGACCGACGAAGTCTTCAAGCCGACGTACACGTTCGCGGACGGAATGCTTCATCCGGGCGAAGGCCCCGGTCTCGGCGTCGACATCGACGAGAAATTGGCCGCGAAACACGAATACAAGCGCGCGTATCTTCCCGTGAACCGTCTGCAGGACGGTTCGATGACGAACTGGTGAGAAGGAGCTCTTCGTGAAACTGTCTCAAGGCCGTGGAGTTTTCTTCGGCGAAGCGCTGTTTCGCTTCTCCGCTCGTCGTGGCGATCGATTGCAGACGGCGACGTCGCTCGATTTCCATCTCGGCGGAACGGAACTGAACATCGCGGCCAATCTCGTGTCGCTCGGTCATCCCTGCGGTTGGGTTTCGGTTCTTCCAGAAGGTGACTCTGGAGATCTCATCATGGCCCGGGCGCAAGCCTTGGGCGTTTCGCTCAAGATCGTACGCGCTAAGGGCGAACCGGGTTGGTATCTCCTCGAGCCAGGCGCTGCTCCTCGCGGGGACCGCGTCTTCAGTCGAAGTGCGAGCGTTCTCGCGCGCCAGGAGAAAGTCGACATCGACTGGTCCGCGATGGCGATCGGTGTTCCGTACTTCCATACGTCGGGTGTCACGGCCGGCTTGAGCGAATCGGCTTCGCGAGAAGTCGAGCGGGCGATGAATGCGATGAAGACCGCGGGCGCGTTGATCAGTTACGACTTCAATTATCGAAAGAATCTTTGGTCGCCCGAAGAATCGGTCGCACGTCAACTTCCGCTCCTCGAGATGATCGACGTTTTGTTCTGCTCGGGACGGGACCTCGAGCTTCACTTCGGCGAACGCGATCCGAAGCTCGTCTTCGGAAAGTCGAACATTCAAACTCTCGTCATGAGTAAACGTGCGGCGAACGAAGCGACTTATGCGATCGACGTTTTTACTCGCGAGGGGAAAGCGAGCTCGAGAGAACTCCCAGTCACGATGCTCGACCGCATCGGAATGGGCGACTCGATGGCGGCTGGATTCTGGGCCGCACAGCATGAGAAGTTCGATCTTCAGAAGACGGCGGATTTCGCGGCTGCGTGTGGTGCGATGAAGGCGACGATCGACGGAGACATGGCGCTGCTGAAAAAGGGCGAAGTCTTGGAACTCCTCGAAGAAGGTTACCAGGCGGTCCGCCGATGAAGGACGCGCTCGCCAGGATCGAAGCTCAGTTTGCGATCCCGGTTCTTCGCCAGAGCGATCCCGAAGTTCTCTTTCAGGTTTCGCAAGCGCTCGCACGAGGTGGCTTGGCCGTCGTCGAAATCACACTGATGAGCGACGCCGCACATGCCGCGATCAAGCGTCTCGCATCGAGTGGGGCATGCTACGTCGGCGCCGGAACGGTGAGAACACTCGAGCAAGCCGAGCGCGCCGTGAAGGATGGCGCGCGATTCATCGTCTCGCCCGGCTTCATCGAGTCGATCGCGGACTTTTGCTCCAAGGCGGCAGTCCCGTTCGTCCCAGGAGTTCTTACTCCGACAGAAGTGCAAAGAGCTTCGAATCACGGCTGCAAAGTTCTCAAAGTTTTTCCCGTCCAGGCCGTGGGCGGTCCCGCGTATTTGAAACATCTCTCGGGTCCGTTTCCCGACTTGAGGTGGATGGCGACCGGCGGGGTGTCGACCGCTGAAATTTCGGCTTATCTCCAGGCGAAGGCCTTCGCGATCGGCCTCGGCTCCCAGCTTTTCCCGCCGGGTGCGATCGAAAATCAGCAGTGGTCCGACGTCGAAGCCTCCGCACGAGCGATCGTCACCGAAATCGCGCGCCTGCGCCCGGGAGTTTGAATGAAGCGGGTCGTCCACGCGTTCGTCGTCTCCTTGAAGGGGATCACGGGTGCGCTCATGGTCACGCTGTGGCTCTGCCTGCTTTGGCAGGTTTTCGCGCGGTACGTTTTGAAAAGTCCGAGTACGGTGACCGAAGAGCTCGCGAGAATCCTCCTCATGTGGCTCGGAACTTTGGGAGCGAGTCTCGCGTTCCTGCTGAATCAGCACATCGCCTTCGATTGGCTCCAGGAAAAAGGCTCTCCGCGGACGAGACTCTTCGTTCGCGATTTTTCCCTGGCGATGAGTTTCGTCTTCGGCTTGATGTGTCTGATCGCGGGGAGCACGGTCGTCGCGAAAACGTGGGCCCTCGGCCAGGTGACCCCGGTCTTGAAGGTTCCCTGGTCTCTCGTCTACGTTGCACTTCCGATCGCGGGCTTTTTCATCTGCCTCTCTCCGTTTCACGAGGAGGGGTGATGCAGCTGGCGGTCATCGGAATCCTCACGGTCACTTTCAGCGTTCTTCTCTTCTTCGGAGTTCCGATCTCGGTCGCGATCGCGCTCTCGAGTTTCTGTGCTCTCCTTCCTCTTTACGATCCTTTGATGGCCTCCGAAGTCATCGCGCAGAAAACTCTCACTTCGCTCGACAACTTCGGCTTTCTCGCGATCCCGTTCTTCATCCTCGCCGGGCAAATCATGAACGCTGGCGGAATCGCTCGACGCTTGATCGATCTCGCGAAAGTGATCGCGGGTCCGATCCCCGGTGCGCTCGCGTATTGCAACGTCGTCGCGAATTTTCTCTTCGGCGCGGTCTCGGGGAGTGCGGTCTCGAGTGCGGCTGCCGTCGGAAGTGCGATGGCGCCGATCCAGAAAAAAGAAGGCTACGATCCCGCGTTCACGGCTGCCGTGAACATCGCGTCTTCAGTGTCAGGTCTTCTGACGCCGCCCTCGGGAGCGCTGATCCTGTACGCTTTGATCTCGGGTGGAACTTCGGTGATCGCTCTCTTCGTCGCGGGTTATATCCCGGCCGCGTTGATGAGTCTCTCGATCGTCGCTGTAATCGCGATCAAAGGAAAAGACATGCCCCGCGGGAGCCGCGATCTCTGGCGGGCCCCGCATGTCGTCAAGACTTTGATCGATGCGCTTCCGAGTCTCGCGCTCATCGTTTTGATCATGGGCGGTCTCATCGCCGGAATATTCACGCCGACCGAAGCGTCTTCGATTTCTGTTTTGTACTCGCTCGTTCTCGCATTCGCGTATCGCGAGTTGAAACTGCGACAGCTCCCGACTCTCGTGAAGAACTCGGTCGTTACCGCGAGCATCGTCTTGTTCATGGTCGGCACGAGCTCCGCGATGTCTTGGGTGTTCTCGATCGCCGAGATCCCGACCTACGTGACCCAAGCGATGTTGAGCGTGACGGACAGTCCGTGGGGCATCTTGCTCCTCATGAACTTGGTTCTGCTGGTCATGGGCACGTTCATGGATCTCACTCCGGCGATCCTCATCTTCACGCCGATTTTCTATCCGGTGGCGGTGAAGATCGGAGTTCATCCGGTCCATTTCGGAATCATCATGGTGTTCAACAACTGCATCGGGATCTTGACGCCTCCCGTGGGAAGCTCTTTGTTCGTGGGAAGCGGTGTTTCGGGAGTTTCGCTCGAGCGAATCATGCCGAAGCTGATGCCGATGTTCTATGCCGAATGCGTGGCCTTGGCGCTCGTGACTTTCATCCCGGGTTTGAGTCTCTGGCTCCCTCGGGTTTTCGGGTTGGTGTGAAGTGAAGTTTCTCTCGAGTTATAAATTCGACGATCGCATCGAGCGGGGAGCACGGTTCACGAGCGACCGTGGCGACGTGCTCACGATCGAAGTTCTAGAAGAGACACTTTTCAGAATGCGTCTTCTTCGCGGGGGCCGACCGCACAGGCTCGCGAAATCGTGGGCGATCGCGCCGGGCGATTCGGATTCGCCCTTCGAGGGGCGTGACCGCGAGAGTCTCGAGGGCTATCAACTGTCGAGGTTCAACGTCGACAACCGCGCCGACGTCACGATCATCGCGACACCGACACTCGAAGCGCGAGTGAATCTGAAGTTGGCGCAAGTCGAATGGTATCTCCGAGGGAAAAAGGTCTTGAGCGAACGCGCGACCGGCGCTGTCGCGATAGATCCCCGCGGAGAAAAATTCTGGCATTCGTTCGCGATGCCGAAAGAAGCGCGATTCTACGGCCTCGGAGAAGCGTCGGGTTCGCTCGACCGTCGGGGACGACGTTTCGCGCTTAAAAATCTGGATGCCATGGGTTACGACGCGGAAACGACGGATCCGCTCTACAAACATTTTCCATTCGTGATCCAGTCGACCGAGGCCGGGAGCGCCGGAATTTTCTACGACAATTTCGCTACGGCGACGTTCGATCTCGGCTGCGAAATCGACAACTATCATGGGCCCTATTTTTCTTACGGGGCGGAGGCAGGGGATCTCGATCTCTACGTCTTCGCCGAAGAAACCGTGGCCGAAGTCTCGCGAAAGTTCACCCGGCTCACGGGCCGCCCGGCGCTTCCACCGAAATGGAGTCTCGGCTACTCCGGCTCGACGATGACGTACACGGATCAGCCCGATTCGCAGAAGGCGATGAAGGGCTTTCTCGACAAGCTTCGCGATTCGCAGATTCCTTGCCAGTCCTTCCATCTCTCGAGCGGCTACACGTCGATCGGAAAGAAGCGCTACGTCTTCAATTGGAATCGCGAAAAGTTTCCGGACCCCGCGGCTCTCGTGTCCGCGTTTCGCGAACGTGGCATTCGGTTCATCCCGAACGTGAAGCCTGTTTTGCTGAACGATCATCCTCGCTACGAGGAAGCCCGATCACTTTTCGTGAAAGACTCGGAAGGCGATGGCCCGGATCTCTCGCAGTTCTGGGACGGCAAAGGCTCGCATCTCGATTTCACGAGGCGGGAGACGGTTCAGTGGTGGAAGAAGAACCTGACCACGACTCTTCTCGATCTCGGGATCGAAGCCGTCTGGAACGACAACAACGAGTATGAGATCTGGGATGACGAAGCTCGTGTCGACGGATTCGGAGCCGAATGGCCGATCAAGCTCGGCCGACCCATTCAAACTCTTTTGATGGCGAGAGCTTCACGCGAAGCTCTTCTGGAGAAATTCCCTGGTCAGCGCCCGTTCGTCGTATCACGAAGCGGAATGCCAGGTATGCAGCGCTACGTTCAGACGTGGTCGGGTGACAACACCACCGACTGGAAAACACTGCGGTACAATCTCTCGATGTCCTTGAATTTGGGATTGAGCGGCGTCGCCAACAACGGACACGACGTCGGCGGCTTCGCGGGCCCGAGGCCCGATCGGGATCTTTTCCTAAGGTGGATTCAACACGGGATTTTCTATCCGCGCTTCGTTATCCATTCCTGGAAAGAGGAGGGGGCGAACGAGCCGTGGATGTATCCGGAGCTCTTGCCGAAGATTCGTGAGCTGTTCGCGCTAAGAGAAAAGTTCGAACCTTATCTCTATCATCTTCTGAGACGCGCACGGGATCACTACGAACCGGTCCTGCGCCCACTGTTCTACGAGTTCGAGAAAGATCCGAAGGCGTTCGGAGAACACGATGTCTTCTTGCTCGGCCCCGACGTTTTGGTTGCGAACGTTTTCGAAAAAGGGGCGACGTCTTTGAAGCTTTATCTGCCGGAAAATCCGCGCGGTTGGGTCGACTTCAAGACCGGTCGTCGCTACGAGGGCGGGCGTGAGATCACGATTCCCGTTTCGCAGGATTCATTCGGACTTTTCGTCAGGGGCGGAGCGATCCTGCCCCTGAAGGAGAAGGGTCAGGTCGAGTTCCGCTTCCATGGTCCACCGAGTGTGGCGTCGTGGGACTTCTCCGACGACGACGGTCTCTCGGCGGTGCCACAGGAGCTGCGTCTGGCTTTAGCTTTCGAAATGAAGGGCGGCGTCGTCGACATGAAAGTCGCTCGCAGCGGAAGCTGGAATCCCGAGTATGATTCGGTCCGCCTCGCGAGTTTGGCAGGCGACATGCGATTCACGATGAACGATAAGCCGGTGGCTCGGATCGATCTGAAGGAGTCGAAGTGAAGAACGCGCGAATGTTCTCCATTGCAGGCTTCGTCACGCTCTCACTCATAGTTTGGGAGCTCGCGCTCCCGCGCGCTTCGGCTGCTCGCGACTTGCATCTTCTTCTCGCGCACAATCTCGCACCCGACCATCCGGTCCACCTCGGTATGGAGTTCTTCGCGAAGCGAGTCGACGAAGAGAGCAAGGGCCGCATCCACGTCACGGTTTACCCTAGCGGACAACTCGGCACTGAAAAGGAAGTCCTCGAGCTCGTGCAAACCGGCGCCGTCTCGATGACGAAGGTGAGTAGCCTCAGTCTCGAGGGTTTCACTCCGCTTTATGGCGTGATGAATTTGCCGTTTTTGTTTCGCGATCGAGAGCATTTCTTCGGCGTACTTGATGGTGCGGTTGGAACTGAGATCCTAGACGCCTCACGCCCGCAAGCCTTGCAGGGCCTTACGTTCTACGACGCCGGCGAGCGCAGTTTCTATGCGAAGAAGCCGATCGAGAAACCCGACGACGTGCGGGGCTTGAAAATTCGCGTGATGGAAAACGCGACGGCGATTCGCATGATGCAACTTCTCGGCGGCAATCCGACTCCGATGGGCTTCGGCGAAGTCTACACCGCACTCGAGCAGGGCGTGATCGACGGCGCCGAGAACAACATCACGGCTTTGACGATCTCTCGCCACGGCGAAGTCGCGAAATACTATTCGATCGTTCAGCACATCTTCGCGCCCGACGTTTTGCTGATCAGTCGGGACATTTTCGATCGACTCTCGCCGGAAGATCGCGTGCTCGTGAAAAAAGCAGCGGACGATTCGAAAGTCTATCAACGCGAAGTTTGGCAAGAGAAGTTCAAGCAGTACGAAGCCGAAGCGCGCGACAAACTGAAAGTACAGATCTTGCGGCCCGACAAGCAGCCGTTCATCGACAAAGTCTTGCCATTGCACGAAGAAGTCGCGGGCCGGGGAGCGGATTACCGGCGGCTGATCGAAGCTGTGAAGGCGCAGTGATGAATCGCTTAGGAGCATCCTCCGAAGTTCGCGAAGGCGTCACGTGACGCCTACTTTCTGAATCTCACTCCAGGACTGGAGTCATGCCGCGTCGATCGGCAGATCGCGAAATTCACTTCTTGATCGTGCAATTCCACTGTTCGTACATGATGCCGGTGCGGCTATAGCTCGGAATGAAGACTGATCGGCCGAGTTCTCCGTTTGTCAGATTGAGGCTGTAGGTGGCGCGACCGTTGCTACCTGAGGCGTGAGGCTCCAAAACTAAAGTTGTTCTATCGGCTTTCACTGTGACATCGAAGCGATAAATGTCGTTTGGATAGTTGGAAGCGGTCAGCGTCACGACGTCTCCCGAACGCACGAGCGGAGGAAGCGTCAATGTAATGAGGTCCGTTCTTTCGGTATAGATCGGATTCGGTTTACAGACTCGAACGACGTCGGCCTGCGCGGCGCTAGTCACCAAGAGAAGCATAAGGCCAAAAGCCCAGTACATTTTCATGATCGCACATTCCTTTTCGAAGTTCAGACGCGGCCTCGAGAGTCTCGAGGCCACCGGCTTCGAATGCTAGGAATGTGCCTTGGTCAATTCGACGATAACCCCGTGGGACGCAAGTCAAGTGTCGATGATTTAGGCACGGGCGCGAAAATGTCCTCGTTCCCAGGTGTTTCGCTCGATGCAGGTACCGCTCACGCGCAACTCACCAACCCGGAAGCTTGAGCTCTTTCCCGATCGTCGTCACCCAGTGTTCGCTCACGCCTGGATTCTTCGATTCGCACTCCGATGGCGAGAGCGGTACCCAGAAGAAGTCGGGATTCGCCGAGTGCCACTGGCCCTTGATGATGTGGCCGACCGGGTCCGTCTGAAGGCGGTAGCGATACGTTCGCTCTTCGAAAGGTGCGACGCCGACGTCTTCGGTCATCTTCTTGTCGTACTCGTGCACTTGCAACTTCGTCTCGACGTCGTAGAGATTCGCGCTCACTTCCGTGATCTTCATCGAATACGCGGGCACGACTCGATTCTCCACGGGAGAGGTCGACATCTTGTCCATCAAGATCGGTTTCCCAAGTTGGCCCACGTAATACGTCAGCACGTGATGAAATTCCGCGGCATCGATGTCGCCTGCGCCGGGTCCCTCGTCGCGATTGCGGTGGCCGAAGAACAAGAGGTTCGGACAGTAATCGCGCTCGATCATCAGGCCTTTTTGATCGGCGATGCTGAAAGTAATGTTGGTGAACGGATCCGTCCAAGCGGCTCGAGGCTCTTCGCGCAAGATCGAGGCGGCGGCCCAACCGTTACAGTGACCCGACCAGTTCGTCCCATGATACGCGTGATTGATCTTCTCCCAGGACTGCGTTCCCGGATTGAAAGCCGAACGTCCTTCGACGAAGCGATCGAACTTCGCCATCGGGGATTCGATCCCGTGATGGAGTCGTCCGCTCGAATGCGGGAACCAATAGCCGCGCCAAGGCATCGATTCCGATGCGACGGCGACTTTGAACTCGCCCGGTCCATTGATCGCGACGTTCTCGAGAGGTGAAGCTTCGTCGGAGAAGAGCTTCACCATCGCATCGGGTGTTGCGACCGACCTCAACCGGGTGGTGGCGCTGTTGCTGAAGTTCACCGGCAGCGATCTCAAGCCGGTCTACAAATCGGCTACTTCGAGCGTGCGATCA
>JAZKJB010000249.1:0-1744 GCA_040384505.1 Bdellovibrionota bacterium | reverse complement strand
AGGAGTCAGCGGAACGCGTAGTGGGTTGAACGTCGAGCGAAGGCGATGAACGGTGATCGCGCCTTTTTTCAGTGAAGCGTGAACGAGAGTGCCGTCTCTTTGAACGAGCATGGAAAGTTCAGGTCGTGTTTCGCCGTGCGAATCGACGTGGAAAATCAGGGTCGAGCCGCGCGGGTTCGCGACTTGTTTGTAGCACCAGACTTCCGAGCGCTGAACTTCACTGTCGGTGCCGATCGGGGTATCGAGCGTGTCGATGCGGTAGCAATCCGTATCGAAGACTTCGGCGTTCGCTCGGATCGTCATGATCGAGAGCAAAGTCCCGACGATCACGGTGCCGGTGACGAGGACAATGAGGACGAGACGGCTCTTCATCGATGAGTTCCTCCGCGGGACATTCAGTCGTCCCAGGGTCAATGCGTCTCTCGTGTGGCGAAAGGTGGCAACAGCGGCGAACTGGTTTGCTTTAAGCTTGGCAATTTCGGCTTCGATTTTGCTCAAATCCCCATAGTCGGGGCGGATCGCCTCGGGCTGGTGACAGTTCGGCCGGAAATTGAAGCTGGAGACGTGCGCGCTGACAATTGTGAGCCGCCTCCGGTAATAAATGCAGATGGAGTTCGACCATGCGTAGCTTTCTCGCCCTGATCTTGATGCTCACTTTCGTGGGTGCCGCCCGCGCTCAAGAAGCCGCGCCCGACTCGAAGATGGTGGCTGCGATGAAGATCATCGGAGCGAACTTCAAGGCGATCGGGATGCAGAGCTCGGATCCCACGGCGTTCGCGGCACTCGTTCCGAAAGTGCAGGAGCTTCGCGCGCAAGTTCTCTCGATCGTCGGCGAGACGCCGGCTGAGCTCGCGAAGTCGGTCCCGGCCGAACAACTTCCGCTCGCTCGACTCGGCTACGAGAAATTGATGCTCACTCTCGCGGCCCAATCGGTCGATCTCGAGGCGGCCCTTCGCAAGGGAAGTGCGGCCGACGTCGAAACCGCACTCGATGCGATGAGCGATACGAAATCCGACGGTCACGATCAGTTCAAACCTTGAGGTCCACGATGCTCTCCCGTCTCGCCATCCTGATGTTGCTTTCCTCGATTGCGATCGCCCAGAGCGGTTGCAACTACGAGATATTGAAAGCCAACGACCGCCGATTTTCCGGCGCAGGACAAAGCGGGGAGAAGCCGACTGCGACTCTCGACTTCGAAGCGTTGAAGACGACGGTTCTCGAAGCTCGCTGCATCGAATGCCACAATCCGGGAAAGAACGACGACGGTGACTTCACGACCTACGCTGGCGTGATGGAATTCGTGACGCCCGGTGAACCTGGCGCGAGCGAGTTCTACACGAAGCTTCAAAACGTCCGCGGCAAGATGCCGAAGAACCGCGCGCGAATCCCGGATGACGAAGCCACTATGATTCGTGCATGGATCGAAGGCGGAGCGATTGAAAAAGCGCTCGTGCCGAAGCCCGAGGCTCCGGTGACGGGCGAGCCGCAACCGGTTCCAGCTCCCGGCACTGAGCCTGCTCCGCAGCCGAACCCCGCTCCTGGAACCGAGCCTGTACCGGAGCCGGGCCCGCAACCCCACCCGAACCCCGCGCCGGGAACCGACCCTCAGCCAGCGCCACAACCCGCACCAGGGCCGCAGCCGTTGCCTCTTCCGCCGGGGCCGGGGACAAATCCTCCGAACCCTGTTCCACCGCGTCCGCCGGCTCCTCCTCAAACGAGTCCGCTCGAGGCGACGTTCGCGTCC
>JAZKJB010000248.1:5395-21327 GCA_040384505.1 Bdellovibrionota bacterium | reverse complement strand
TTCTCGATCTGGGTGAGCTTCGGTCCTTACGCCGGCATGCTCGCGCTCATGATCCACTCCATCGCTTCGCTCGTGAAACAGTACTCGGAGATCGTCGAAGGCGTCGAAGAGGGCCCGATCGAAGGAATTCAATCGACGGGTGCTTCGAAGATCCAGACGGTGTGGTTCGCGATCGTCCCGCAGATCGTGCTCCCGTACATCTCGTACACGATGTACCGCTGGGACACGAACGTGCGTATGGCCACCATCCTCGGCTTCGTCGGCGGTGGCGGTATCGGCGTCATGCTGATCGAGTATCAAGGCCAAGCGCAGTGGCCGCAGGTCGGAACGATCATCGTCGTGATCGCCGCCGTCGTGTGGATCATGGATGCGTTCTCGGCCCACGTCCGCGCCGCGATCAAGTAGTCACGGATTCGCGCTGACCGAACTCAGCGGTCAGCAACGGCATCAGCGATCAGCAACGGCAACTGCGATCTGCCGTCAGCAACTGCCACCAGCACACCGCCAATTGCCAACTGCGCTATTTCAATTCGAGTACCATGTGGATGTCGTCGATGATTTGTGAACCTACGCGAAAGAGGTCGTGAGTGGTGCCGATCTCTTTGAAGCCGAGCGACTCATAGAGCGCGTGCGCCTTAGTGTTGTGAGTGAAGACGTAAAGGTCGATGTAATCGAGAGACGATTGATCTCGTGCCCAGGAAATCGCGGCCTGCATGAGTTTGCGACCCCAGCCTCCGCCCCGGACGTGGCGCTCGACTCCAATTCCGAGCATCGATCGGTGAAGGCCCGAGGGCGAATGCGGCGAGCGAAGTGAAGCGTGCCCGACGACGCGATCCGGTCCGTCGAACAAAAGCCACATTCGCTCCCAGCCCATCTCGGTGATGGGCTTCGACCAAGATTCATCGAACTTGTCGACGCAATCTTTCATTTCGCGCGAGTTCCAGGAGTCGAGCATAGGATGGAAGACGATGTCGCCATCGACGCCGGACTCCGCGAAATGGCGCATGGTGTGCGCATAACAGGTTTTCGCGTCGGCGACCGTGGCCGAGCGGATTTCGAAACTCAAGTCGAACCTTCGTCGTGCCAGCTGATTTCTATTTTGTTTCCGTCGGGATCGGTGACGAAGAAAGAGGAGAACTGGCCGGGGGCCGTCATCATGTCGCGAACGATGGAGACGCCGTCGGACTTCATCGAGCGATACAACGTTTGAACTTTATCGTTCGAATCCAGGCAAAAACCGAGGTGATACCAAGAGGGGAGTTTCGGAACTTCGTCGACCGGATCGATCGCGATGAGGAAACCCGCCGCGTTTTCGAGAAAAATCCCGGGATCGTGGTCGAACTTGTGTTCGAAACCGAAATAGCGCTCGTAGAAACGCCGGCTCGCAGCCAGGTCTTTCGTTCCGAGATGGATGTGGTTGAGTGTCATGGCCCCTCCGCGAGGGAAGGGCTATCAAAATATGCCGCAGCAAGCAACGCTTTGCCACCCTCGTGTGAGCTTAAGGATGATGATCGAGACGGAGGGATGACATGAAGTCGATCGCGTCTTGCTTGGCTCTGGTGGCGGTTTTCGCGATGTCTTCGGCTTCGGCCGCGGTCGACGTATCGGAGCTCAATCGCGAGCTCACTGGCGCGAAGGCGAGTTGGGTCGCCCGTGAATCCGCGATCTCTCGAATGTCGATCGACGAGCTGAAGAGAATCACGGGTCTCCAGCAAGAGGGTCTCTACGAAGACGTCGACTTCGGGTCTCCTCTCGAAACCGAATTCCAAGGCACACTTCCCGCGAAGTGGGATTGGCGCGATCAGGACGGAGCGAATTGGGTTTCGCCGATCCTCGACCAAGGCAACTGCGGAAGTTGCGTGGCTTTCGCCGCGGTCGCGACGATGGAAACCCAGATGAAAATCGCCTCGGGTCTCGCGAATCTGCCAGTGCGATTGTCACCGCAAGCTCTGCACACGTGCGGGGGCGGTTCGTGCGCGATCGGATGGTGGCCCGGCTTCGCCGCTCGCTATCTACAAAAAACCGGAGTTCCCGACGACGCTTGCATGCCCTATGAATCCGGAGTCACCGGAAAAAACGGATCGTGCTCGGCGATCTGCGCCGATGCTCCCAAGCGCCGCGTTCGCATCGCCGGATTTTCTCGCCCGACGGTTTTATTCGGCAACGTCTCGAAGGTGAAACGGGCGCTCCTCAAGGGTCCGGTGATGACGGCGATGCTCATCTTCGAAGACTTCGCGGCTTACGGCGGCGGCGTCTATCGTCATCGCAAGGGCGGACTGGTTTCCGCGCATGCGGTTTCGGTCGTCGGCTACGACGACGCGGAACGGGCGTTCATCGTGCGAAACAGCTGGGGCGACAAGTGGGGAGAGAACGGATTTTTCCGCATCGCCTACGACGACATTTCCGGCGCCGGTCGAATGACCTGGGCGTTTCAGATGCCTTCGCCTCAAGGGGTGGTCGCACTCGAAGCTCCACCGGATGATATGTACGTCACGGGCTCCATGCCGATCGAAGTCCGTTCGACGTACACTGCGAGCGCGGGCCGACGAATGACGATCTACGATTCGAAGTCGAATCCCCTCTGGGGAATGATCTGCGGGACGACGTGTGACGACCGTCTCGATGTGAGTCGCTGGACCGATGGCCGCTATGAGATCGACATCGTCGCGCTCGATGCCTCGGGCCGAGAGCTCGGTCGCTCACAGCGCCAGTCGTTCTACGTCGTGAATCGCAAGCCCGTCTTGGCTCTCGGGTTCGCTGCCGTGAAAGGGACCGACCTTTCGAAGCCTCTTTCGGGTCGAGTCGAATTCGATCTCACGACCAAGAGCTCGAGCGTTCCGATGACTTCCGTTGAATTCCACGCCCGTCGCGTCGGTGGAGACGATCTCGTGCGCACGGCGAACGTCGTTCTCTCGAAGATGACTCTCGGGTGGAAGACGACCGCGATTCCGAACGGGACCTACGAGATCTGGTTCGTCGGTCGCATGACGACTTCGTCTTTCGACGAGCGTATCGAAACGGTTCGTCGCACCGTAACCGTTCGGAATTGAAGCAAGACCGTCCTGCCTACGCGTTAGACGAATTTTCCGAATCGATTTTTCGGCGTCGCTCCCGCACTCGACTGAGGAATGGGAGTCGTTCACGCCTTCGACACTCTCGGGCAACTTTCGAAAACCCGACTGTGAGGAACTCCACAAGTTCTTGAGAGATTCCGCATATTCACCGATGAAACCCGTGGAAATTCACGTGGTGGTGAAAAGGTGGGTGGGATGAAACAAGAACTCTTTTACGTGGCACGCAGTGGTCAACAAGACGGTCCGTTCTCGGTCGAGGACATCGTCGCGAAAGTGAAAGCGAAAGCTCTCGATTCGACTGACTATTGCTACGACGAAGCGACGTCCGATTGGGTCATGTTGATGGCTCATGCTTCGTTCAAGGACTCGTTGAAAGAGGAAAAACCGAAAGCGGTGACTCCCATCACGCCGCCGCCGAATCCCGCCACGAAAGCTGCTCCGAATCCCGAAGACTGGTTCGTCTTGAAAGGCGATCTGCGTTTCGGTCCTTTCGCGAAAGCGGAAGTCGTTCGCTTGCTCCAAGAAAAATCCCTCGAGCTCACCGACTACATCTGGACTCCGTCGATGGCATCGTGGGAGCGCGTTTCGGATACGAAGACGTTCTCGGCCGACGAGATTCGCAAGCTCAAAGACGCGAACCTCCCGGGTATCGACGAGGCGTTCTTCCAGCGCCGTCATCGCCGCACGGGTTATGGCGCGAGCCTCCTCGTGCACGACAATCGTCGCTTGTTCAAAGGCCAAGGCGTCGAGATCTCCGAAGGCGGAGCGGGTTTCGTGCTCGACAACGGCAACTTCGAGCCGGGTCAGAAACTGTTCATGCACTTCAAGCCGGACGCGGATCTTCCGTCGTTCAACGCTTACTGCGAAGTCGTGAGCCGCCGCTCGCCCAAGTCGGGCTCGGACAAGCACTTTCACTACGGAATCAAATTCCTCAAGATCGACCAGACGGCAACGGAGAAGATTCAACAGCTGACGCAGAAGCGTCAGGCAGCATGAACTGAAAGGTTTTGATCATGACGTCGTATCGCAAAATTCTTTCGAGCTTGGTGGTGATGGCCACGATGACGATCGGTTGCTCGCAGCAGCAGTTCGGTCTCGATTCGCAGAGCCAGGAGTTCGGGAACAAGATCGCTTACAACACCGAAGTCGACGTGTTGTGGGTGATCGATACTTCGTCGTCGATGGACAAACATCAGGCGTTGCTCGCGGCGCAAGTCGGGTCGTTCGTCGATTCGCTCAACAAGACCGGCCTCAATTACCGGATCGCCGTCACGACCATGGACATGAGCGCCTCGGGCGCGAAAGGTAAATTTCTCGGTACGCCCGCCGTCTTGACGGCTTCGACTCCGGGACTCACGAGCGTTCTCTCCGCGCGTCTCCAGCCGGGTGCCGGCGGATCGCCGGTCGAAAGAGGCCTCGAAGCTTTGAAAGCGTCGGTATCGGCACCACTTTCGTCGGCCGGCGGCACGAACGAGAATTTCCTTCGCCCGAACGCTCTTCTGGCCGTGATCTTCCTCTCGAACGAAGACGACCAATCCGCGAGCGCCGATTACGGCGCGTTTCTCGATACCGTTCGCCCGCCGCTTCCCTCGGGAGAGCGCAGCTGGGTCGCTCAGTTCATGGGTGTCACGCCCGACGATCCGACCTGCAAGACGTCGGAGTGGGATCAAGCCGGTTATTCGGAAGTGGGCTTGAAATACATCGCCCTCGCCGACGAATCGGGCGGAAACAGCGAAGCGATCTGCGATGCGGATCTTCGCCGCGCTCTCACGAACGTGAAGAGCCGAATCCTCGAGATCCTCACCGAATACAAACTCGCCTCCGTCCCGAACCTCTCGACTCTCGAGGTGTACATCAACGGTGCGCTCGTCCCGCAGGACGCAGTGAACGGTTGGTCGTACTTCGCGAGCACGAACTCGATCCGTTTCCACGGCTCGAGCGTGCCGCGTTCAGATGCATCGATCAAAGTGAATTACGACCCGGCCGGCGTGAAAGAATAAGAGATCCATATGAAAAACATTTCGTTCAAAAAATCGGTCCTTCCTTTGCTCGCAGCCACCGCACTCCTCGTGAGCGTGCAGCCGGACGCTTTCGCGAAAAAGAAATCCGGTGAATTCGGAGTCGAGAAGCAGCTCCGCTTCAAAGCCGGCGACGAGAAGGGCAACGAGGTGAAAGCCTTGAAGACCGAGCTGCTCGTCATCAAGTCCGAGAAACGAGCACTCGACCAGCTCTTGAAGCTCGAGCGAAAGTACAAGAACACGCGCATGGAGCCCGAGATCCTCTCGCGTCTCGCGGAGCTCTACATGCGTCGCGCCCGCTCGGAGCGCTTCTTCGAAGTTCACAAGAACTCGGATCAGGTCGCCGTGTTCGCACCGACACTCGTGAAGGAAGCCTCGGAAGCCGGCGAGATTCGCAAAGGCATCGCGATCTACAAGAGGATCGAAGAGAAATTCCCGAACTTCCGTCAGATGGATCTCGTGAAATTCAACCACGCCTATGCGCACCAGCAACTCGGTGAGCTCGACAAGGCCGAAAAGCTTCTCGGTACGCTCATCAAGGATCACCCGACGTCGCCGCTCGTGCCCGACGCCTACCTCGCGATCGGTGAGATCAACTTCGGTCGCCGCGACTTCAAGACGTCGCTCGAGAATTTCCGCGCGATCCGTCGCTATCCGCAGGCTCGCGTCTATCCTTATGGTCTCTACAAAGCGGCTTGGGCCCTCTATAACATGCAGCGGACCGATGAGGGCTTGAAGCAGCTCGAAGACGTCGTCGCTTTCGGTCGCAAGGTGGCCGAGCAGAACCTCGATTCGAAACTCGATCTTCGTAAGGAAGCACTCGGCGACATGGCGCTTTTCTATAGCGACGTGAAAAAGGCAGATGAGGCCGTTCTTTACTTCAAGACGCAAGCGGCGGAGCTCGATCCCGTTCCGTACATCATGAGACTCGTCGAACTTTACAATCGCCACAGCTCTTTCAAAGAGATCGAAGCGGTCTTGAAAGACGTGATCGAACAGTTCCCGAACTCTCCGACCATCGCGCAAGCGCACGAAGAGCTCATGTGGAACTACGAGCGTATGAAAAACCGTGGCCACGCTGGCACACAGCTCGCGGTCTTCGACGCTTGGTGTGAAGCGCAAGTCGAGAAGCTTCCGCGCGCGAAGAAGGGTGAAGTCGCGACCCACGAGTGCCAAGCGAAGATCATCGAAGCGAGCCGTAAGCTTTCGGGCAAATGGCACGCGCTCTGGAAAAAGCAAGGTGGACCGGACGATCTCGCGGTCAGCTCCGAGAAAGTTTACTCGGTGTATCTGAAGCACGCGACGCTGAAGGAAGCCGAGCTTCCGACGGTTCGCTTCGCCTATTCGGAGCTCTTGTTCGCCCTCGGAAAATTCCGCCCGGCGAGCGAGAACTACGCGATGATCGAGGACTATCAACTCAAAGGCGTGAAGGTCGAGCAGAAGGTCAGCCATGACGCCGCTTACGGCGCGATCTATGGTCTCGAAAAAGCGAATGGCAACAAGTGGGACGACAAAGACGAAAAAGCGTTCCAAGTTTTCGCCGACAACTACGTGAAGCGCCACCCGCAAGGGCAATATGCGTTCGATCTGCGGTTCAAGCGCGCGTTCATCGCTTATGAGAAAGAGCGTTACGACGAAGCGGCTCCGCAGTTCAAGAAAATCGGCTGGTCCGACGTGCCCGCTGGCGTCGCCGGCGCTGACAAGATCCAGAAATCGCAGGATCTCTACCTCGACATCTTGAACGTTAAGAAAGATTACCGCGCCATCAAAGAAGCGGCGAAGATCCTCATGACGAAATCGGGCTCCGACATCGCTCGCAGCCAACACGTCGAGAAGGTCTACCGCGAAGCTTACTTCTCCGAGATCCAACAGACCGAAGAGAAGGGTGATCTCCAGGGTGCGGTCGACGCGTACAAGAAATTCGCGCTCGAGAACACGCAATCCGAGCTCGCTCCGAAAGCCTGGTGGAACGCGAGCCAGCTGCAGTTCCGTTTGGGCGATGCCCAGGGCGGAGCGAACACCTGCTTCCAGATGCACAATCTCTTTCCGAAAGCGGGCAACGGCAAAGATTGTCTGACCCAAGCGGCTCAGACTTTCGAAGCGATGGCTCGCCTCGATCTCGCGGCTAAAGTTCTCTTGAACTTGGCTGAAGTCGAGAAGGACAAGCAATCCCACTGGCGTGAAATCGCAGCCGACTTCTTCGCGCTCAGCGGCGATCAAGATCGCGCGGTCGAAATGTACCAAGCGCTCGCGGACGGTGCGAAAGGTGGCAAGCGCCTGGCCCTTCTCGAGAAGATGGCATCGATCGCACGCGAGACGGGCGATTCGAAAGCGGTCGCGAAGCTCGAAGCCGTGTACTCGAGCGAGGGCATCGAGCCCCAGGCGAGCCGCCTGATCGTCGAGCAAGCGGAGCAGGCTTTCGAGAAGAAGGACTACAACAAGGCCTTCAATCTTTCGAAGAAGATCATCTCGCGCGACTCGCTCCCGAAAGATCTCTTGGCGCGCGCTCGGTTCGTCCAGGCTTCGGTCTTGGAAGACGAATATCGCCGCCAGAGCGTGAAAACTCGGGTCGACAGGATCGGCATCGTCCTCGCGATCAAGACCGAGAAGCTCGAAAAAGCGCAGAAGGCCTTCCAGAGTACGGCGAAATACGGCGACCCTGGAATGTCGGTACGGGCACTACGTTCGCTCGGGAATCTCTACATCGACTACGCCAAGACGGTTCGTGAGATGACGGTCGTCGCTCACTTGCCCGATGCCGATCAGAAGGCTTTCAAAGCCGAGATCGAGCAGCTCGCGGTGCCGATGGAAGAAAAGGGAATCGAAGCGATGGGCCAAGCTCTCGAGGCCGCGAAGAAAGCGAAGCTTCGTGACGGCCAGATCGCGGAGATTCAGCTCGCAGTGAACAAGTTGAACATGAAAAACGATCCGTCCCCCGCGGTACAGGTCAAAGCTCCGGCCATCTACGTACCCAAGTTCGGCTTCATTAAAACGGCAGGTGTTGGCCTATGAAACATTCCAATTCGAAGTTCTATTTTCTCGCGGTCGCCGTTGCACTCAGTGGTTGCGCTACAACCGGTGGCGTCGAGAAGCCCACAGCGTTGAAAGAAGACAAAGCGGCGATCGAGCGCTCGAAGTCCTACATGGACGGCGTCGATTACGGCCCGGTCCGCACGGCCGGCACGATCTGCGCGGTACCCGCTGGAAGCGACAAGCTCCTCTCGTCCACGACCGGTCCGTCGAAGGACTGGAGAGAATGGTCGGGACGTGCGAACGCTTGTGCCGACAAAAAAGACTGGCGCACGCTCGAACAGCTCGGTCAGGTCATGGCTCGCGTCGATCTGAACTCGCCGTGGGGTCCTTACTACCTGAGCGTCGCAGCCGAAGGCCGTGGCGACTGGGCTCGCGCGATGTGGATGAACGATCTCGCTCAAAAGAAAGCGGGAGGCGTGAACGCGCTCTTCGCTTATCAAAAGGGTCGTATCCTCTTGAACGCGAAAGAGACTTCGAAAGCCATCGTGGAGTTCGAGCGCGCGACGAACCTTTCGCCGGCATTCGGTCACGCGCATCTCTACCTCGCACAGATCTATCATCGGGATCTCGAGTGGGACCAAGCAGCGAAGCACTACGCCTCGGCCCTCGGAATCGAAAGCGGTAACGTCGACGCGATGTCGGGTTTCGCCGAAGCGAAGCTCCAGAAGGGCGATGCTGCAGGCGCGGCCGAGCTTTACTCGCGCGTCGTTTCGACGCAACCGTCACGCGGCGATGCGTGGATCCGTCTCGGCTTCATCTACGAGACGCTCTTGAAAGACAACCAGCAAGCACTGAACACGTACCGCGGCTTGAAGTCGTCGCTCGACAAGTCGCTCGTTCGCGAGCGTCCGTCGTTCGATCTGAATCAAAAGATCAAAGTCCTGGAAGAAAGTGTGAAGCCTTCGGGACGGGCTCAAGCATCGGTTCTACCGGCCGAGAAAGAGTAAGAGGAAATAGCCATGAAACACATTCTCGTCCTCGTTGCGATCATGACCATGAGTTCGACGGTCTTCGCCAAAAAGGTTCAGTATCGTAAAACTCAAGACGTTAATTTCGACGCCGTCGACGTCGATGGCGCCGTTCGTAGCCCGGACGGAGCGTATCTCGTGCAAAAACGAGGCATCGATTTCAACCCGCTCTATAAAGTGAAGAAGAATTTCGACGAAAACATAAAGGAGTCGGTGGAATACGTCAGATAAAGGACGTCGCACCGAAACGTACGATTTCGAGAATTTGAAAACCTAGTACCGAAACCACGCCGAACCTGAGGGATGTAATCTGCAGGCGTTTTCGAAACTAGAGACCGGTGACCCGCATGGTGTGGGTGGCCGCGCCTCTACAACGGAGATGACTCATGTTCCCTCGCCTTGCATCTACAACAAAGCTCGCGCTCCTCGCATGCATCGTGACGTTCACGGCTTCGGCTCACGCCCAAGGCCCGAGCAAAGCCGCACCCGCAGGTAAAGACGAGAAACTCGACGTCACCGACCTCGAGAAGAAGTATTGGGCCGCGAAAGACGACGAATTCAACGTCGTTCAAAACCGCCTCTATTCTAAATCGAATCGATTCGCACTCACGGTGAACTCCGGCATGTACGTCGGCGATCCGTGGAGCGAAGGTCTCACCAACAACGTCGAGCTCGGTTACTTCCCGAACGAGCGTTACGGCGTCAGCCTCGCTTACTCGAAGACCGATTCGAAGGACAACGAAGCTCTCCAATCGCTGAAACAACAGCTCGGCTTCGCGAACCACAACAAGATGAAGGGCTTCACCGGAGCCGTCTTCAACTGGGTTCCCTTTTATGCAAAAGCCAGCGTGATGAACAAGTCGATCACCTATTTCGACATGTCGTTCTCTCCCGGCATCGGGATGGTCGAGTACGAACAGCAGCTCGACGACGGCAACAAGGTGAAGTCGTCGCCGGCGCTGACTCTCGATATCACTCAGCACTTCTTCGTGAACAAGTACGTCGCCGTCCGCGTCGACTACAAGAACCGCTGGTTCAACGAAGAAGTTCTCGCTTACCGCCTGACCAGCCGTACGGGCGCGACGACGAACTTGAACCGCACCGATCTTTTGATGCTCGGCCTGACCCTGTACTACTGAGGAGAACCCCGTGGTGACGAAGAAGATTCTAAAAGGAGCGATCTTGGCAGCGACGGTGATGACCGTCGGCCATGCGTACGCTGAGCACGTGAACCCGGCGGGGACCTTCACCGAATCGAAACTGCAGGGCGCGAAGCCCTCAGGCCCGACGACCGTGACGGGTCAAGTGAAGCAGTGGGTGGGCGAGAAGATGACGAGCCTGAGTTCCATTTGGAGCGGGTCGGCACCGGCACCACAGACCGTGCGTCAGCCGGCATCGGAACAGCCGACAGCAACAGCATCAGCCATCGGCGATCAGCAGCCGCGGGAACAGCAAACGGCAACGGGGGACAGCCAACAGTCCGCTGCCGGCAGCCAACCGCAAAGTTACGTTCCGTCGGCGACGGTCGGATCCAAGCTCGCGGCTCCGGTCTCGGGACCGAAGCAAGAAGAAGAACGCTCGATGGACCTTCCGGGACTCAAGCGCGCCGAAACCGGCGTTCAAGTTTACGATCTCGGTTCCAGCCCGAAAATTCCGCGTCTTCGTCTCGATAGAGAAGAGAAGCTCTCGGCTTCGCGTTTCGGTCTCGACACGCGCATGCAGAAGATGATGGACGACAAGATCATCGCGGCGTTCCCGTCGCCCGACGTCCTCACCGACAAAGGTTTCAAGACGCTCGCGAAGTTCGCGATCGGAAAAGTGGAAAAGGCGAAGAACGTGAAAGACGTCGTCTTTTCCCCGAAGGGCCGAGTGAAGCGTGAGGCGTTCGATCGCATCGCGATCAACCTGAAAGCCGAAAACGTCATCCAGCTCGCGAAGTTCAAAGAGCTCACCGTCGAAGAAGTTCGCTTCTTGAGCGGGTTGCTCCTGTATCAACAAGGCGAAAAGTGCGCTTCGGCGGTCGGCCTCTTCCACAAGCTCTCGAAGACGAAAGCCTTCGAGTCGGAAGCCGATTACTACCTCGCGATGTGCTCGCGCAAACTCGGTCTCACGACCGACTTCTACGAGCGGACGACTCGCGTTCTCGAAGCCCAAGACATTCACTATACACGCAAGCTCTTGAAGGAGATTTCCGAAGACGAGCTTCCGTACGAGTTCACCGATCGTTTCGGTCTCGCGCTCTTCAAGGTCTCGGGCAACCCGAAGGTCATGGACAAGCTCGACGAGAAGACGACGGCGAACGTCGCCTACATCCTCGCGCAATTCGGCGCAGGAACGGATCGTTACAAAACCGCTCTCGAGTGGTCGCGTAAAGTTCCGAAGTCTCATCCCAAGTATCTCCAGTCGCGCTTCGTCGAAGCACTGGCTCTCTATCAGAACGGCCAGAAAGACAAAGCGATGAAACTGCAAGAGCAGCTCATCAACGATCTCGCGGTCGACTCGTCGAAAATGGAGTTCCAGGCGTTGGTCGCTTTGAACGCCGCTCGCATGTACTTCCAAGAGATGAAGTTCAAGGACGCCCACAAAGCGTTCATGCGCGTCTACAAAGACCATCCGCTCTGGCTCCAGAGCTTGACCGAGCTCGGCTGGTCGCAGCTCCAGAGCGGCGATTACGAAGGCGCGATCGGCAACATGTACTCGATCCAGTCGCCGTTCTTCGCGAACGTGTACAAGCCCGAGTCGTTCGTCATCCGCACGGTCGGTTACCTGAACCTCTGCCAATTCGGGGACGCGTACAAGACGCTCTCGATCCTCGAGCACGACTATCGCCCGATCCTTCAAAAGGTCGAACGCTACTCGTCAGCGAAACCGACTTACTATCAGACCGTCCGCAACTTCATGCAGGCACCGAAGGGCACGAAGGAAGTCGACGGACTCCCGACTCCGGTCGTCCGCGAAATGGCTCGCCACCGCGACTTCACGAACTTGCAGAAGGCGCTCAACCGGCAGCTCGACGAGCGCGCGTTGTACGCGAAGTTCGACGGCGACGTCGACAAGAGCTTGAAGCGGGCGCAAGCGCTCGTGAGCGGTTCGCGCTTCCGCTCGACCGAGCTCCGCAAGAAGATCGCGTCCATCAAGAAGAACTCCGACCTCGAAGGCCGACGCCTCGAATGGCAATCCGCCCTCGACAAAGAGCTCGACGACCTCAATGGTTTCTTCTTCCAAGTCGACCTCTATCAAGAGGCGAAGGCGGCGCTCCCGGAATATCGGAAAGACGTCGTCGGCGGAGCCGACAAGCGCATGGCGAAGATGCGCGGTGAGATCGAACACGTTCTCGCTTCACGCGTGCTGCGCATGAAAACCGATCTCGCTCGCATCTTGGACAACAACGAACTTCTCCGTTACGAAGTCTTCGCCGGCTCCGGCGAGAACATCCGCTTCCAAGTGGCGGGTGGCGAAACGGGTAAGCGCGTTCCGGCCTCGGTCATCCCGAAGTCGAAGGCCCTCCAATGGGATTTCGACGGCGAATACTGGGAAGACGAAATCGGTTCTTACCGCTCGACTCTTAAAAACAACTGCCCCGACAACGTTCAAGTGAACCATGCGGCTCTCGAAGGAGAAGTGGAATGAAAACGCTGATGATGAAAACGCTCGTGATCGCGATCGCGATGGTCGCGACGCAAGCTCAAGCTCGCACGGACGTCACAGGCAAAGTGCAGCAGCTGAAAGACAACAAAGAAGCCTCGAAGCAGAACCTCGGTCAGTACGAGGACAACCTTCGCACGGTGAACACGAACATCAGCGAAGTCGAGAAGGCGCTTAAGCTCTTAAAGAAGCAACGCGAGTCGCTCGTGAAACAGCAGAGCGATACCGCCAAGGGCAAACTCACGGTCGACGCTTCGAAGAAGCAGATCGAAGGCTTCATGAAAGCCGAGCAGACGAAGCTCGACACGGAGCTCAAGCAGATCGAACAGCTTCGCCAGGTACTCGCGACACTCGAAGCCAACGTCGAGAAGCGCCAACAGAACATCGCTCAGTACCAAGAGAAGAAGTCGAAAGTCGATGGAGAGCTCGGCGCATGGTCCGAGCGTAACCAATCGATCGTCGAGCTCGAGCAGGCGATCAAGGCGAAGGAAGACCAAGCCCGCAATGATCAGAAACGCCTCGCGGAGAAGAAAGCCACCTACGAAGCCGAAACTTCGAAGTGGAAGAAACAAGTCCGCGTCAGCGAACGCCAGTACGAGAACTTCGCCGGCCTCAAAGACTAATTACGAATTTGGCTGCTTACCTCCGTTCGCAGCCGCACCACGAATGCCGGTTGGTCACCGCCAACCGGCATTTTCCTTTTGTCCTGGGCATCCTCTTTGAACTGATTCTTTCCCATGAGGAATGCGCTCGATGAAGTCCGCTTAATGCGAGCTACGGTTCGTTCACTGTCGATCTTTGCGACAGTTGCGGTCCTTTTCGCGTCCTACGCCCCAGCCTACGGGCAACCCGAGGTCCACCGTTCACTCGAGACCGGGGCAGACTGGTCTTTGCCCCCTGATGCCCGGCCATCGGTGCTCACGACGGAAGAAGTGCGGATCGCGGTCGAAGAGGGCCTCATGAGGGTGCCCGAGTTTCGATTCATTCGCCGTGAAGCCGAGAAACTCGGAGTGCGTGTTTACCTGTTTGGCGGAACCGCGGCCGGATATGCGCATTACGCGAAATGGGATGCCCTCAGGAAGAGGGGCGATCCAAGGTACCAACCCGATCGTTTCGACTACGACTTCACCAATATCTATCGCTCGACCCAAGATCTCGACATCGTCGTCGACGGGCCGGAAGAGAAGGCGAATCTTCTCAAAGCGACGTTGGTCGACAAGTATCGGAGTTTCCAGGGGAGCAAGGACGCATGGGACGTCAGGCTCCTTCGCGAAAAAAGCGGCTCGAAAGAAGCGCTTCTCAACAACCCCGACTATCTGCTTCAGCATACCGATTCGAACTCGACGGGAATGATCGAGGTCACGAAGACGGCTCGCGAAGAGCTCGTCAAAGACCTTCGAGACTGGAACGCGCGAGAGTCGAACTTCCTCCGAGACGTTGCCTCGGGCCGAATCCATTACTACTTCTCCGAGAGGCACGGCGAGACGTCGCGGTTCAAGGAAGGCAAGAACCCGCCTCTCTTTTCCGTGATTCGATATCTGACGAAGGTGTTCCAGTATGAACTCGAAATCTCGCCCGAAGATCTCAAGCTCATCAAGCCCGTCATCGACCAATTCGATCCGAAAAAACTTCCCGGCGGATATTCCGCCGGCTGGATCGAAGAGCATGCGAAGAAGCTCGTCCGCCACGCCGTCGACATCGAATACGCGGTCGACATGCTCGACGCCTTAGGTCTGCGCAAAAAGTTAGTCGCGATTCGCGCAGACGCAGGCTCCTTGAATTCGCTCGCGTGGTGGTTGTCGCGTGAGCCTCTTCGTAGCAAGCCTCTCGGCACCAAGGGGAGAACCGCGGCTCAGCTCGGCTTCGATATCGTGTCGCACGAGACGATCGACTTCCTCGCCTATGAAAGCATCACTCGCTCACATACGGGCGAGCCCAACGCCCTCGTCTCACGACAAGGTTTCAGCGGTGAAGCCGCTATGCTGGGCAATGGTTTCTATACTCGCAAAGGATTCGAAGGCGCTAGGGGAACGGGCCTCACCATCCGCTTCAAAATGAACCCGAACGCTCGCGAAGGTCTCGATTTCACTTTCGAAGGTGACTACGTCTTGATCCTCAACCGGCGTGCCCTCCGAGTGATTCCGGAAAGCCTCAACGTCGATCTTCTCGGGTATTTCCGGGTTCTCGAGATCATCCACGAAAGCGACCGGGGCGTGCTCGAAAAACTCCGCCGAAGGCTCGAGAACGTCGCGGCCGACGTCGCTCCCGGTGACATCGCGAAGATCCGCGAAATGGTCGACGAGCGGGTCCAGAAGATCGTCGTGTCGCCCAACTCGCGCACCGATTCGCTTCTGATCGAATGGTTCAAGTTCCTCCACGTCAGCCGCGATTCGAAAATGAAACGCGATCTCATGGAAGACAGAAGAACTTGGGATTCGCTTCATGAAGCACTTCCACAGATGAAGCGCGATGAACGTTCACGGGCCCTCGAGATCATCTGGAACGAAGGTTCGGAAGGACAGAAGTGGGTCACGAAAGCTCTCGGTTCACATGCCGAACTTCGCGAGATCGCAAACTACGACCGCTGGCTCGAGAGGATCGCATCCAACCCGGCAACCCGAAAGCATCTCGTCATCTATCGAGATGCACTGATGGATGCGCCTAGTTGGTTCTGGCAAACTCGCGATTCGAGCAGCGAGCGGCTGATCGAGTTCCTCATGAAGGATTCTATCGCCTCTGTGGGTTCGAAAGGCCTCGACATTCTCGAGCGTCCCGAGTTCGTAAACGAAACGGAACTTCTGGAGCTCTTCATCAAGAATCACATGATGCGTGCCAACAGTTTTAACGCGGACGACGCTCTCCCGAAGAAAGTGGCGGCCGCGCTCATGCGTCACCAAAACTCCGATTCGTCCCTTCGCCGCCTGAGACTTTTGATGAAATCGCTCAGCGGACTCAGCGCATACGCGAGCGGTCAAATCTTGGGTGAAGTCATGAAGGAATCCAGGGCGAGCACGGTCTACGCACCTCATATCGAGAAACTCCTGGTCGAATGGCTGCAAACGAATCTTGGTGAAAAAGGTACGTTCGCGAGCCCGTACGAATTGAAGTCTGCAGTCGCACAGGCGCTTCAGATCGCGTGGCCCGAAGGAAACACACGCCTCCTCGAACATCTGACGCGCGACCGAGTCCTTCCT
>JAZKJB010000248.1:3551-5385 GCA_040384505.1 Bdellovibrionota bacterium | reverse complement strand
TTCTATCGCTGGAACTAAGCGCGGTGACGCGCCCACTCGTCGAGCGCATCTTCTCGGCGATAAAGGACGGTGACGTGCGAGTCAGCGGTCTAACTTTCAACGTTCTATCGAAGTTTCTCGCCGACAACCGCGATCGAACGACTTTCGAGGAGGGTCTTCGGTGGTTGCGAGCCCTCCGGTCGCGAAATGATTCGACGAAGTCGGGAACGCTCTACGCGCAAATGGATCCCGTACGTTTCGAAGGCCTCTTGATGGAGTCGGTCAAAGATTTCGACAAGACGATTCGAGACTTCAAAGGTTGGAGCCAAGAGTTCGAAAGCTATCGCAGCCTCATCGGGGCGATGTTGAGAGATTCGAAGTGGCAGCGTCCCGAGGTCCTTCGCCGCTTTGCCGCGAACCTCATGAGGGCCTACCCGCCAAACTCTCCAACCATCTCCGGCGCGAATCACATCTTCAATCGCGCGACCGACCCTTTCATCTGGAACCTCTCCCATGAAGGCTGGGTCTCTCAGTGGCCGGCGGTTCGCGAAGTGATGCGCCTTCATCCCCATCTCGGCAACGGAATCGCGTGGCACATGGTGACCAACAGAAACTGGAACTCGCGTCTTCCCGAAATTTTCGGAGAGCTCGTCAACATGCACATCAAGAACGGCAGCCCTGAAGCGCGGGAGCAGATCGAGAAGACGATCGAGTTCTGTCTGGAAACTGAAACTGCGAGACTCCATCCGAAGCTTCTCTTCACTGCGATTCGGCTGAAGCTGTTACCTGAAGCGAAGCTGAGGGAGATCCTGAAGAAGGATCATTGGAAAGATCATCCGGTATTGAAGCAGCTCCTGGCTGAACACGGATTCTCCATTCAAAAGCTCTGGAACACTCCAGCCGTGGTGATCAAAGCCGTCGCGGCGGCCGATGGAAAAAAACGCCCGCTCCCGAAGATTCGCTGTGAGCACCTGTTCTAGGTCTGCTTAATCTATGGGCAGCATTTCTAACTAAATTTTTAGAACTCTACACAAACGACGAATGCGCGACGCTGCAAGACCACGTTTGAGTTCGGCGTGGCAAAATGTTCGTTTCATAGCCCGCCGCCATCCGTTATTTTGATGAGGCGATGAAATGGTTCAGAGAATTCTGGAAAGACCTGTCGGTCTCTAAAAAACTCTATTTCGTGGTCGGCGCCCTCGGGGTTTTGATCGCACTCGAGCTGTTTACGCTGCTCTTCGCAATGAACACGCTTTCGGCCGTCCGTGCCTTCGTCGAAGGTGAGGGATCGTGGTCGAAAGGTCAGATGCAAGCCGTCTTGAATCTGCAGAAGTACGCCCAGTCTCGCGATCCGAAATATTACGAAGACTTCAAACGCGAGCTCCAGGTCCCTCTCGGGGACCGGCGAGCCCGAATCGAGCTGCTCAAAGATTCTCCCTCCTATGACGAGATTTTCGCGGGCTTCAGGCAGGGAAACATTCACGCCGAAGACATCCCGAATCTCTTCAAGCTGGTCCGGCGTTTCCACGACATCCCGCATTTGAAGCGAGCCCTCGAGATTTGGGGACGTGGCGACGACCTTTTAACGGAGCTGATGAACGCGGGTGACGATCTCCATCGGAAACTTCAACGTCGTGCTTCGGTCCGCCAGGTTTACCAGTCGCTCAAGGAAATCGATCGGTTGAACCTTGCGTTGTACAAACTCGAGTACGAATTCTCCGCGACGCTCGGCGAAGGTTCGCGGTGGCTCGAGCGAATGCTCATGATCGTGCTCGTGATTGCCGTACTCACGGTCGAGAGTACCGGCATCTTTCTCACCGTCTCTTTCAGCCGAACACTGTCTCGAAGCCTCGCC
>JAZKJB010000248.1:0-3541 GCA_040384505.1 Bdellovibrionota bacterium | reverse complement strand
CGTTCGGCATGCCGTTGCCGAGCAGCGCCCAGTTGCCGCCGTTCGTGTCGGTCGCGGTTATTTCTCCGAACGCGTTCCAGTTCGTTCGCGCGACGAGATCGGACAGCTCGCGATGGCGATCAATACGATGAGTGAAGGGCTCGAGCAGAGCGTCGGTGAAAGACGTGAGGCCGAGCATGCGAGCCGTGTGAAGAGTTTGTTCCTCGCGAACATGTCCCACGAAATTCGAACTCCTCTCGGGGCGGTTTTGGGATTCGCGGATCTTTTGCGCGATCCGAATCTCAAAGACGGCGAGCGGCAAGAATACGTGGAGATCATCCACCGCACCGGCTTGGCGCTTTCGAAGATCATCAATGACATTCTCGATCTCTCGAAAGTCGAAGCGGGGCGTATCGAAATCGAGCGCTCCGACGTCGACGTGCGCTCGCTCCTCTCCGACGTCCGCGACGTCATGACCGTTCGTTGCGCCGAGAAGGCGGTCCAACTCGAGATCGACGTCGACGATAGCGTTCCACGGTTCGTGCGAACGGACGGATTGCGTCTCCGTCAGATTCTGATGAACCTGATGAGCAATGCCGCGAAGTTCACCGAGCGTGGCTCGATCTCGTTGGCGTGTCGAAGTCTCGGCGAGATGCTCGAGTTCACCGTTCGCGACACGGGAATCGGCATGAGCTCCGCCGAGGGCCGACAGATCTTCCAGGCCTTCACCCAAGTCGACAGTTCGAGTGAGCGAAAGTACGAGGGCACGGGCCTGGGTCTCGTTCTCTCGAGACAGCTCGCGCGATTGCTCGGAGGCGACGTCCGTCTCACTGAGACGGAGCCGGGGAGCGGGAGCACGTTCGTCGCGACCGTCGCGTTCGAGCGGGTTTCGCGACGTGAACCCACGCCGAATGCGCTCGCACCCACTGGGTCGGAGTTCGAGGGAAAGAAAATCCTCGTCGTCGAGGACGTCGAGGAGAATCGAATCTTGGTCCAGCGGATCTTGACGAAGCAAGGACTCGCCGTCGACTTCGCGGTCAACGGGCTCGAGGGTATCGCGAAGGCCAACGAAGGCGAATACGACTTGATCATGATGGACGTGCAGATGCCGGTGATGGACGGTTACACGGCGACGAGACGTCTTCGTGAGCTCGGCTACGATCGACCGATCATCGCGCTCACGGCGCATGCGATGAAAGAAGACCGAACGAAGTGCTTGGCCGCCGGATATTCCGATTACCTGACGAAGCCGATCGACAAACCGGTCTTCCTGCAGGCCCTACGCGATCATCTCAGCGAGCGCCCGCTCCGGCTGATGGCTGGCACCGAGCTTCGCTAGGAACGGCCTCGACTTCCCAAGGCGGCTCGTCGCCCAAGAGGCGGCTCGGGTCATACCCCAAACTCTCGAGATTCTGCCATTCCTTCGGGAGGTAGGAGCGCATGTTGTTCTCGAAGTCGCGGTCTTGGTCGATGGCTCCTCCGCGACAAATGCTTTCGGCATTGAACGCGTTCGCATCGCAGATCGCGAGTTTCACGGTGCTCGGTCGACTCGACATCCGCGAAAGCCACTCGTGGAGCGTGAGCGGCCGCTTCGTCTCGACGGAAGCATCCATCACGTAGGTTTCACTGCCGATCCGGTAAGCCGGCGCCGTGTGATACCACCAGTAAGCGGTTCCGCCCCGCTGAAACGGAGTTTTCACACGAAGATTTCCGAAGGCATAAAGCTTCGCCGGTGCAGGAAGCCCGCGCTCGAGCATTCGTCTCGTCACGTGCGCGGATCGCGAAGCGCAGCCGTCATAGGGATAAAGCCATGTCGCGCGCCGTTTGAGCGTTTTGCGATTGCGATCGACATAGCGGGTATCGTCTCGCGCGAGTTCGAACGCCGACTGAAGTTCGCCCTCCGAACCCGGCCAAATCGGTAAGAGCGAGCGATCATAGCCGTCGGCGAACGGCACCGAGAAAGCGCGGGGAGTGAGCGCTGGCGGAACGAAAGTGGTCTGTGGGGCGAAGTCCGCGATCGATTCCCATCGCTCGTTTGCGAATCGCGCGGCGGAACCGAGTGCGCGCGTGTCGGTTACCGAACGCAAGACTAAGTTGGCGTCGCAAACGACGGCCGGAGCCGCCGCGATCGGAGAGTCCGATTCCGCGCAAGACGAGAAGGCGATCGAGGCGCTGACCACGATCACGAGCGTTTTCAAAATTTTGGTCGTGTGAATTCTCGTCACGACTAATCTCCCGCAGGGAGAACATGCCCCGGCGGGTGCCTCATTGTCTCGCGAATGGATGTCGGAGTTTTGGTTTAGGAATCTAGACCACATCGGGGCAGGGCGCCCCAAATTTCAGGTCGTGAGGGTCGCGACACTCGGCGAGTGCTCGTTGAACTGAGCGTCGCAGAGTTTGCGGTACATTCCGCCTCGCATGTAGAGCTCGGAGTGGTTGCCGGTTTCGATGATCTTTCCTTGGTCGAGCACGATGATCTGGTCGCAATCCATGATCGTCGAGATTCGGTGGGCGATGATCACGCTCGTACGCCCTTGGCGAACTTGCCTCGTCGCTTCCTGGATCAGCTGCTCCGTGTGCGAGTCGATGTTGGCCGTCGCCTCGTCCAAGATCAGGATGTCCGGATCGAACGCGAGAATTCGCGCGAACGCGATCAGCTGTCGTTCACCGAAACTCAAGTTCGCTCCGCGCTCTTCGACTTTCGCTTCGAGCCCTCCGGCATGGCTTTCGAGGAATTCGTCGAGACGCGCGCCGTGCGCCGCACCCTCGATTCGTTCGCGTGAAATCGAAGGGTCGGCGAGCCCGATGTTTTCCGCGATCGTCCCGCGAAACATGAACGTGTCTTGCTGGACGACACCGATTCTCGAGCGCAGTTCACGACGGCCATAACTCTCGATCGGGCGACCGTCGATGAGGATCGAGCCACCGCTCGTGTCGTAGAGACGCTGCAAGAGCGAGATCGTCGTGGATTTTCCGCTTCCCGTGCGGCCGACGAGCGCGACGCTCTGGCCGGGCTTCACCTTCAAGTTCACGTGATCGAGCGCGAGCGGCAAGCTCTCGCGATAGCGGAACGCGACGTCGCGGAATTCGACTTCGCCGCGAACGCGAACGACGGGCGGAAGGGGGGCAGGCGTTTCTTCCGCCTTCTCGTCTTGCAAAGTGAACACGCGCTCGGCCCCGGAGAGGCTGTTCTGGAAGATATTGTACTTCTCGAGGATGACGTGGATCGGGTGAATGAAATCGCGAACGTTCAAAATGAACGCGATCATGAGACCCGTCGAGACGCTGCCGTCGAGAGTGAGGCGGCCCGAGGCATAGAGCGCAACCGCGACGGAGGCTGCATTGAAGAAACTCGTGAGCGGCCAAAGCATCGCGTAGAGGCGCACGGTCTTCAGCTGTACGTCACGATACTCGGCCGAAAGCGTACGGAAGCGATCCGTGTTTCGCGTCACGCGGCCGTAAAGCTGGAGGATCTTCATTCCGCCGATGTTCTCGGCGACGAACGCGTTGATCGCCGCGAGTTTCGTCTTCGTGTCGCGAAGTGCGAAGAGGATGCGATTGC
>JAZKJB010000247.1:0-2948 GCA_040384505.1 Bdellovibrionota bacterium | reverse complement strand
TTCTTCCCGACCATGAAGCCCGTGATGTTCTGCAGGAAAACGAGCGGCACTTCGCGCTGCTCGCAGAGCTGGATGAAGTGAGCGGCTTTCATCGCGCTCTCGCTGAAGAGCACGCCGTCGTTCGCGATGATGCCGACGGGCATCCCGTAGATCCGTGCGAAGCCGGTGACGAGGGTCTTTCCGTAGTTCGCTTTGAATTCGTGGAAACGGCTGCCGTCGACGATTCGCGCGATCACGTCGCGGACGTCGTAGGGCTTTCGCGCATCGGCCGGGATCACACCGTAGAGCTCTTCCGGTTTGAACGCGGGCTCTTCGCTCGGGATGACTTTGAACGGGACGTGTTTTTTCTTGTTCAAGTTCGCGACGATGTCGCGCGTGATCTCGATCGCGTGCCGGTCGTCTTCCGCGTAGTGATCGGTCACGCCGCTCACTTCACAATGCACTTCCGCGCCACCCAGCTCTTGCGACGTGACGATCTCACCGGTCGCCGCTTTCACGAGGGGCGGCCCGCCCAAGAAGATCGTCCCATTGCCTTTGACGATGACGTTCTCGTCGCTCATCGCCGGAACGTACGCTCCTCCAGCGGTGCAGCTCCCCATCACGACCGAGATCTGAGTGATTCCCGCCGCCGACATCCGCGCTTGGTTGTAGAAGATTCGTCCGAAGTGGTCCCGATCGGGGAAAACCTCGGCTTGCATCGGAAGGAACGCTCCGCCCGAGTCGACGAGATAGATGCACGGAAGTCCGTTTTCCATCGCGATCTCTTGCGCGCGCAGATGCTTTTTCACCGTGAGCGGAAAATACGTTCCGCCCTTCACCGTCGCGTCGTTGGCGACGACCATGCACTCTTGTCCCGAGACGACACCGACTCCCGCGACGACGCCGGCACCGGGTGCTGATCCGTCGTACAGATCCCAGGCGGCGAGGGTTGAAATTTCGAGAAACGCGGTTCCGTCGTCGATCAAGGCGTCGATCCGCTCGCGGGCCGTGAGCTTGCCGCGCGCTTTGTGTTTCTCGACGGCACTCGCGCCTCCGCCCTCTTTCACTTTCGCCACGCGCGCGCGCCACTCGCCGACGAGAGCGAGCATCGCTTCGCGATTCGCCTTGAAATCCGCAGAGCCCGCGTCGATTTCGCTTCCGAGTTGGGGTCCGGCGGAAACGCCGCCCGTCGAGATCTGTTCCATCTATGTTCCTTGTCCGGAGCCGAGGGAGAGCTGACGCGTGAACGACCACTCGACGTCGACTTCCGCGACGAGTTTTTCCGAAGCGTCGTACACCGACACGGTCACGTTCGCGTCGGCCTCGCCGCCGGCGCGCAGGCGAAGTTGGATTTCTTCGCGGCTCGCGACGCTCCAGCGGAAAACTCCGCGCAGATCGCCGCGGGCGCGAGTGAGCGAACGAAGATCGACGTGTTTCGCGAAGAGCTCGGGTCCGCGAAGATCGAGATGATGTTCCCAGTAAAGTCGCGAGGCGAACTCGCCGAGCGAAGAGAGCGCTCCGTTGTGGACGATGCCGCCCTCGCCCTGATTTCTCCAGTGGCCCGGAAGCGAGACTTCGATGATTTCTTCGCCGAGGTTTTCGACCTTGAGGCCCATTCCGACGAGGAACGGCTCGACGAAGTTTGACGCCGCGCCCAGGAAGTGGCGACTCAGCCAGGGGCTGTGGATCTCGATCTTCGCCCCGAGCGAACGAGGATTGCGAGCGAGCGCTTTCAACTGCTCGGCAAGGCCCGGCAGTTTCTCGAGGAGACCTTCGAGACTTCTCTCGAATTTGGTTCCGCTGGCCACGCTCCGTATCCCTTCTTCTCGTTCGACCCAAGTTGACCGGTTGCGAGGCTGGAGCCTAGTATAATCACCGAGCGCTGTGAAGCCTTAAGGGGAGCCCTACGAGCATGAAGTATATCTCCGTCGTGATCTTGATCGCCCTCATGGCCTGGACATGGTCGCTTGCGACAGCGCAGCCCGCTTTCAGCCTCGAGCAATCGAAGCGCGTCGAAGCCGGCGTCGAAAAAGACATCCGCGACTTCATCATGCGGCGCTATCCCGACACCACGGATCTCTACTGCCAGGAGATGTACACGGAGCCGGTCGTCGCCGGCACCGAGATGCTCGCGCATTTCAAATGCCGAGCCCAGGGGAGTCTCGGAACCGACGAGACGGTCACGCAGACGTTTCAAGGTGAAATCCGACTTCGTTCGACCGACGGCTTCGAGACTTGGAACGAAGTGGGTGGAAACATTCGCGCACCCGAAGTCGTCTACAACAACGGCATTCAAGTGAAAGCCCACGAGCTCGACGTCCCCGACGCTCCAGCACCGGGAACCCCGGTCGAACCCACGCACAAGTGATCCCAACGCCGCGCTTCGTCCAACTCGATGAAGACGGCTATTTCATGATGGACGGTCTGCGCGTCGCCGACGCGGAGATCGGTCGGCGTTGGCTCGCCTCGATCGAAATGCATCAAGGTCGTGCGATCACGCAGATGGAGGGTCTCCCCGTTTTCATCGAAGCGTTCGACGAGCCGTACATGGTGCTCGATCTCGAGGCGAAGGAAGCCGGCTGGCATGCGACCATGCCGTACGGGCACACGGAACCCGTGGACCTCGAGACTCTCACGCTCGACGAGTGGGATCGATTCCATGGGCGCACTCGGCGCGGAATTCCCTTCGTCCTCTCTCGTGCCGCGCAAGCTCGGTTCTTCGAATCACTCGACGAATTCGACGACGATTCCATCGTCGCGCACGGACGCCGCTTCGAGATGAAACCCTGGTTGAACGCGTACGCGGAGTCGAACCTTCCCGACTGGTGGAGCGGGCTCTATAAAGGCGAAGAAGCGAGATGGGATCAGAAAGGTCCCGCTCCCGCGCTCGCGCTGCTCGTCCCGCAACTCAAGCTCTCACGCTCGCGAATTCTCGTGCTCGGTTGCGGACCGGGCCACGACGCCGCGTG
>JAZKJB010000246.1:16953-35623 GCA_040384505.1 Bdellovibrionota bacterium | reverse complement strand
TAGCGTCGTGGGATGTCGACGCACAGGATTCTCTCGCTCAACATCGGTGACCCCGAGCCCATGGAATGGAAAGGGAAGACCATCGTCTCTTCCATGCGAAAGCATTCCGTTCCCGGACCGCTCGTCGTTCATGTCGACTCGATCGTCGGAAACACGTTCGCGCAGCCCGAGTTCCACGGCGCACCTCATTCAGTTCTGTACGCGTTCGGATTGAAGTCCGCTCTCGAGTTCACGACGGCCCTCGGTCTCGACTCGTACGAGCCGGGGACGACGGGAGAAACGATCACCCTCGACGAGCTCGACGAGTTCGAAGTGAGCGTCGGCGACCGGTTTCGGTTCGGAAGCGTTCTCGCTGAAGTGAGCTATCCACGCATCCCTTGTGGGAAAGTGAATTTCCGGATGCAGCACGAACGGGGTCAGAAAGCGATGCAGGAGTGCGGCCGCAGCGGCATCTACTTCCGCATCCTCGAACCCGGCAAGATCGCGATCACGGACAAAGTTCAGCGCGTCGATCGCGCCAAACACACGCTCCTCGTCTCCGACGTTTATCGCATCATCGTCAAAGCCGAAAAGCCCACCCCGGAAATCGTCGAGCTTGCGAAAAAGAACGCGGCTCTCCCTAAACGAATCCTCGAGAAATGGTCCGCAGTCTGATGGCGTTCGAATTGGAAAAAGCTCTCGAGATCGAAAAATACCGAATCAACAAACTCGGCGAGAAAGAGATGCACAAGCTCTGGGAAATCTATCTCTCGGAAACGCATCGATTCGGCAAGATCGGAACTCGAAGCTGGCAGGGCCTCTTCCGCGTCAGTAGCAACACCCGGAATTTCGTGATCACAGGCTACCAAAACGAGTGGCGTGAGCCTGGATCCAAGTTTCGTTTACCCTTCATTCCCGACAATCGGTTGGTCGCGATATTGCCCATGACTCGCAATCTCGGTTGGTTTTGGATCGACGGACTCAAAGGGCACCAAATCGATTTCCCTCGGGGCAAGAGCCAAAAAGTCGAAGCCCCGGACGGATTTCTGCGCAAGCTAAGGTCCGAGGACGAAATTTTCGTCGAGGTTCGAAACGATAAGCTCTACATCGAATGGCCTGCAGCCAAGGGCCTTCTCGCGCGCGAAAAACAGGGCCAAGCTCTCGCGGATTTCTGCGTCGAAATCATGAAGACGTTCTCGGATACGTTCGTCATCGGTTGATGACCGGGTAGTCTTTGCAAGCCCGATCGGCGCCCCAACATCAAGCTTCGAAAACTTGTCCAAAACCGAGCCCCCGCTGTCTCCCATCGAGAGGGGCGGGGTAGAACCGGCTCATGCGTAAAGCCGCGCTCTTCATCCTCACAATCGCTCTGGCCCTCACCTCGAATGCGCAAGATCGGCGTCTGCAGGGCAGGGCCGCAAGCCAAGCGCTTCTCGATCTGCACTTCTTCTCGGGCGGTCGAGGAATGATCACCCCGCCGGGACTTCCGCCGTACTCGTTGAAATCCGCGTTGGGCCGCGCGACCGTTAGAACGCTAAAGCCGATCTTGCAATCGAACTTCGGCCTCATCGTCGAAGACGGCTCGATCATCGGCTATCACGAGGTGGAATTCGAAGGTCGACGCCAGGGCGTCGTCGGCTGTGCGATGTGCCACACGGGCCGCGCGGCCGGCCGTACGATCCCGGGTCTCGGGAACAAGAACATCGACATCTTCACGCTCGCTCAAGCGGCGAAAAAACTCATGCCGGCTTTTCCGGGCCCGCAAGATGCGCGTTCGCGTGAAGTGAGAAAAAACGCGGAGTTCTTCATCGACGCCATCGGAAATCCGCGCCTCGCGCCGAAGACACAAGGTCTGATTCCGATCGCTCTGATTCGCAAATGGTTCTTCGATCAAGCGGCAGAACGAATGGACACCGAGATCCCCGGCCAAGTGAAGATCCCGGCGCTCTGGGGCTACGGAGAAAAACGAAAAGTCGGAAGTTTCTCCGACGGTTTCGGGAATGGCGTGAAACCGGGTTGGGCCATCGCAGTCGAGCTCACCGCGGGACAATCGATCTCCAACGTTCGTCAGTACGTGCCTCGCATCGAAGCCGCCGAAGATCGCCTGGCCGAGCTCTTGCCCCCGGCTTATCCGTTCGCGATCGACTCACTCAAAGCTGCACGCGGGAAATCCCTCTTCGAAAGCAAATGTTCTCGCTGCCACGGCACTTACGACCGAGACGCTGCAGGACTTCCGATTTTCGAAACTCCGAAGGTGGTTCCCTGGGCCTCCGTCGGCACCGATCATGGTCGACTCGATGGTGTAACTCCGAGATTCCGCGAACTCGTGAAAGCGAATCCGCTCAACGACATCATTGAGGCGACGGAAAACGGCGAGGGTTACGTCGCCAATCGCCTCGATGGAATCTGGGCGCGCTTTCCTTACTTTCACAATGCTTCGATTCCGAATCTCTACTCGGTCTTGAATCCCGATCAGCGACCGAAGTTCTTCTCGCTTCGTAAAGCCGGGGAGCTCGAGCGTTTCGATTCTCGCAAACTCGGATTGAACGACGATCCTCGTGTCGGTCCACGTGAGCTTCAGCGCGCGGCCGATCAGCGAAAGCGTTGGGTCTACGACACGCGGTTGTCCGAACACGGAAATGGCGGTCACGATTTCCCGTTCATTCGCGAGTTCACCGACGTTCAGCGCTTCGAGATCATCGAGTATCTGAAGACTCTCTGAAAGATCAGCGTCCTGCTTCGGAGGAACTCGCATCTGCGGGCACGCGGTCTTCGTACTGGCGCATCCATCCCGGCATCGCGATCGTCATGAGCTCGAGCCCGACCATTCGTCGAACGAAGGGAACTCTCGATGGATTCAGCGGCAACCTGAACGATCCTTCGTCGATCATGTCCCACGTTCCAGTGAACTTCGGGGCCCAGAGCGGATTGGCTCCCGGAGGACTCGCACCGAGCAAAGGTTTGTACTCGGGAAGACCGCAACGATCGAGAAATGTCGCCGTGACCGCGCGTGCATTGAGAACGTTTTGTTCGAAGTCGGCCTCGAGCGGAACTCGTGCCTCGAGGAAATCGCCCCAGATGCTGCCAGTGAGAATCGATTCGAGCGCTCCGCCGCAGATCGCGTTCTGAGGTTTCGCATACTTTTCGAACTGCGCCATGACCTCCGGCTTCCAGTGGAAGACGGTCATCACGCCGCCCCAACCCCAAGCAAGTCGCTTGTAGGCCTTCGCCCGCGCCTCGTCGACGGTCTTCCAGTCGCGAAGGCCCGTTCGTTCCGCGAGCACTCGCTCCTGACCGATCAGAGTCACGGCCATCATTTCTCCGATGAGGGTCGAAGTGGAATGCATGAGGTGAGCGCCATGGCGAAAGTTCTCGAATCCTTTTCGAAGTTCGCCGTGCAGTGAGAGTTGAACGAGTCGTGCGAGAAGCGCGTAACGAAGCTCCTGCATTTCCGGAACCGGGCTCGTCGCCCACATGCCGATGCGGTCGATCGAATTTCGAGTCGGCCCGATCTTCAAGATCTGAACGTAATCGGGGTTGGACTTGAAGCTCCAGTGATCGAACGTCTTCAGCTCGTCGACCCAAGAGACGTCTAGAGAGAGAACATCGGGATCGGCCGCGAATTCGTTCCAATTCGAGAGGTCTTTGAGACCTTTCTTGTGACGCTCGACGATCGCCAAGAGTTGGGCGTGATTGTCCCAACTCGGCTTTTGAGTCGAGCCACCCCAAGAGATGTATTTCGTCAGGTAAGGTTCAGCGTTCTTCTCTAGAGACCAAGATTCGAAAATTGGATCGGCATCGAGGAGCTCGAGATCCGCTTGAATCGCGGGAAAATGTTTTTCGACGGATGCCTTATACGCTTCGACCTTAGGAGCGTGGTGGTGGGACCAGACGAGCTTCGCGTATCCCGCGACTCCTAGATAGCTCGTGAGGAAGAGTCCGAGGACCGCAAGCGGGACGAACACCTTGAGCTTCTGTTTTCGGGTCATGCGAACTCCTTGCGATGGGTCCCTTCTTTTCGGTTTTCCCGAGGGCCTACATAAAGGAGAGGGCGCGGGGCGTCATAAGGGTCGAGGCAAAGTACGTAAGATCGCGGTTGACCTCTGGCGTCGTGTTCCTCAAGACTTGAAGGGTCGTTAACAGACCTGGCCTAAAGACGAGTCCAGTTCGAGTTTAATGGATTTGGATGGTCGGCACTCGGACAGATTTGCAGTGCCGGTCACACGAACTTAAACATCAGTGGTCGAGGCAGCATGAGAATCAAGAAGCTCGAGATCGTTGGCTTCAAGTCGTTCAAAGATCGCACCGTCATCCATTTCGACGCCGGCATCACCGGCATCGTTGGGCCCAACGGTTGCGGTAAGTCGAACATCGTCGATGCCCTCGTTTGGGTGATGGGCGAGATGTCCGCGAAACATCTTCGCGGTTCTTCGATGGAAGACGTCATCTTCGCCGGAGCCGAAGGCTACGCTCCGATGGGACTCTGCGAAGTTTCGCTGACTCTCGAGAACGACGGCGGACCTTTCCCGGTTCAATATCTCAAACACTCCGAGATCATGGTCACGCGTCGCCTTCATCGCTCGGGTGAATCCGAATATTACGTCAACAAAGAGCCGTCGCGCCTTCGCGACATCCAAGAAATCTTCATGGACACGGGTGCGGGAGCGAAAGGCTTCTCGATCATCCAGCAGAACGCCATCGGTCAGATGATCACGGCGAAGCCCGAAGATCGTCGCATGTTGATCGAAGAAGCGGCCGGCATCACGAAGTTCAAAGCTCGTAAGCGCGAGTCGCAGCGTAAATTGATCTCGACCGAACAAAACCTCGTTCGCCTTCACGACATCGTGAACGAATTGAAACGCCAGATCGACAGTCTCCAGCGCCAAGCTCAACGGGCCGAGCGCTATCGGAACCTCAAGCGCGAGATCGAAGATCTGGATCTGTGGCTCTCCTCGAAGCAATTCCTCGATCTGAAAGAGATCAGCGAAACGGCGGCGGCTGAGCACACGGAAGCCGAAGCTGCAGAGCTTCAAGCGCAATCGTCCTTGGGTGGCCAGGAAGCGGAACTCGAAACTTTGCGTGTTCAATCGGCAGAGCTCGAGAATCAAGTCACCTCCGCACAGACGAATCACAGAACTTTGCGCGATCTCACTTCGAAAGCGGAGACCGAGATCCAAGAGCTTCGTTTCGAAATCGAAACCGCTCGTCGCAACAAAGAAATGACCGGTTCATTGGTTCAAGAGAACCAGACTCGCAAAGAGATCCTCGAATCCGATCTCGAGCGCGTACGCGAAAGCCTCGCTTCGATCCGCGAAGAGGCGATCGCACTCAAGACGGAATTCGACACCAAGCGCGATTCGTTCGAGAACTCGAGCTCGCGTATCCAAGAAATCGACGACACGCTGACGGACTCGCGCCGCGAGCTCCTGACGGTTTCGCAAGGGGAGTCGGCGATCTCGGCTCGCATCACTTCGCTGGGCGAAGCGATCGCGGGAATCGAAGAGCGCGAGTCGGAGGCGCAAGCGATCCTGACCGAGCTCCTCGAGAAACGCCACGAGTTCGAAGGTCGCCGCAAGAAAGTGTGGAACGATCTCGAGCGCGAGCGCCAAGAGCAACTCGATCTTTCGCGCGACGTCGAGTCGTTCGCCGCGAACAAAGCTTCGCTCACGTCGCAAATCGAAGAGCGTCGTAACGAAGTCGATCGTTTCAAAGAAAACTTGAACGAAGTGACGGGCCGTCTTTACGGTCTCGAAAACCTCGCATCGAACTTCGAAGGTTTCGAAGCCGGCGTGAAATCGGTGATGTTCTGGCAGCGCCAGAAACTCGAAACGATGCCGGAATCGCAGCGCGCGGAAGCTGCGAATTTCCACCCGGTCGCTGAAGTCGTCGAAGTCCCGGCCGAGTACGAGCTCGCGATGGAAGCGGCTCTCGGTCCTCGCCTGCAGATGTTGCTTTCCGACGATCCGAATTCGGCGATGTCGGCGGTCTCTTACTTGAAAGAACAGAAGTCGGGTCGTTCGAGCTTCGTCGCCGGCGGCCTGCAGGTCGTCGAGCAAACACTGCCTGACATCAATCCCGACATGATCAAGGCCGTTTTGATGGACGTCGTTCGCGTGCCCGAGCGTTTCTCGGGTGTCGTCGGTCGTCTTCTTCAAAACGTCGCCGTCGTCGATTCGATGGAACGTGCGTTCGAGCTCCGCCAAGGATTCCCGCATTGGACTTTCGTGACCACCGAAGGCGATCTCGTGTCGTCGGATGGCGTGATCACGGGTGGGACCGCGGAAAGTGCCGACTCCGGCATGCTCAAGCGCCGCCGCGAGATCAAAGAACTCTCGCTTCAAAAGGACGAATGGTCGGGCAAGCTCTCGCTCGGTCAGGTGAGCTTGAAGAAGCTCGAAGAAAGCTTGCGCACGCTGATTTCGGATCTCGAGGCGGCTCAACGTCGCAATCAGGAAAAAGAAATCGTACTCGCGGGCCTGAAGAAAGATCTCGATCAAGCGGAACGCGAGCTGACCAACGCTAGCCAAGCGATCTCGCGCCAAGAGAAAGACGTCCACTCGCTCACGTCGCAGAAAGAATCGCGTTCGAACGAGTTGGCCGAGCTGGAAGAGCGTCGCACCGAGCTCTCCGAGCGGAAGCTCGGACTCGAGACGTCGATCGATGCTCTGCAGACGGAACTTCTCACGGCTCGAAACGGAATCGACGACCTTCAAGAGGAAGTCACACGCCTCGAAGTTCGCTCGGCTCAGAAAACGTCCGAGTGCGAAGGTCTCGAGCGCCAAGAACAGATGCTCGCGCGTTCGTTCGACGACGTCATGGGCCAGCTCTCGCGCATGAACGAAGAGAGCGAGCGTTCGACCGAAAGCATGTCGTCGAACCAGGTCGTCCTCGAACAGCGCAAAGTCGAGCTCGAAGACATGATCCGTCGCACGGAAGAAGCCGAACAGGACGTCTCGCGCTTCCGTAACGAATACGAAGAAATCCACTCGCGCGTTCGCGAGCTCGAGAAAACCCTCTCGAACCACATGACCGAGCGCAACCAACTGCAAGCGAAGATGAACGATGCTCGTTTGCGCTTGGAGCAAGCGAAGATGAAAGAGCAGTACCTCGTCGATCAGGTTCGCGAGCGCTACATCCTCGATCTCGGCGAGATCGCGGAGCGCTACCGCGGACGCGAAGGCGACGTCGAAGCTTCGGAACTTCAACTGAAAGAGCTCAAAGAAAAGATCTCGCGCATCGGCGACGTGAACTTGTCGGCGATCGAAGAGTACGACGAAGTTCAAAAGCGCTACGACTTCCTCTCGACCCAGCAGAATGAGCTGAACGAAGCGAAAGAGCAGTTGAAGAAGGTCATCGACCGCATCAACCGCATCTGCGCGAAGCGCTTCCGCGAGACGTTCGAGCAAGTGAACGAGCGTTTCACGAAAGTGTTCCCGGTGCTCTTCGGTGGCGGCGAAGCACAGCTCATCCTCTCGGAAGATCCCGAGAAGGGCGAGATGGGCATCGACATCATCGCGAAACCCCCGGGCAAGAAGCTGCAAAACGTTTCGCTGCTCTCGGGCGGTGAGAAGGCTTTGACGGCGGTCTCGTTGATCTTCTCGATCTTCCTCGTGAAGCCGTCACCGTACTGCTTGCTCGATGAGGTCGATGCTCCGCTCGATGACGCGAACGTCTTCCGCTACAACGATCTCGTGAAAGAGATGGCGAAGCGCTCGCAAATCATCGTCGTCACCCACAACAAGTACACGATGGAAGTGTCGCAAAAGTTGTACGGCGTGACGATGGAAGAGAAGGGCGTCTCGAAGATGGTGTCGGTCAACTTGGGCGACGCTGCCGCTCAAGGGCTCGTCGCGGGCTAAAGCCGAATTCGAAATTCGAACGAACGACGTGAGGCCTGGCGGATTTCGCCTGGCCTTTTCATTTCACGGGTCGCAGGCGTCGTCGAGTTCCTTTTGATTGCGATAGACGCGAGGGGGGCCGGACTTCTTCTCGTGGATCGAGAGGAGATCGACCGTGACGACAGGGGCTTGCTGATCTTTCGGAATCGAAACCGCGAGGAAAACGGTTTTCCCGACGAGAGCCGCGACACCCACGCCGAGACCGGTCTCGAACTCGAGGGTCACGGCGCCGCCGCTTCCCTCGTTGACCGTCACGCGATAAGGCAACTTTCCGGTATTTTTCTCGAGACGTCCTTCGAAGATACACCGCGATTTTTTCAGCGTCGGGATGGCATGGGCATTCGGCATCGCCCAGCCGAAGCCGACGAACGCGAAGAGCATCAGCGCTTTTAGAATCTTGAAATTTCGCATCAGAATCTCTCCGTGAGGCATGCGCGCCCCGCCTGCACCCGCTGCTGATTGGCAGAGAGCGACTGTCCAGTTTTAGTGTTGTTGATCCAGGTCCCGAACTCGGACTCGAGATCGCTCAGGCGGGTCCGAACGGCGTCGGCCTCCGCTGACATGCGCTCGTAGTCTTCCCAGGTGATATTTTTTCCGGAAAGCGAAAACATACGATCGCGTGCGGCCCGGATTTGTCGCGAGAGCACGGCATCTCGCGCGCTCAAATTGCCGATTCGTCTCTCGATCGATCTGAAACTGGCGATGTCGATTTCACAACTCACGCGACATGCGACGTGAGTGATGTGATTCGCCTGGCAGTCGGGTCGGGAACCGCAGTAGGGGGCGCAACCATTCCGCAGGCTGGCTCTCGCGTTCTCCAGGGTTCTCATCATTCCTTCGCTGTTGTAAGACGCAGGGTTCGCCGAGGACTGGCTGAAGTTTCTCGGATTGTCGTCTTCGTCGGCCTTGGTTGCAGCTTGGAGAAGATTGGACGACGACGTCATGGCCTCTTGAAGCGAGTAAGTGAACGATCGCCCGCCCTTGGGAACATACCAACTGTAGTCCTCGGAATTTTGCGACGTGACCACACATGTTCGGTCTCTCGAAACGGGGGCGACCCAAGAGCCGCTCCAGCAGATGTCGACGACGACTTGCTTCAATGTTTCGTTACCGGGGTACTTCGAGCCGAGTCGTCTCAAGTCGCGATCGAGATCCTTCGCGTAGTAGTGGAAGTCCCTGAAGTGCGCGTTTTCTTCTCCCGAGGCATGACCCGAGATCAAGACGAAGACTCGGTCGTCGGGTTTCAGATCTCGATAAACGCGGTCGAAAGCCTGTTGAACTCCTGCGCGGTTCGGTGGGTAGTTCGCGCTCGGGGGATTGCCGAGACGATTCATGGTTTCGTTTACTTTTCCCGGCCCTGCAGCGAGGCGGGTGTCTTCCGTTAGATTGGTATCGACGACCAGGTGGATGTCGCTCGCTCGGCACCCGCGTTCGATCAGTCTTTGTTTCATGAGACTCACGTTTTCCGCGAAGGCGTGATCGGGATCTCCGCCACCGGCCATCATCAAAATGGCTTTGCATCCGCCGCGAAACGAACCCGCTGACGCGTGTTGTGCGAAGACGCAAAGAATCGGAAATGTGAGATAAACCGCGAGCCGTAACATCACCGTTCCGTATCGGGAAATGGGTGGCTCGAGACAATGGGTCGTTGGTCCAGCTCGAGGGGGAATTGGCCCTCATCTTGTAATTGTCTACGGGTGATGGCCAAAGTCGTTCGCCAACTCTCATTATTCGCATGCCTTGTCGCGATTCTGACGGTCGTGCCGTGGATGGGCTCTGCCTATGGCCAGGCTACGTGTTTCGACGTTTTCAGTCCGCGGCCGAGAATCGTTCGCACTCTCGAAACGGCAGTCGTCATTTCGTTCGAAAAGGCTCAGCTCGATGGGAAAACCGAGCACTACTTGGTGGTCCTCGAAGGCGGGCAGAAGGCGATTTTCAAACCTGCGCCTGAACACTGGGGCCCGAATGCGACTCGCGACGTTTGGGCGAGGAAAGCGAATCCCGAAGCTGAAGTGATCGCCTACGAAATCGATCGAGTCCTCGGGCTCGGCCAGGTTCCGCCGACCGTCGTGCGAACGATTCAAGGGATGCGCGGTTCACTTCAAGCGTGGGTCGAAGCCGACGGATCGAAACCTCGATTAGGTGAGCTCGAGAAACTTTCGGCGTTCGACTATCTGCTGAACAATATCGATCGAACCGGAGCGAATTTCCGCGCGACCGAAAACTCGCGAAATCTTCTCACGCGAAAAGGGCGAGTCGTCGCGATCGACAATTCGCTCTCGCTTCAACCGCTTCAGGATTTTCAAAAGCAACCGACAGCGCGCGATCCCGTCGCCGGTCTCGATCTCGGTCCACTTCACGGTTCGTTCGCCGACGGTCTTCGCCAGCTTTCGCGCGATCGATTGCGCGCCATCATGAAAGATCCGCGCTATGACGAAGTCATTCGCGAGATCATGGTTCGCCGAAACCGACTTCGTGCGCGCCTTGCAGAAACTCCCCGGCCCTAGGTCCGCTGTTGCTTTTTTCACTCACGACGTTCCGCTCTGGGAACTCATTCCACTGGTCATTGCACTACGAGGGAAGTCAGGCCTTGTGAGAATCGTGTTCATGCATTCTCCTAGAGACGTCACTTCTGAAGGAGGACATATGCGTATCATTCGTATGGCTTTGATTTCGTTCGCTGCTCTCGCCATCGTGTCGACGGCAAAGGCCGACATTCTTCTCGAGCCCTATCTCGGTTACACCTACGGTCAGGCCAAGATCGATCCCGTTGTCGGAAGCGGCTCCACGTACGACATGAACAACCTGGCGGTCGGTGCACGGTTCGGCTGGCAATTTCTCGTTGCGATGGTCGGTCTCGATTACACGATGCCGGTCAGTGGAAAGTTCAAGGCCACGTCGACGGGCGCGACCGATTACGATTATTCCGGCAGCCAATTGTGGGCTTATGCAGGTGCGAGATTGCCGCTCATCCGCGCATGGGCCGGCTACAGCTTGACCAGCACGACCGAGTTGAAAGACGCGACGGGAACGTCGACGATCACAGGGGACGGCCTCAAGGTCGGCGCGAGCTTCACGGGTTTCCCACTCATCGCGATAAACGCGGAATACATCATGAACAACGCGAAGAAGATCAAATCGGGTGCGGCCGAGTGGGACATCCCGGGAACGAGCTATTCGAAAGCGACGCAGAATTTCTTCATGTTGAGCGTGAGCGCTCCACTGAGCTTCTGACGATGCTAATTGCCCTCCGAGGCCCTGCGCCCCGGGGCTACACGACTTGACCCCTTCGAACGCCGCTCACTAAGATGAGCGGCGTTTCTCGTTTGAAGGGGAGTTTCCGTGACTGAACTCATGAACAACCCGATTCTCCTGTGGATCGTCGTCGGCGTCGCAGCGATCGCGGCCGTCTTCTTGGTCGTGCGCTTAGTTCGCGGTGGCGGACCGGCCGTACCGCGACCCAAGGTTCACAAGTCGCAGGTCGAATTGCTCTCCGATCGAGATCTGGGAACCGAAAAAATCACTGCTGGCCGATCGCCAATCGGTGTCCCGACTCCCATCGGACCGAAGGAAAGTGCGTCGGCTGTCGACGAGGCGCCGCTTCACACTCTCGATCAAATCCAGCGTCAAGAGCCGCGGCGGCTCGATCAAGCGCTAGCGAACACGCGCGGCTCGTTCTTTGGTCGGCTCAAAGGTCTCTTCGGATCGCGCGAGTCGCTTTCGACGAGTGAGATGGAAGAGATCGAAGAAATCCTCTACACGTCGGATCTCGGTCCGCAAACGGTGCAGCGCTTGCTCGATGCCGTCGAGACGAGAATGAAAGCGGACGGACGATCAGGCTTCGAAGCCGTTCGTGAAGCGCTGAAAGGCGAGATGCTCTCGATTTTTCACGGAGTCGAGAATGGAAACGGCACAGGTAACGGCGCGCATGTTCGCCACGGCAGCGAGCCCTATCTCGAAGGACTCGAGAAGCTCATGATCTGGGACAAGAAGCCCGCAGTTCTCATGGTCGTCGGCGTGAACGGCGCAGGTAAGACGACGACGATCGGCAAACTTTCGAGTCGGATCGCCCAAAGCGGTCGCAAAGTCCTCGTCGCGGCGGGCGATACGTTTCGCGCAGCGGCCGGCGATCAGTTGAAAGTTTGGACCGAGCGCGCGCGAGTGGAAATCTTCAGCCCCGAAAACGTCTCCGAGCCGAGCGCGGTCGCTTATCAAGCGGTCGAGCGCGGCACGAAGGAAGCCTTCGACGTCATCATCATCGATACGGCGGGTCGCTTGCACACGCAGAAAAATTTGATGGAAGAGCTGAAGAAGATGAAGCGGGTGATCCAGAAGCTTCTTCCCGAGGCTCCTCACGAGGTGCTCCTCGTACTCGACGCGAACTCCGGGCAGAACGCTTTGATCCAGGCTCGCGAATTTCATCAAGCCCTCGGCGTGACCGGCGTGGTTCTGACGAAGCTCGACGGCACGGCGAAAGGTGGCGTCGCGGTCGGACTCGTCTGTGAATTGCAGATCCCGATCAAGTTGATCGGTGTCGGCGAAGGCATCGAAGACCTTCGGCATTTTTCATCCGACGAATTCGTGAACTCGATCATTTGAACGTGAGCAAACACGTCGTCGTCACGTTGACTCTCTTGGCCGCTCTCGTGGCGGCGATTTTCTGGCTGGTCTCCGAGCCGGATTACTCGATTCATCACGTCGCTCAGGATCGAAAGCTTTCCGACCTGCAGACTCTTCGAGCGCGAGTCGAATCCGATCCCGCGAGCGCGATGAACTGGGCCGAGCTCGCGACGGCCTATTTCGCGGAAGCGCAGGCCAGTGGCGATCAGAAGATGTTCGAGCTCGCGATAGATGCGGCCGACCGCGTGTTGCAGTTCGATTCTCCCTATCGCAAAAACGCACGGCTCGTTCTCGCGGACGTGGCAAGCGCCCGTCACGATTTCGAAAGAGCGCTACGGTATCTCGACGAGACCGAGAAAGAGTCTCCGAATGATGTCGAAGTCCTTCCCCTTCGCGTGATCGTTCTCTCTGGGCTCGGTCGCTATGGTGAGGCTTTGAAGGCGGCCTACGAGCTCACCGAAAAGAAGCCATCGAGCGCTTCCTATCGTCTCCGCGGGATCGCCCGTGAAAGTGTCGGAGCCTTCATTGAAGCCGAGCGCGATTATGCCGCCGCCATCGGACTCGAAGAGAAAACGGATCTCGAGGGAGCGATCGAAAACAGATTCCATCTCGCACGCTTCTACTTTCGAACGGGGGATCCTTCGCGTGCGCGGCGAGTCCTCAGTCCGGCGCTGAAGATTTCGGAGCAGGCGAAGCTTCGCGGGCTTCTCGGCGAAATCGAATTGAAGGAAAAGAACTACGATGCGGCTCGCACGGCCTTCGAAACGGCTCAAGCGATCGACAAGAATCCCGAGTGGCTGGTCGAGCAGGCCCGGGTCGAAAAAGCTCGGGGACGGGAGGAAAGGTTCCGCAGCCTCATCGATCTCGCGGTCGAGCTCCTCAAAACCGAGATTTCGGCGGCCCCTTTGGCCCACCCAGCGGCTCTCGCCCGTGCGCTCCAGCTCAGTGCGAAATCAGGCGAACTCGATCTCGCTCTCGAACTCATCAAGCGTGAGCTCGTGAAGCGGCAAGACGTCGAGACACTTGCGACGGCCGTTAGGATCGCCCTCGCGCAGGGCGATGTAGCTAGAGCCAAAGGGTGGATGGCTGAGATCGAGAAAACGGGCAACCGTCGGGACGAGTTCGGCGAACTTTCGAGGGCCGTCGGCGCGAACTAAGGTCGCTTTCGAGTGCCGCGCATTCGCCAACGCCCTGCGTTTCAAATTCGAAGTAGCCCACATGAACGGTTTAGCTTACTCTTTGGCAATGATTGAGAAATCTCCAAAATCCGGGATCCCTCAATCCACGGCGACGAAGAGTCGCGGTGGAGAGACTGCCGCGCCTCGCCTCTTCGAGGTCGAGATCGCTGGCGTCCAATTGCGTTTGAAATCCTCGCATGATGAAGAAACCGTGAACGAGCTCGTCGCTCTCGTGGATGAAAAGATCCGCGAAGCCTTACCTCTCACCAAGACCGGCTCGGTCCAGAATGCATCGATCCTCGCATCGTTGCATCTTGCGGAAGAATATCTGCTGCTCAAACGCAAAGCCCAATCCGAATTGGGCACCCTCGAGGCCAAAGCCCTCAAGGTGATCTCGGAGTTGGAGAGTTCTCGGTCGACACCCAAGCTCGACAATTGATCCGCGCTCTTTAGATTGCGCGATCGGTTGGCGAGCCCGGGGCTCACGACGTTTTGATTCGAAAAATTTGATTCGCATCTCACCGTCGAGAGTTCCGGTCACGTGATGACCCGGGGACTTTAGTGATCTCGAAACAACAACTCCGCCAGGCGTTTCGCACGAATCTCGAGCGCGACACCGATATCTCCGCCTACCAGGCGCGTTCGCGCGATTTGTGTTCGAGGCTCCTCGGCTTTCTCTCCGTCCGTCCCGGTCTGTGGGCGGGCTTCATGCCGGTCGGTTTCGAACCCGACATCTCTCCCATCTACTCCAAAACCGAAAACATCCAATGGGCCTTTCCGCGCGTCGACGGCGAAACGCTTTCGTTCTTCGTTCCGAGCGGACCACTCGTCATGAACCAGTGGAACATCCCCGAGCCCGACCCCGAACGATCCAGACACGTCGAGCTCGGTGAGCTTCGTGGCCTGCTCGTTCCCGGTCTCGCTTTCGATCTTCAATGCAACCGACTGGGTCGGGGACGCGGTTACTACGACCGCGCTCTCGGCTCGGCTGAGCGAAACAAGAACACCAACTCGAGAGCAAGAGTCGGAATCGCGTTCGAGAGGCAGATCGCCTCGACGTCGCTTCCGACCGACTCTCACGATCAAGCGATGGATTGGGTGATCACCGAATCCCGCGAAATCAAAAGGAACCAGACATGAACGAAATCATCGTATCCGTCGTGATGGCGATCGCGGGCCTCTTGGCCGGCGCGATCGGCATGCTCTTCTACAAGAAGGCGGCGGACGAAAAGACGAAGCAGGGCGCGGAAGCCGAAGCGGAGAAGATCGTCTCGAAGGCGCGCTCGGACGCCGGCCGCATCGATCGGGATGCGAAACAACGTGCGAAGGATTTCGAGAATCGCGCGCGGAAGAACGCCGAGAACGACATCCAGAAGCAGAAGCAAAAGTTCCAGCAGGAAGAGAAGTCGCTCGTCGACAAGGAACAGAAGCTCGAGAAGGAATTCCAGAGCAAGGAAGGCGAGCTCGAGCAGCGTCTGCAAGAGATCGCCGCACGCGACGAGAAGGTGAAGATCGCCGAGAAGCGCATGGGTGAACTCGAGCAAGATGCGATGCGAAAGCAAGGCGAGCTGCAAGCCCGCATCGAGCAGGTCTCGGGGCTTTCGGCAGCCGAAGCGAAAAAGGAAATGATCGACGCTTTGACCGGTGACGTCCGCGCGGAAGCCGCGAAACGCGCGATGGAAATCGAAGAAGAAGCGAAAGCGGACGCCGATTCGCGCGCGAAGCGGATCATCGCGATGGCGATCGCACGCTACGCGAGCGAGACGACCTCGGAACGCACGGTGAGCGTGATCAACCTTCCCTCGGAAGAGATGAAGGGGAAGATCATCGGTCGTGAAGGCCGCAACATCCGCGCCATGGAAGCCGCGACCGGCGTCGACTTGATCGTCGACGAAACTCCGGAAGCCGTCGTGATCTCGAGCTTCGACCCGGTTCGCCGCGAAGTCGCGAAGAAAGCCCTCGAAAAATTGATGGAAGACGGTCGCGTCCACCCGGCGCGGATCGAAGAAGTCGCCGACAAAGTGAAAAAGGAAATCTTCAAGACGATGAAGGAAGACGGCGAGAAAGCCGTCTTCGAACTCGGCCTCGCGGGGATCCATCCCGAGATCGTGAAAGTCTTGGGCTCGCTCAAGTTTCGCCAGACGATGTCGCAAAACGTTCTGCAGCACGCGATCGAAGTCGCGAACTTGGCCGGCATGATGGCCGCCGAGCTCGGTCTCGACGTGAAGCGCGCGCGCAGAGCGGGTTTGTTGCACGACATCGGCAAGGGTCTCGATCACACGATCGAAGGCTCGCACGCGGTCGTCGGCGCCGATTTCTTGAAGAAGCACGGCGAGCACGAAACGGTCTGTCACGCGGTTCGCGCCCATCACGACGACGAAAAACCCAATTCGGTTCTCGCCTTCCTCGTGCAGGCCGCAAACGTGATCTCGGATTCTCGCCCCGGCGCACGCCGCCAATCGATGGATTCGTACATCCGCCGTATGGAAGACATGGAATCGATCGGCAATAGCTTCGACGGCGTCGTCCGCACGTTCGCCGTGCAAGCAGGCAAAGAACTTCGCGTTCTCGTGGAAGCCAGCCGCGTGACCGACGAGCAAGCCTCGATGATGTCCTACGACATCGCCCGAAAAATCGAACGCGAGCTCTCGTACGCGAGCCAAGTGCAGGTCACCGTCATCCGCGAAGTTCGCGTGGTGGAACACGCAAGGTGAGTATGTTTAGTGCTACGCCGACCGAACAACTGAAAGAGCTCAAGAGGGGAGTCGTTGATTTAGTCAGCGATGCCGAACTCTTGAAGAAGCTCGAGAAATCGTACAAGAACAACGCGCCACTTCGAGTGAAAGCGGGTTTCGATCCTACGAAGCCCGATCTCCATCTTGGACATACCGTCTTGATGAACAAGATGAAGCAGTTCCAGGATCTCGGGCATCAGGTGATTTTCCTCGTCGGAGATTTCACGGCGCTGATCGGGGATCCGACGGGTAAAAACGAAACGCGCCCGCCTCTCACCGCGGAAGAAGTGAAAGAAAACGCGAAGACCTACGTGAGCCAGGCTTTCAAGATCCTCGATGAGAAGAAGTGCGAGCTCGCATGGAACGCGTCTTGGTTCGGGAAGATGAGCGCAGTCGACATGATCAAGCTCGCGGGCCAATCGACGGTCGCTCGCATGCTCGAGCGCGACGATTTCGAGAAGCGCTACAAGGGTGGCGTCGCGATCGCGATCCACGAATTCTTGTATCCACTCGTGCAAGGCTACGACTCGGTGGCGCTTCGTGCGGACGTCGAGCTCGGCGGAACGGATCAAAGATTCAATCTCTTGATGGGCCGCGATCTTCAGAAGTCGCACGGCCAGGAACCTCAGTGCATCATGACGATGCCTCTTCTCGAGGGCCTCGACGGCGTCAACAAGATGTCCAAGAGCCTCGACAATTACATCGGCGTCGACGATTCACCCCGCGACATGTTCGGCAAGACCATGCGCGTGTCGGACGAGTTGATGATGCGCTATTACGACCTGCTCACCGACGTCCCGAGTGCGGAAATCGAAAAGATGAAGGCTCAGATGAAGTCGGGTGAAGTGAATCCCCGAAACATAAAAGTTCGCCTCGCGAAAGAATTCGTCTCGCGTTTCCATGGTGCAGCCGCAGGGCAAGCCGCCGTGGAAGAGTTCGACCGCATCTTCGTGAACAAGGGTGTTCCCGACGAGATGCCGGAGTTCAAGGCGAGCGTGTCGAAGTTCGCGACCGAGATCGATGTCGCAGCTCTTTTGAAAGACTACGATCTCGTTCCGTCGACCTCCGAAGCGCGACGCCTGATCCAATCGAACGCGGTCGAGATCGCGGGCGAGAAAGTCTCTCAGCCTCGCGCGAAGTTCTCTTTCAAAGCCGGTGACGAAGTGATCTTGAAAGTCGGGAAGAAGAAATTCGCGAAACTCCGGATCGAAGCATGAAAGTGAAGTTCGTTCCCCAAAACGTCGAGTTCGAGATCAAGCCGGGCGAACCGGTCCTGCACGTGGCGCAAGATCACGGCATTTACGTCAAATCGGTTTGCAAAGGCGTTCCGAGCTGTGCCGAGTGCCGTGTTCGAATCGTGGACGGCGAGCACAACGTACTTCCGCCGGGCACCGAAGAGCTCTCGCTCATCGGCAGCGGCTACTTCATCGATCGCCGTCGACTCTCGTGTCAGCTGAAGTGCTACGGCGACATCGTCGTCGACATGACCGAGCAGATTCAGAAAGAGCAAGGCCTCATCGGCGGCCGCAAATCGAAAAAGGCGCAGGTCAAAGACGATCGGGTCGAAGCCGTCGTCGCCCGCCGAGGCGAAGAAAACGAAGGACCGGAAGTCGTCGATCCCGTCATCGAAGGTGGAGAAACGACGCCTCAGCCTCCGGGCGAGCGTCCTTCTTCACGCGAGCAGCGTCCGCAACAGCAGCGCTCCCCGCAACAACGGGATCAACGTCCACAACGTGACTCGAGACCTCCGCGCGACTCGCGCCCTCCTGGCGATCGCCCACCGCGACCGCAAGGGCAGGGCCCGCAGCGCCCGCCGCAACAACCACGGCCCCCCGGCGCAGAAAATCGACCGGGTGGCGCAGAAGGTGGCGAGGGCGGAGCACGCAAACGACGTCGTCGCCGAGGCGGCAAAGGTCGCGGCGGTGGTGGACCCGGTGGTAGTGGCGGACCGGGCGGCGGTGGAGCGCCCGGCGGAGGAAGTGGACCGTCGTAATTACTTCTGTTCGAATGCCGGCATGATGCCCGTTCGGCGATAGTTGCTCAAAATTTCCTGGCGAACCGATTCTGGAACTGCGAGCTGGCCGATCTTGTCCTCGGCCGCGGGGTCGTATCCCGCCGATCCATCCATCACGATCACCGTCGTCTTGCTCGGCTCACTCGATGCCGGCATTCGAGCCTGTCGTTCGAGCTCCACTTTCTCGTCGTCTTCGATGGATCCGAGAATCTTGTCTTGGCTATCATTGCCAGTCATCGCGCCTCC
>JAZKJB010000246.1:13631-16943 GCA_040384505.1 Bdellovibrionota bacterium | reverse complement strand
CCGTTGAAGAGCGAGTGCGGCCTGCATCGTCTCTTTAGCCGTCATCGGGACATCGCGTTTCGCGAGTGCAGGCTCTTCTTTCGCCAACGTGGCTGCGATTTCGACATCGGCTTCAGTTGCGTCAGTGCCAGGAGTTTCGACTCCGGTGGGTGGCTTTCGAAGAGCGCCGCTTCGAAGTGACTGCGCGAGATTGACGGCCATCGTCTTCACTCGCGCGAGTTCATCGTACTTTCCTCCAGCGTCGTCCGCGGAAGGTTGAACGCCGCTCGCATAAAGCAAAACGATCGCTACGAGGCAGAAGCCGAGACCAAAGAGAATTTTGCGCATCTCGACCTCCGTCGGACTTCGAATTTCTTTTCGGCGTCGGTCCAGCTTCCCTTGATCACTCTTTCAAGTACTTAGGAGAGAGGGGCAGGACCTCGTCTCGATTTGACACAAAATTTGGTTGAAGGTGCGCTCATTACTCCTCAGCATCACAACTGGAGGGGCGATGCCTGTCATGGATGACTGGCGAGAAGACGGAATCTTCTGCATCGCCGCCGTTTTTACCCTTTAGGGTTCGGTCAGTTTTTCCTCCCAGGGTTGGAAGTCGCCCGACGATCCGATAAACCCATTCCATGCGGTCAAAATTCTTCGCAGAGCTCCTCGGAACGTTCGCGATCGTCTTTTTCGGTTGCGGCGCGATCTTGTCAGGCCATTCCGGTGCCGCAGTCGTCTTCGGCGTCTCCGTCTCGGTGATGATCTATGCGTTGGGGCATATCTCTGGCGCGCACTTCAATCCGTCCGTCACTCTCGCGTTCGCCGTCGCAAGACATTTTCCGCTGAAGCACGTCGCACATTATTGGCTCGCGCAGTTCGCCGGCGCGTTTCTAGCGATGGCCGTTTTGATGGTGCTCATCGAACCTTCCGCGACGTCTTCGGCGTCAGCCTTCCCGCATGACGGAGTGTGGATCGCCCTCGCCTGGGAGACGATTCTCACATTCTTTTTGATGTTCGTGATCGTTGCGGTCTCGACCGACACGCGAGCCGTCGGCACGATGGCGGGCCTCGCCATCGGAGCCATCGTGGCTCTCGGAGCTTACGTTGGCGGCCCCCACTCGGGCGCCGCGATGAATCCGGCTCGTGCCCTCGCGCCAGCAGTCTTCGAAGGTCGCTACGAGGGAATTTGGATCTATTTCGTCGGTCCCATTTTCGGGGCGATCCTCGCCGCCGTAATTTATGCGTGGATTCGTTGCGAGCAGGTCGAAGGCGAGGAGCGAAGCTCTGCAGAAGGGTGTTGTTGAATGAAGATCCTCTTCATGTGCGTGGCGAATTCGGCTCGCAGCCAACTCGCCGAAGGCTTGGCGAAGGAGCGCTTCGGCGCGAAGGCTTGGGTCGAAAGCGCGGGCTCAGAACCGAAATACGTCAATCCTTACGCCATTCGGTCACTCGCTGAGATCGGCATCGACATTTCGAGCAACGAATCCAAGAGTTTCGATGATCTCGATCCCGAGTTTCGTGAACGTCTCGATTACATCATCACACTTTGCGCAGAAGAGGTGTGTCCCGCTGTCGCGTCGAAGACCGCTCGACGTCTCCATTGGCCGTTTCCGGATCCCGCGGGGCATATGGGCCACGAAGCGGTGCAGATGGCGCGGTTTCGTGAAACTCGCGACCTCATCAAAGACAAGCTCGACCAATTCGCGCGTGGCCTCGGTCTTTGAGGCCTTCCACGCCATGCGGCTTGCGGGAGCCGAGAGGCGTTGTTTGAATGACGGCTTCTTCGGGAGGTTCTCCTTTGATCAAGCTCGTTCTTCTCCGCCACGGCGAAAGCACCTGGAACCAAGAAAACAGATTCACCGGATGGACCGACGTCGATCTGTCCGTGAAAGGTCTCGAGGAAGCGAAAGCGGCTGGAGAGCTGTTGAAGAAAGAAGGCTTCGTCTTCGACGTCGCTCACACCTCGGTCTTGAAGCGCGCGATCCGCACGCTCTGGATCACGCTGGATCAGCTCGATCAAATGTGGCTCCCGGTGAAGAAGTCGTGGCGGTTGAACGAACGTCATTACGGCGATCTTCAGGGCCTCAACAAAGCCGAGACCGCGGCGAAGCACGGCGATCAGCAAGTCCTCGTTTGGCGCCGGAGCTACGACGTTCCGCCGCCGCCGCTTTCGGCCGATGACGAGCGTCACCCGAAGTTCGACTCGCGCTACAAGAACGTCAGCCCGGAAGATCTTCCGGGTTCGGAGGCGCTGAAGAACACCGTGGAGCGCTTCGTCCCTTACTGGAACGAGTCGATCGTGCCGGATCTCCGGGCGGGCAAGCGCGTTTTGATCACCGCGCATGGAAACAGCATTCGCGCGCTCCTGAAGTACCTCGAGAACATTCCGAACGACGAGATCGTCGAGCTCAACATTCCGACGGCAGCCCCGCTCGTTTACGAATTGAACGACGATCTCAAACCCATGAGACGTTACTACCTGGGCGACGCCGACGAGATCGCGCGAAAAGCACAAGCGGTCGCGAACCAAGGTAAATCGAAATAATTTAGCTTAGACTGGAAGAACTTGCCTACGTCGCTGCGCTTGTAGGGTCGTGGCGACGTGCTCCGTTCTAGCCTCCAGGTTGGGCACCCTTGTTCATCGGACCTCCATGGACGACGGCGGCCCGTAGTGGCGAATGCAGGAGGCATGTGTCCGAGGAGCAAGGGTGCCCAACCTGGAGGCTGGAGCGGAATCACGATGAACACGCAGCCTACAAGCGCAGCGACGTAGGCCAGTTCACCAAGGAAGTTCGCGGCCGGCGTGGTTGAAGAACTTGCCGGAGTCGCCGAGTGTCGCGGTTTCGATGACCGTGATGAGGCCCTCCGCCGATTTGTCCGCGGCGAGTGGCGCTCGCGTGCCGCCCATCTCCGTTTTCACCCAGCCGGGATGCAGACTGAGCGCGATCATCTCGCGTTCTTCGATCGCGAGAGTTTTCACGAACATGTTCACGGCCGCCTTGCTCATGCGGTAGGCGAACGAGCTTCCGGCCGCGTTGTCCGCGACCGAGCCCATCAACGAAGAAATGGTCGCGATTCGTGCTTGTGGAGATGTCCTGAGCAAAGGCATCAGGGCACGAGTCACGCGGATTGGTCCGACGGTGTTCGTGTCGAGAGTCTTCATGACCACGTCGCTCTCGAGAGTGTCGAGGGTCGCCTCGCCATCGAGGTAGACGCCGGCGTTGTTGATCAAGATGTCGACTCGATCGAGTCCAGCTTTGCGAATCGTGTCGGCGAAGGCTTTCGAACTTTCGTCGGACGTCACGTCCAACGAGAAAACATAGGCTCGGCCCG
>JAZKJB010000246.1:1132-13621 GCA_040384505.1 Bdellovibrionota bacterium | reverse complement strand
CTTCAGTTCGGTGGCTTTCTCCGGCGTGCGAACGCCAGCCACCACCCGGGCTCCTCGCGAGAGGCATTGCTTGAAGAGCTCGAGGCCGATGCCACGAGCGGCACCGGAGATGACGACGACGGACTGTGCATTCATGGAGTCACTTTCTCTTCAGGTCGCCGACTCTGACAAGCACGAGGTTGCAGAGTTCTCCAGGGTTGGTCTAAATTGATGCTTCAGACCACACGGCGACCCCATGGAGATCAACGATGGCCAAAAAGAGCGGCAAGCCCCCCGGCACACGCGTCCGATTGCTCCAGCGCCCGAGACGCACTCGAACGACCGCCGCCGTCCGCAGTCTCGCACGCGAAACGCGCGTCGACGTCGGCGACCTGATTCTTCCGCTCTTCGTGATGGACGGGAAGAACAAGGCGACACCGATCGGCTCGATGCCGGGCCACTCGCGGCTCACGATCGACAAACTCGTCGAGGTTTGTCGCGAAGGGAGTGAGCTCGGAATTCCGGCCGTCGCGCTCTTTCCATATCTCTCGAGCGACAAGAAAGACCGTTTCGCCAAAGAGTCCGCGAATCCGAAAGGACTCTTGCAGAACGCGATCTCGACTTTGAAAGCGAAGGTCCCGGGACTCGCCGTGATCTCGGATGTCGCGATGGATCCTTACTCGAGCGACGGTCACGACGGCCTCGTCCGTGACGGGGAGATCGTGAACGACGAGACTCTTCCGATTCTCGCGGCGATGGCGATCGCACAGGCGAGAGCAGGAGCGGACTTCGTCGCTCCCTCCGACATGATGGATGGGCGCATCGGTTACATTCGCGCGGCGCTCGACGAGGCGGGTTTCGAGAAGACGGGCATCCTCGCTTACTCCGCAAAATATGCTTCGGCTTTCTACGGACCTTTTCGCGAAGCGCTCGACTCGGCCCCACGATCGGGCGACAAGAAAACTTATCAAATGGATCCGTCGAACAAGCGCGAGGCGGTTCGCGAAGCGCTGCTCGACGTTCAGCAAGGTGCGGACATCGTGATGGTGAAACCGGCCGGCGCCTACCTCGACATCATTCAATCCGTCCGCGCGAAAACGAGTGTTCCGATCGCGGCCTATCAAGTGAGCGGCGAGTTCGCGATGATCCACGCGGCAGCCGAGCGCGGCTGGATTGACGCGCCGCGCGCCATGAATGAGTCGCTTATCGCCATCAAACGAGCGGGCGCTGACATGATTCTGACTTACTTCGCCCTCGAATTCGCACGAGCCCAAAACGAAGCTTAAAGCTTTCGTTCACGTCGATTTCGGCTCCTCCAGTTGGACACGAGCTTGCAATTCGACTCTCGCACTCTGAAAGAGAGACTTCGTTGGAAAAGCCCGAAAGGGCCTGTTTCCGCACGAGTACGACATTCGGCAGCGATCCCGACGAGGGCTCGAAGCCGAAGTTTCTTCCCCCTGGCCATGGAGATTTTTTCCTCGGCCCGGCTTTGAACGACTTTCCCTCGCGTGACCGAATGCGAGAGACGAGCCGGTAAAAGCAGCCCTGGGGGTTTCGAAACACGTTGGACCTGTGCTATAGACTCGGAGCTTCATTTCAGCACCATGCGTAATCGTTAGAGCCCCGAGGAGGAACCGACTGTGTTGAACACCGACGTCGAAAATATCCAGGAATCCAAGCTGCTAAAAAAAGCTCCTCTCGTCTTGGACGACGCCGAAAACGACGGCATCGATCTCGATACGGTCTCCGATATCCTCGAGCTCACCGAAGAACAGTATCCGCGCTTCACGCTCGCGAAGAACAAGGCCCGCTTCCTCCGTATGGTGAGCTGGTACAAGAACAAACAAGAGTGGCTCGAAGTCGCACCTCTCAGCGGCGTGACCAAGCTCTTCAAGCAACAAACGAAAGAGCTCGTCGGCATCCGCTCGAACAAGCTCGACTATGAAATGGAGCTCGAGACTGGCACCCTCACTCCGTCGCAGCGTTCGTATCGCCGCGACGAACTGAAGATGTGCAAGGTCCACGAGAAAATGGCCGTCAACTTGATCTCGAAGATGCAGGTCAAGATCAAATCAGGACGTCGCTGATCCTGAAGATTCTGGGGATCTGATTTCCGTGCGCGTGAACTCCTACTTCGCGTTTTCCATTTTCGTCTTCTCTTCCGTGGTCACCGCGTCGTTCGCCCGTGCCGAAAACTTGCCGCTCGAATTCAAGATCGTTCTCGATCGAACCGTCCCTGTTCAGACCACGATCCAAAAGCTCAAGTACAACCGCGTTCTCGCGGACCATTCCTACATCTACTTCTTCGACACTCGAGATCTGCGACTCTATTCCGCCGGCCTCTACATCCGTGCGCGCAACGTCGCCGGAGCGGGTGGGGAGTTGATGGTGAAGGCTCGCCCCCTCGAGCCGGGCGATCTCGATGCGAGCTGGTTCGACGTTTTCGGTCTCGCGTGCGACATCGACGCGACTCCGTTGAAAGCCGTGCCGGCTTGTTCGGTTCGTCTGCCGACCGCCGTCGGTGCGATCGACTCCGTCATCGCCGGATCGCAACCTCTCACGCACATCTTGAAACCCGACCAGGAGTTCTTCGCGAACGACTTCGGCGGATTCGATTCCGTTTCGAAGCGCGTTCGGGCGTGGGGGCCGGTGGAGTCGTGGCGTTGGCGCGTTCCCAACGAGGCGGGTCTCCGTGTGATGGCCGACTACTGGGAACTTCCGAACGGCGACGCTTACGTCGAGCTCTCCATCCGAGGTCTCTCGACGGATCACGCGAATCTCGAAGCCGCCGTTCGTGCGGTGATGAAAGAGAAGAGCGTCGAGAACGCTTCTCTCAAACTCAACAAGACGTCTGCCGTTCTGAAGTCCCTCACCGGATCCAAGTGAGACGCCCGTAACGGCAGAGGACTTACGTCCGGGCCCGAAGATTGCCGTCTCAATCGTTTCGCGTACTTCCAAAAAAATCTCAAAATGGGGAACTTTTTTCCTCATTTTCTCAAGACGAGCCGCCGATAGGTTTGATGTGAGTCACGTAGTGGCTCGCGATCGGACGATTGCTTCGGTGTCGTGAGACACGCGGGGCGAGAGTCGCGAGCTACTGAACGTTGTCTCGAAAACCTAAGGGTGGAGGTCTTGAAATGGTACGTTCTTCGTTCATCGTCGTCAGCGACGATCAAGCGCTGATCCAGAAAGCTCAACAGTTCGGCCAGATGCATGGAGTGACCGTGCAAACTCTGACGCCGGAACAGTATGAAGCGACTCTGGCGAAAAAATCGGAAGTTCCTTCGCTCGTTCCCGGCGCACAAGCCGTCGAAGGCGCGAAAGTCCTCCAGTTCCCCGGCACGCAGAGCTCGGGTTTCGGTGATGCACGTCGCGGTGTCGCGACGATCAACCAACTCGAATCGGTTGCCATCGAGCAAGCGATCGAAGCTTTCAAGGGCAACCTCACGGAAGCAGCGAAGGCACTCGGCATCGGTCGCGCTACGCTCTACCGCAAGGTGAAGCAGTACAACATCGACCCGTCGATGGCTCGCAAGAAGAAAGCGGCTTGATCCGAACGATCGAAGAGATCTCCACTGTGCGAGATGGAAAAAGCCGGACCTTTTGGTTCGGCTTTTTCTTTTTCTCCGCCGTCGTGAGCGCGACCGCGCTCGTCTCGATCGCGCTCTCGAATCATCGGGCGGGCTTCGAAGTGTGCGCGCTCGTGCGCGAGAACTATTTCCGGGCCGGCGAAGCGGAAGTGAAGGCGTTTCTCGAGCGCTGCGACCGTGAAGCGGCAGCCGAGCCCGCGACGTTGTCACGTCGTCATACGATCGAGCGAATCAATCGAAGATTGAAGGGACTCAAGACGTCGCATCTGCAGGTGCACACGCCCGCGCAGAACCGGCAGATCTGGACCAACGAAGGACTCGACACCGGCATTCGTGCGAGGCGGGTGGAGGGCGAGATCGTCATCCACCAATTGATCGAAGAAAGCCCGGGCGTTCGAGCAGGCCTTCGTGCGGGTGACGCGGTGGTTTCGGTCAACGGTGCGGATGCGGACGAAGAAATTGTCATCTCGACGCCGGGCTTGTTCAAAATCGCGCGGGGCGCGAAGCTTTTCACCGTCGACGTCGAAGTCGAGGAGATTTCGGAAGACCTCGGGCCGCGACTCACGGAGCTTCCGAACGGAGTCGGGTATCTGAGGATCGGAAGTTTTCTTCCCCACTACTTCGCCGACGAGAGTTGGGCGGAGATCGCTGGGAAGTTGAAAAACCATTCTGCGTTCGTGATCGACGTGAGAGGAAATGCCGGCGGGAGTTTTCCCGCGATGCTACGCGCGCTTTCTCCTTTCTTCTGCAAGGATGTGAAGGTCGGGGAGCTCTGGACGACGGCAGAAGGAATCGAAAGGGGAGCGCCGACCAGCTTGCCCGACGATTTGCGTGCGAGCGTGCAGCTCGAAGCTCTGAAGTCTTCCGGAGGATTTCTGCAGCTGAAGTCGTTCCCGATGGACGTCTGCACCGATCGGCCCGTCGTCGTTCTGGCCGACGAGTCGACGTCTTCGGTTTCGGAGATCTTCTCCGAGGCACTCTCGTCGAGAGCGAACTCTCGTGTTTGGGGAACGCCGACGGCGGGGCAGGTCGTGATGGCTCGGTGGTTCGAAGTCGGTTCGCTCGGTGGCGGGGATTTCGCGATGTCGATTCCGATCGCCGGTTATCGCACACGCGAAGGTGTCGCGATTGAAAGTGACGGATTGCTGCCCGAGAAAATCATGGTCTACGATCTCGAGTCCGCACTCGCGGGAAAAGACGACTGGCTCGAAGAAGCGCACGCGTTCGTCTCCGGAAAAATCTCTCGCTCCGTCTCGAAATGAGACATACCGCTTTTTCGTAATCCCTGACAGCAGGTGCACTGAGAATGGACAGTCCGGATGGCCTCTACGACCAGTAGAGGCGGTACGGCATTCGCAAGGTAAGGGGAGAAGACGAGAACGGTAGCTTGGATGAACACGGGAGGACGCCATGAAGAAAGACAACAAGGACAACGTCATCGATATGACCGAGCGAATTCAAGAGCCGGATACCCGTGAACGCGTGAAGCATCTCAAAGTGAGATTCGATCTCGAGCGAGCGAAGGTGGGCCTTTCGGCATCCATCCTTTCCATCGTCATCGTCGTCACCTTGGCGAACTCGAAGCTCCTTCGTTCCGAAGACGTCGATCAACCCGTACAGTCTCGCGGAATCGCGAGCGTTCCGACGGGAACGAGCGACGCCGAAGATTCTCTCGTGCACCAGCTCGCAAGCAAAGACCTGGGTCAGAACGCGAGCGTCGGACAGCGCCCGTCGGCGATCGAGAAGTTGGCGTTCGGCTTTCTCGAGGGTCACTACGCCATCCGCTTGACCAACGGGAAGCTGGCCGAGCTCGAGAAGTCGGGCGACCAAGGTAAACAGATCGACGATATCGAACGATTTCTCGAAGCGAATCGCGACGTCCTTCCGGTTTCGTTCGACAAGTCGGTTCGTGTCGGCCACGACGCCAAAGGCGACATCGTCACCGAAAGCTGGCAGCTCTTGAATTCGGTGAGCCGCCCCATGGCGAACGTCACCGTGAAGATGGATGCTTCCGGCCGCTTGCTCGGACTCCGCGTTTCGATGATGCAACTCGCATCGAAATGAGACGAAGCCTTCTCTAAATTCCCCGCGTTTTCCTCGAACCCGGACCTCTCCGTCCGGGTTTTCCGCACCGATAAGACCACATGGTCTTCGGACACATTCCGTACGATGAAATTCCGAACAACGACTCTCGGGCGAGCTCCACGAAAAGAGTGGCGCCCGAGCTCGAGTCTCGTCTCGCGTCGCCAACCGATCGCGTAGCGGCTTTCATCGCGGATCTCGTGATCCTCGTTCCCCTGATCACTCTGATCGCGTCTCCATTCCGCCGCCAAGCCCTCGAGGCGCAGCTGCTCGAGAACAGCGAGGGGTGGGCGACGGCCTACTTCCTCGGCATCGGCGCGAGCCTCTTGGCGTACCTCGCGTATCAAACGATCTTCCTCACGCTCTGGGGCGCGACTCCGGGCAAACGTGCGATCGGTATTCGTGTCGAGCCGCTCTGGGAAGACCGAAGGAAGCCAAGAGCTCTCGCCGCGTTCATGAGGTCGTTCGCCATTTGTCTCGAAGCACTGTGTCTCGGATTGCCGTGGGTCGCGGTTTTCGGAAACGTGCGCCGCCGTCCGTTCCACGATCGCGTCGGCGATACCGTCGTCGTGGCCGTAAGGACGAATCGGGCCGCCGGTCCTCCGACCGTCGCGGAAGTGTCCATGGCGAGCGGAGTCGTCGCGGCTTCGCTCTTCGTTTTTGCGTTCCTCTTGAGCGTGCAACTCGTTCGCTTGAAGAGCGGAATGGATGCCGAAGCTCTGATCGCCGACCTCGAAGAAACCGGCGGACTCTGTGCTCCCGTCGGCGACGCCTATCGCAAATGGATTCCACCGAGCGGAGAAGAAAAGCCGACTCGCGTTTCGGTCGCTTTGACGCTCTTCCAAGCGGAAGAGATCGACGACGAATGCCTCCGTGAAGAGGCCGAGTTCTCGCTGTGGGGATCGACCGACAAAGCGACGGGTTACCTCGCGCGCGGATTGAGTGAGTCGAACGACTCCGACGTCGCCGAAGAGTACTTCGAAAAAGTCTGCACGACTGAACCCGACTCGGATGCCTGCAAAGCCGTCACGATCTTGGATACCCCCGAAGTGTCGGAGGATCCGATCGAAGCGAAGACCGCCGAATCCGATCGTGAAAACGTGCTCGACGCTATGGCCTCTTCGCTCGACTCTTCCAGCGCTCCTTACTTGAGAGTCTTGTTCGTCAAGCATTTCGAAAGTCAGCGGCGCGACGAGCGGGTTCTCGACATGCTCGAGGCTTTGCCTCCACATCGCGCTCTCGCGTATTTCGTTTCGAGTGAGCGCTCGCGTGCACTTTGGAAACTCGATCGCAAGACGGAGGCGCGACTGGCGATGCGGGCGACGACCGAGGTCGCCGAGCCGGCCCAGAGAGTGGAAGTCACTCGATGGTTCTGTGACAACGAAACGATGTCGAGCGGCTGTTCGACCGAGGCCAAGGCGGCGTGCGATCTCCTGGGTGCCGTCGTCGACCAGAACGAGGTGTTCTTGGGCGAAGCGGGAACTGCCGTCACTTACTTGAGAGGCGAGAGCTGCTCCGAGCGTTTGACCGAAGAGCGACTCTCCGATCTCGAGAAGAAGTTCTCGAACGACGAAGACGCGAAGTCCTACGTGAAGGCGCTGTCGAGTTTGAAGAAAGACGAGATTCTCGAGGCCACTCGGTTGCTTCGTGAGATCGCGAGCGGTGAAAACAAATCTGGTCCTTTCTTCATCGAGGCGAATGCTCGTCTGACCGAGCTTGCTTCGAGCGCCGACGAGCTCAAGGGCGTCCGCGATGCCTGGAGCCAGTCGGATCCGACTCAAGCCGGTTGGGGCTTCCTCGGTCGCCGCCTGATGGAACGCTACAATGCCTTGAAGGCCTATAGCGAGACCGTGAGTGTGGGGACGAAGCTCGCCGAGAACGACGGCATTGACCGCCTGGCGGCCCGCCCGATGATCGTAGCGACCTATCGCTCGGGGCAAGTCGGCCGCACTTTGAGCTATCTCGAAAAACTGGGCCAGGTCCCGACGCTCGAATCGCTCACTCGCGATCGTGCGCCCGCGAGCGACCCCGACAGTTTCAATGAGGTCCTCTTCGAGATCCTGAGCAAGGATCAGTCGCGCGAGAGGGCGAAATGATCTTCCCGTTCTTGAGCGGAATCCTCCATCCCCTTCGCGCACCGATGACGTACTTCCTGCTCGTCATCAATCTTTTCGTCTTCGTCGCGACTTACGACAGCTACTCGAAGACCGATGCGCGACTGAACGAGATCATGGAAGACGACCGCTATCTCGAAACCCAAGGAAGCGCTTTCGCCGACATGATCGAGCGCGAGCCCGAGCACTTCTCGGAGACGCTCAGGACGATGGGAAAGAACTCTTCGAAGTCGGATGCGGAAATGCGTCGGATGCTCGGGAGTCTCGCGTTCCGCAATTCCGCGTTCATGTCTAGTGCCGCGAGCTTCGAATTTTCGGGCGACGACGTCGCAATCGCGAGTTGGAAGGCGAAATTTTTGGAAGTCGAAGAGCTTCAAGCCGCGCATCCGACGTTCAAGTGGGGCTTAAGTACTTCGCACCCCGGTTGGATGCAGTACTTCAGTTACCAATTCGCCCATAGTGGCTGGGATCATCTGTTCTGGAACATGATCTTCTTGATTCTGTTCGGCTGTTTCCTGGAGACGACGCTCGGGGGTAGCTTCGTGATCATCGGTTACGTGGGCGGCGGATTGATCGGCGCACTCGCGTTCTCGAGCCTATCGGGCATTTCGTCTTCGCCGCTCGTCGGTGCGAGCGGTGCCGTGAGCGGACTCATGGGGCTCGTCGCATTCGCATGGATGGGCGTCGATCGCATTCGGTTCTTCTATTGGCTCTTGCCCGTGCGGGGCTACTACGGCTTCGCGCTTTTGCCGAGCTGGCTCGTGCTGATCGTCTCGTTCGTTCCCGATCTCTCGGGCTACCTGTCGGCATCGAAAGAATTCGGATCGGTCGCTTACAGCGCGCACATCGGAGGCGCTGCTTTCGGTGGACTGATGGCCTTCGCACTCAAGCGAGGCTGGCTCGTCCGCGACGTCGATGACGACGACTGGGATGACGAGCTCGAAGACGACGTCGATCGCGACGAACGCGAGCGCCGCTCGAAGCGAGACGACGACCGCAAAGCGGGTTGAAGCGGGCGACTTGCTCTCGCTTTTGCATTCTCCTTTTCCCCATGGAATCCAAGTTCTCAAAGCTCACCTACGCGGTGGCGCTGTCGATCTATTTGACGGTGTCGGGGCACGCCTCGGCCTCGCCCCGGATTCCGTTGAAAATCACCTGCGCGGCGTTCTTCGAGGGCGAACGAGTCCACGCCATACAGACGATCGAGGCGATCGCAGTCGCGCGGAAGCGTCTGACGTTCGCCGAGCCGAAACGCGATCGCGAGTTCGACTTCGAGGGTAACGACTTGCGGCGGCACTTGGATGCCTTGAAGCTTTCGGACGCGGAGTTCGCCGATCTAGTGAAACCAAATTCGAAGCGCGACGACTCCATCGAAGCCTATGTCGCGAGAGGAATGACTTTCGAAGAGGCCGTGATCGCCACCGAGTACGGCAAACATCATCCCGAATTGGTCGAGTACTTCGACCAAGCGGGGCGAGTGCGCCTGGATCTCTTGCCGACGGTTTCACTCTCGCTCGAAAACGGCCGCCAGAAGCTGGATTTCGCACGCATCCACTACACGGTTCGAGAGGAACTCGAGTCGTCGCGGGTCTTGGTGGACTATCTCTCTGCCGCAACGACGATGAACTCCCTTCGATTGCTCGTCGTGACCGATCAGCCCAGAGCGAAGCTCGACGCCTTCCTTTCGAAAGCGCCCGAGGACGTGCGCAAACGAGTGGAGATTCTCGAAGTCGGGAAGGAAGCTGAACTCTCGATGTGGGCTCAGGATGGTTCGAAACCTCTCGAGGGTGCGTCGCGTTCGATCGAGCTCGGCTCGACTCGCTACAAACCGGGCAACGAAGCATTGAGTGCCGCCGGTCGAATCGCATTCGAGAAGCAGCTTCCGTTCTTGCTCCAGGGTGGCAACATCATCGTCGGAGATCGACACGTGTTCGTCGGCCAAGCCGAAATTCATTCGACTTTGATGGCTTTCAAAGTCAGCCAGCAACGCGCGGTCGAGATTCTCAGCCATGTGTTCGGAAAGCCGGTTCTTCCGTTGTGGGTGAAGAGCAGCATCGCCGCTCGTCCTTGGAGCTTCCACATCGACCTCGACATGGTCTTGGCCGTCGATCGAAAGACGAACAGAGAAGTGGCTCTCGTTCGCTCGCCAGAGGCTCTGTTGAATGACTTATCCGGAATGAAGCTCACCGCAGAGCCGACCATCGAGGAGATCAAAGCCATCCGTACGAAAGTCGTCGATCGCTACGAGGCCGGCATTTTCGGGAAGTCTCTCGACAGCGGATCTCGCCGCTTCCTCGAGACGTTCGCGACCTGGAGCGGGTTCGCGATCCAACAAGCAATCGCGAGCTCTCGCATGATGAAGCGGACGCTTCGATCGTACGGCTACGAAGTCCGCGATCTGCCAGGCTTCGGTGACACCACCATGAACAAACAACTTTTCTTCTTCGGAACCAATGCCATTCTGACGGATCGCCATGCGATCATCCCGAGCAACCAGATGCCGGAGCTCGATCGAAGAATCGCCGCCATTTATCGGGATATGGGTTACGACGTCGTCCCGATGCGCTCGTCATCGGCGACGATCTGCAAGCAAGGTGGAATTCGCTGCGCGACGGAGACCTATCGTCGGCCTCGGTTCACGCAGGCTCCGTAGATTTCAAGTTGAGGTCGCGCGGAAAACCATCGAGTTGAGCTTCTTCAAGCGGGCTCGCTGAGAAGCGAGCGCTCCGGCAACGGCGACCGAAGCTGGTTTGCGATTCTGGATTAGAAGTCGTTCCGCCTCGGCCAGGCGCTTTTCAATCAAAGCCGCCAGGTTCAAGCGCATTTTTTCGAGCAATTCGATTTCCATCTTCGCTTGCTTGGCCCATTCGGTTCGTTCGGACGGAGCCGCACTCGGGTGCGCCGCCAACAAAAGGTCGTGCTCTGGGGTGAAGCGCTCGAAAACCAGGAGTAAGAGGTCCGTTTGATGGAGGTTGAGCGTCACTTTGTCGACGACTGAAGTCTTGTTGTCCCAGGCGACGGCAATCGTCGCTGCAGCGGCCAATGAGACCATTCCTACGGAAGACCTAATCGGAAATTTGATGAGGCGTTCACGAAAGCATCGTGAATGCGCCATCGGACCCTTTGGAGGATTAGGGCAGGCCAAGGGCTCGGTCATGGACTTCGTAGCAACGACTTCGCTCGCGTAGAAGAGGCGAGCCTGAGCATCGGGGGTCGCATGACTGGTGTTCGAAACAAGAACCAAGAGCGCTAAACAGAAAAACTTCATGCGCAGAGAATAACAGAGGTAAGGTGCTAGCCCTCGAGATTCGAGGGAGCCGTCTCGTTATGAGACGGCTCTGCGATTGAAATCCAGCGCTGGAGTCACGGCGTGTCGTCGGTCGTTCCGACGTTACTCGCCAACCAACGGAGCCGCAGGCTCTTCTGCGGGTACGAAACCACGGCGGAGCGTGTTCTCGGTGACCACTCGTGGCTCCATGAAATTCAAGAGGTAGTCTGGGCCGCCAGTTTTGGAGCCGGCGCCTGACATCTTGAAGCCGCCGAATGGATGGCGTTCCACCATCGCGCCGGTGCAGCCGCGGTTCACGTAGAGGTTTCCGACTTCGAACTCGCGTTTCACGCGCTCGATGTTCGCGGGGCTACGCGAATAGAGGCCGCCCGTGAGGGCGTACTCGGTACCGTTGGCGATCTCGAGAGCTTGATTTAAGTCTTTCGCGCGAATTACCGCGAGGACGGGCCCGAAGATTTCGTTTTGTGCGATCCACGCGGTCGGCTTCACGTCGACGAAGATCGTAGGCCCGACGAAGTAACCTTCGCTCGGGGCTGCGCCTTGGTAGGCGAGTTTCGACTCTGCTTTTCCTTTTTCGATCGCGGCGAGGATGCGCTTGTGCGCTTCATCGTCGATGACAGGACCGAGGTAAGCATCGCCTTCCTCAGGCGAGAGGACCTTCAGCGACTTAGCCGATTCGATCAGACGTTCGGTGAATCGATCGTAGATTTCATCGAGTACGATCACCCGTGAGCAAGCCGAACACTTCTGACCGGCGAAGCCGAAGGCCGAGTACAAAACGCCCATGACCGCTTCATCGAGATCCGCGTCGGAATCGATGACGATCGCGTTCGTGCCGCCCATTTCGCAAATAACGTGCTTCATGTGCTGCTGACCGGGCTGAGATTTCGCCGCTCGTTCCCAGATGTGCAGGCCAACGGCCTTCGATCCGGTGAAGCAGATGAGTGACGTGTCGACGTGGCCGGTGAGCGTGTCACCGATTTCTTCGCCGAAGCCGTTCAGGAAATTCACGACGCCAGCGGGGAAACCCGCTTCGCGAAGGGCTTTCATGAGCCAAGCGCCAATGACGGGAGTTTGTTCGGCAGGCTTGAAGACGCAGGTGTTACCCGTCACGACTGACGCTGCGACCATGCCGGTGAGAATCGCGAGCGGAAAATTCCACGGGGAGATCACGACCGAGACGCCGCGAGGCTTGTACAGGTACATGCTGTTTTCGCCGGGGATGCCGCCGACTTTGATGCCTTTGCCGATCCGGCGCATTTCTTTGGCGTAGTAGCGACAGAAGTCGATGGCTTCCGTGATGTCGCCGTCGGCCTCTTCCCAGGGCTTTCCGGCTTCGAGAACTTCGAGCGCGTTCAACGTCATCCGGTCACGGTTCAAGATATCGGCGAGCTTGTCGACCATCTCGCATCGCTTTTCGACCGGAGTTTTTTTC